>JAYUWC010000110.1:0-6252 GCA_043753755.1 Rhizobacter sp.
ATCCGCTGGCTGCTGCGGGCCATCGTCCGGCTCGGCCTGGGCGGGCTTCTTTACGCCCTCTCGGCCGTGATCGCGTGCCTCGCCTGCTTGATGCAAGCCATGCCCGATCGGACAAACGCGATGAAGTCGGCCAAGGCACCTCGGCGCCCGCAGTTGCCCAATCTCACCTCGCGGCTACTTGCTGCGCTCGAATGAATTCTGCAGGGCCGACTACATCGTCCGGCGTGCCGGGTTCGGGTTGCCGGTTGTCGTCAACATGAGCTACGGCACGATGGCCGGGCCGCACGACGGCAGCTCGGTTCTCGAGCAGGTAATTAAGGAACTGATAGAGATCATGCAGGGGCTGCTGACGGTCGTGCTGCCGGCCGGCAATGCATATCAGTTGCACGCCCATGCGCTCGTGAAGCTGCCGTCCAAGGCGACCAAGGTGCTGCACTGGCGCGTCCCGCCCGATTGCCAGACGCCGACGTCTGTCGAGCTGTGGCTGCCCGCGGGTCGAGAAGGCGACCGTCACGTCGAGGTCATCGACCCGAGCGGTGTCTTTGTCTCGGCCGATGCGGGGCAAGGCGCGCGGTCTGACCTGCCGGGGCCGCTAGCGACCTTCGGCGTGGTCTTCGCGTCGGACGTGGTCAAAGGCCGGCTGCAGACCAAAGTCTTGATCAAGCTTGCCCCCACGGGTGCGGTGGTGCCGCGCTCCAGGGTGCTGGCGCGTCACGGCCTCTGGCACATCAAATTGACCAACCGATCGTCCCGCGGGGTCGAAGCCGTACACGCCTGGATCGAACGCAACGATTCGTTGCAGGGTCGCGTTCACCGCGGCATGCAGTCGTACTTCGTCGATTCGGCCTATCGGCCCGACGGAAGGCGCCTTGACCCATCCCTCGGCAACCCGGCAGCCTCGGTGAAGCGGGCGGGGTCTTACAACGCGATTGCCTGTGGCGAGCTAACTGTCGTCGTCGGTGGGTACGCTGGCAGCGTTCGTGAAAAGCGGATTTCACCGTACTCCGGCGGTGGACCGCTGCGAACGCCCACTGGCCAACGTGCCGGCCCCGAAACGCTGGCGCCGAGCGAAGAGTCACGCCAACTGCCTGGCCTTCGCGTCGCAGGCAACGGCAACGCCGACACCGTGCGGATGAACGGCACCAGCGTCGCCGCGCCGCAGGTCACGCGCTTGATCGCCGCATGGCTGGCGGCAGACCCGACGTTGACGCTCAGCCAGATTCGGCAACGCCTCGCGAGCGCCTCACAGCTGCCCGTGCCCCTTGTCGGCACGGAGCGAACGGCCTACGGTTGGCTCGAGGTCTAAGTCCCCGGCGACGCTTGCCTCACCAGCGCGCCGGCAGGTGCTTGGGCAAACAGTGTCCGATGCCCGCGTCCACCAGGTAACCCCCACCCTCCAGATCCTTCATCAACCGACTCACCATCTCTCGCGAACAGCCGAGCCGGTTGGCGATCTCGCGGTGGGTCAGCCGCTCGGCGATCAGGCGGGTGCCGTCGGCTTTCGGCACGGCGAGTTCGTTGAGCATCAGCACCAGCCGCCCGTAGACATCGTTGAGCGCCAGCTGCTTGACGTTCAAGGTGGCCGACCGCGCACGGCGTATCACCTTGGCGAGCAGCTCGAGAGCGAACTCGGGGTGCTCGGCGATGTGCTGCAGCAGGGTCTGCCGGGTGACCACGGCGCATTCGCAGGCTTCGATGACATCGACACTCGCCGAGCGCGGGCCGCCGTCGAGGCTGATCTCGCCGATGTACTCGCCGACGCCGTAGGTGCCGTGCGTGATCTCGCGGCCCTTGTCGCCGCTCGCGAAGGCGCGCACCCGGCCTTTGAGGATGATGAAGAGGGTGTCGCCGAGCTCGCCTTCTTCGATCAGGCGGTGGCCTTTGCGAAAGCGTTTGAGCTCGCCGCGGCGGGCCAGCAGTTGCAGCGAGTCGGGCAGCACGGCGATCGGGTCGATCGGGTCGCGGAGGTCAGGCGTCGTCGGGGTGCGTGGCATGCGGCAGGCCGCCGGCCCGAAACAGCGGGCCGACGATGGCCGGATGCTAGCGGTGCGATCGCATTCGGGCCGCTCCTTCAGGCCGCGAGCAACTCGTGCGCCGCGTGCACCGCGCCACCATTGCCGCGCAACACGCCCATCAGTGGTGGCAGCACCGCCACCTGCTGCACCAGCGCGCGAATGCTTTCGGCACCGGTCTTCAATCGGATGTTGCCGATCTGGGTGCGCACGGTCGAGATTGCCACGCCGAGTGTCGCGGCAATCTCGGTCGGCGGCGTGCTGCGGCAAAGGCTGGCGAGCACCCGCGCTTCGGCCGCCGAAAGGCCGTGGCACTGCGCGAAGCCCTGCACCGAAAGCACCTCGCAGACCTGGCGCTTGCCGAGCATCACCAGCGTGACCGGGCCGCTGGCGTCGCCCGGCAACACGAGCGGCACCACCGAGATGCTCAGGCGCTGGCTGCCTTCGCCAAGCGTCAGCAGTTTGCGCAGGCCGCGCTGGGCGGCGTCCTTGAGCGCTGCGGCGAGCGGCGCCACACCGTGCGGGCGGCGGGCGCGCAACTCGCGGCCGAGCAGCTGCAGCGGGTGCGCTGCGTCGAGCTCGGCGCGAGCGGCATGGTTGACGTGGCTGGTGAAGACCTCGTCGGTCAAGAGCAGCATACCGTAGTCGATCTCGTCGAGCGTGGCGGCGAGCCAGTGGCGGTTGCCCGACTCCGGGCCGCGGCGCTCGGGCCCGAGCTAATGCTTCGGGGCGGTGATTTCAGAGATGTCGAACATGACCTTCCTCCGTTTTGCTGAGCCCGCTCGCATGGGCCGGCGGGTGAATGCAACGGTAGGCCGATCAGTGCGGCTCAGGGTGTGAATATGACCGCGCCCGCTTGTGACTTATTCACCTTTCGGTGGCGCGCCGAGCACGCCCAGCAACCAGTGGTTCATGTCGGCGATCTCGGCGGCACAGACCGAGTGCGGCATCGGGTAGGTGTGCCATTCGACCGCGTGACCGAGGGCGATCAGCGCGTCGCGAGATTGCACTGCGAGGGCGATCGGGATCACCGGGTCGGCGCTGCCGTGGGCCTGGAAGATGGGCACGTCGGCGTTGGCCATGTGGCGCTCGCCGCCAGTCAGCGCGCCCAGCGGCAAGTAGCCCGACAGGCCCATCAACCCGGCAAGCCGCTCGGGGTAGCGCAAGCCGGCCATGAAGGTCATGGCGCAACCCTGCGAGAAGCCGGCGAGCACGATGCGCTCGGCCGGAATGCCGCGGGCGCGCTCGTGGGCGATCAGTGCATCGACCAGCGATTGCGATTCGCGCAGGCCGGCGTCGTCTTCACGCCGCGCGGTGCCCGGGCCGAGTTCGGCGCCGAAGATGTCGTACCAGGCGCGCATCACGTGGCCGCCGTTGACGGTGACCGGCCGCGTCGGGCCGTGCGGGAAGACGAAGCGCACCGGGCCGACGCTGCGCAGGTCGAGCTCTTGTGCGATCGGCACGAAGTCGTTGCCATCGGCGCCGAGACCGTGCAGGACGATGACCGAGGCGGTGGGGTTGGGCGCGGTTTCGAGTTCGATCGTTTCGAGGCGCATGGGCTGGGTCCTGAGGTGATGGGCGGAAGTCAGAGCGTGAAGTCGTAGTCGATCACCACCGGCGCATGGTCGCTGAAGCGCTGCGTGAGGTAGATGTGCTCGGCCACGGCATGTCGGGCGACCTTCGGTGTGGCGAGGTGGTAGTCGAGCCGCCAGCCGACGTTCTTGGCGTAGGCCTGGCCGCGGTTGCTCCACCAGGTGTATTGATCGGGGTGCGGGTTGAGGGTGCGAAAGACATCGACCAGACCAATCTCGTCGAGCAGTGCGGTCATCCACGCGCGCTCTTCGGGCAAAAAGCCGCTGTTCTTGCGGTTGCCGCGCCAGTTCTTGAGGTCGATTTCTTGGTGGGCGATGTTGATGTCGCCGACCAGAATCAGCTCGCGTTCGCTGGCCAGCGCCTTCAAGTGCGGCGCCATCAGTGCGAGAAACCTGAACTTTGCAGCCTGCCGCAGATCGCCGCTCGAGCCGCTCGGAAAGTAGCAGCTGATCAGGCTGAGCTTGCCGCTCTTTCCGAGTCCGGGCGTGTCGAAACGGGCTTCGACATAACGGCCCTCGGCATCGAATTCGGCGTTGCCGATGCCGAGGATCATCTGACTCGGCGCCTTGCGCGTATAGAGGCCTACGCCCGAGTAACCCGGCCGCTCGGCATAGTGAAAATGCCCCCGCATGCCGGCCACCGTATCGAAGCGGCCGAGCACTGTTGCGGCCTGAGCCTTGAGCTCTTGCACCCCCATACAATCGGCCGCGAGCGTTTCTGCCCACGCCTCGAAACCCTTGCTGGCCGCCGAGCGAATGCCGTTGAGATTGAGCGAGACGAGACGGAACACGACGAGATTCTCCGATGATGACCAACTCGACGAACGCGGCGCATGCGCTGAGCGCCACCAGCCACGATGCACTCGCCCACGACTTCGTGAAGTTTGCGGTCGAGGCCGGCGTGCTGCGCTTCGGTGAGTTCAAGACCAAGGCCGGTCGGCTGTCGCCGTACTTCTTCAACTCGGCCTTGTTCGACGACGGCGCTAAGCTGGCGCGCCTCGCAGAATTTTATGCGCGCCGTTTGCTCGCCTCGGGCTGCGAATTCGACATGCTCTTCGGCCCCGCCTACAAAGGCATCACGCTCGCGGCGGCCTCGGCGATGGCACTTGCCGGCCTCGGCCGCACGGTGCCGTTCGCCTTCAATCGCAAAGAAGCCAAGACCCACGGTGAGGGCGGCTCGCTGGTCGGCGCGGCGGTGGCCGGCCGGGTCGTGATCGTCGACGACGTGATCACCGATGGCGCCTCGAAACGCGAAGCGGTCGAAACCCTGCGCAGTGCTGGCGGCAATGCGGTGGCGGTGCTGATCGCCCTCGACCGCATGGAGCGCAGCGGCAGCGATGACAACCTTTCCGCCCGCTCGGCCGTTGAAGACTTCGAGCACGACCACGGCCTGCCGGTGATCTCGATTGCGACCCTGGCCGACTTGCTGCAGTATCTTGAAACCACCGCCGATGCAGCGCTGAGGGCGCACCTCTCGCGCGTCGTCGTCTACCGCGAACGCTACGGAGTCTCATGAGAATGCGCGCACTGACCGTTGCTGTTGCTAGAGGCCTGGTGATCGTTGCCGGCTGTTCGGCGCCGTTCGTCGGGGCCCAATCGACCGGCGGTGCGCAGATCTACAGCTGCACCGACGTCAACGGCAAACGCCTCACTTCGGATCGCCCGATCGTCGAGTGCAATGCGCGCGTGCAGCGGGTGCTCAATGCCGACGGCTCAGTCAAGCGGTTGCAGGCGCCGCCGATGACGGCTGATGAGCGCGCCGAGTTCGAAGCCCACGAGGCCAATGTCACTTCTGACCGCGCCCGGCAACAAGAGGCGAGCCGCCGCGATCGCAACCTGCTGGTGCGTTTCCCGAACGAGGCCGCGCACCGCAAAGCGCGCGCGCAGGCGCTCAGCGACGTGCGCAAAGCGCTGCTGGCTTCGGAGCAGCGGCTGGCCGTGCTCACCACCGAGCGCAAACCGCTCAAAGACGAATCCGAGTTCTATCTCGGCAAGCAGTTGCCGCTCAAGCTCAAGCTCGCGATCGATGCCAACGATGCGTCGGTCGACGCGCAAAATTCGCTGGCCCAAAACCAGCGCCTGGAGATCGTCCGCATCGACAAGCTCTACGACGCCGAACTCGAGCGCTTGAAAAATCTTTGGGCAGGCGCGCAGCCGGGTTCGATGGGCATGATCGCCGGCGCAGCCTCGGCGCCGTCAACGCGACGCTGACCGCTGTCGCCGCGCGCTGCGGCCCAGCCTTCAGCCGAGCTTTTTCTTTAGCAACTCGCCGACCTGCTTCGGGTTGCCTTTGCCCTGGGTCGCCTTCATCACCTGGCCGACCAACGCATTGAAGGCTTTTTCTTTGCCCGCACGAAACTCTTCGACCGATTTGCCGTTGGCTGCGAGCACCGCGTCGACGATGGCTTCGAGTTCGCCTGAATCGCTCATCTGCTTCAGGCCCTTGGCCTCGATCGTCGCATCGACGCTTCGTGCTTCGCCCGCCCAAAGCGCGTCGAACACCTGACGTGCGCCGTTGTTCGAGACGGTGCCGTCGGCAATCCGCATCAACAGAGCGGCAAGCACCTCGGCCGCGACCGGGCTGGCGTCGATCGTCAGGTCTTGCGCGTTCAGGCGGCGCGAGAGTTCACCCATCAACCAGTTGGCAA
>JAYUWC010000111.1:0-6199 GCA_043753755.1 Rhizobacter sp.
GTTTCCTGTAAGCGCGCACGCAGACCACCGCGCGCAGCGGCAGGCCGCCGCGGTCGATGAAGTCTTCGACGCATTGCGGCTTGGTCTGGTGCTCGCTGCGCAGCCGGGTGAAGTTCTCGTTGCGAAAGCTTGCCGAGTAGCGGGCCGCGAAGCGCAGCGCGCCGAGCTTGGCGCCGTCGTAGCTCTCGTGGCGCACGCCGATCGTGCCGGTGTTGTAGTCGCCGACGAAGATGCGGGTGTCCATCACGCAGTCGGAGCGTTCGAGATCGAGGCCGCCGGTGCGCGAGGGGTCGCTGCTGCCCCAGCAGCGCATGAACGTATCGCTCGGCACCGGCACCTTGTAGCGCGGGTGGGTCGCGGTTTTCCAGCCCTGTTCGATGAAGCGTTGGGTGAGCGCCGTCTGGTGCTGCATCAACTGCTCGCTGACGAGGGCGTAGGACGCGCTTTTGATCGGTGCAGCGTCGCGCCCGCGGGCGAGCAGCGCCACCGCGAAGCTTGCCGGCACCAAAAAGCTCACCTGCTCACCATCGACCCGGCGTGCCACGTTGATGCCGATGACCTGGCCCTGCTGGTCGAGCGCCGGCCCGCCGCTCATGCCGCCGCTGAGTGCGCCACCGAAAAAAATCTGCGGGTAGAAGCTGCGCCGCACCAGGCCGTTGTAGGTGCCCTCGGTGACTGCGAAGCCGACGTCGAGCGGGTTGCCGAGCGAGTAGAGGCGCTCACCTTGCGCCAGCGGTTGCGCCTCGTTGCGAAAGGTCAGCGCATCGAAGCCGCCGGCCGGCCGAGTCGCATCGGCCGCCTTCAGCAGCGCGAGGTCGTGCAGCACGTCGAGCTGCAGGATTTGCAGCGGCGCCTCGCGGCCATCGGCTGTGACGTAGACGAGATCGTGGCGCTCGGGTTTGAGTGCAGCTTCGGCGACCACATGGAAGTTGGTGACGATGTGGCCCTCGCGCGAGACCAGAAACCCCGAACCCACCGAGGTCTGGCTCGCCCGGCCTTTGAGCACGGTGCGAATCTGCAGCAGCTGCGAGCGGGCTTGCTCGTAGACCTTGCGCGCCGAGAGCGAGATCGGCGGCGCAACCGGAGCTGCGGCAGAGGCCGAAGCCGAGGCGGGCACTGCGGCCTCAATGGACCCGTCAGGGAGCGGCACTGGTGAAGGCCGTTGCACGGGCAGTTGCACGGGCAGTTGCAGTGGCGCTTTCGAGGCCGGTTGCGCGAGGCTGTCGAGTGAAAAACCCAGCGCCGCGAGCAGCGCAAGGATCGACAGCGCGGCGTGCCGCAGGCGGAACGGATTCATTGAAATTCATTCTACGGGCCGCCTCGGCCGTGCGTGGCGCGGGGTGTTTCCCCGCTGGCGCGGGGGCTGGCGCGCGGCTAGATTGAACGGCATCTCACATGGAGTTCTTTGCCCATGCAACGCCGCAGTTTCGTTGTCGCCACCGGTGCCGCGATGATCGCCCACCCTTTCACTGCGCTCGGCCAGGCCGTCGAAAAGCCAAAGCTCACCATCGCGGTCGGCGGCAAGAATTTGCTGTACTACTTGCCGCTCACCATCGCTGAGAGCCAGGGCTACTTCAAGGTCGAGGGCCTGGAGGTGACGATCGCCGATTTCGCCGGTGGCTCGCGCGCGCTGCAGGCGATGGTGGGCGGCAGCGCCGACTTGGTCTCGGGCGCCTTCGAGCACACCATCAACATGCAGGTCAAAGGCCAGCGCCTGCGTGCCTTTGCGCTGCAAGGCCGCGCGCCGCAGATCGTGCTCGGCGTCAACCCGAAGACGCTGCCGAACTTCAAGGAGGTCGCCGAGCTGAAAGGCAAGAAGCTCGGCGTCACGGCACCCGGCTCGAGCACCAATGTGCTCGCCAACTTCGTGCTCGCCAAGGCGGGGTTGAAGCCGAACGACGTGTCCATCATCGGCGTAGGCGCCGGCAGCGGCGCGGTGGCGGCAATGCGCGCCGGCCAGATCGACGCCATCAGCAACCTCGACCCGGTGATCACGCTGCTGGCGCGTTCGGGCGACTTGAAGATCGTCTCCGACACCCGCATCGTCGCCGAGGCCGACCGCATCTTCGGCGGCCCGATGCCGGCCGGCTGCATGTACGCCCAGCAAAGCTTCATCGACAAGCACCCGCTAACCGTGCAGGCCATCGCCAACGCGATCGTGCGTGCCGACAAATGGATCCAGCGCGCCGGCGTGCGCGAGATCATCGCAGCCGTGCCCGAGAGTTACCTGCTCGGTGACCGCGCGGTCTACGTCGATGCGTTTCTCGCGGCCAAGGGTGCGCTCTCGGTCGACGGTTTCTTTCCCGAAGCCGGGCCCGAGACCGCGCGCCGCGCGCTCGCCAGCATCGACCCCGAAGTCGCTGCCGCCAAGATCGACCTCGCGGCGGTTTACACCAACGCGTTCGTCAAGAAGGCGAATGCGTTGTTCCCGAACGGGTAAGCGGCGTGTTGCCCGAGGCCGCACCTGCAGCCGCCCTCGAACTCAAGCGCATCGCCTGCACGTTCGTCGACAAGCACGACCCGGCGCAGCGCTACACCGCCGTGCGCGAGGTGTCGCTGACTGTTGCCGCGGGCGAGTTCGTCAGCGTTGTCGGTCCGACCGGCTGCGGCAAGAGCACGCTGCTCAACGTGGCCGCGGGTTTGCTGGCACCCAGCGAGGGCGAGGTGCATGTGTTCGGCACGCGGCTGGCCGGCATCAACCGACGCGCGGGCTACATGTTCCAGGCCGAGAGCTTGATGCCATGGCGCACCGCGCGGCAAAACGTGATGGCGGGGTTGGAGTTTCGGGGTGCGCGCGATGCGGGTGCGCAGGCCGACGAATGGCTGCGGCGGGTCGGCCTGGCCGCGTTCGGCGATCGCTACCCGCACCAGCTTTCGGGCGGCATGCGAAAGCGCGTGAGTCTGGCGCAAACGTTGGTGCTCGACCCCGACATCGTCTTGATGGACGAGCCCTTCTCGGCGCTCGACATCCAGACCCGGCAGCTGATGGAAAACGAAGTCTTGTCGCTCTGGAGCGCGAAGAAAAAAGCGGTCTTGTTCATCACGCACGACCTCGATGAAGCCATTGCGATGAGCGACCGCGTCGTGTGCCTTAGCGCCGGCCCGGGCGCCCACCCGATCGGCGAGTTTCTGGTCGACCTGGAGCGCCCGCGCGACGTGGCCGAGGTGCGCGCCACGCCGCGCTTCATCGAGTTGCATCGGGCGATCTGGCATGTGCTGCGCGACGAGGTGCTCGCCGGCTACCGGCAGCAACTCGCCGCCTGACTTGCCGGCGACCATGTGGCAACTCATCAAGCCGCGCCGCGGCAATCTGCGGGTTTGGCAGATCGGCTTGCTGGTGCTGATCTTCGTGCTCTGGTACGTGCTGACCAAGCCGGGGTTGATCCCGCCGATCGTGTTCGAGAACGACCGCCAGGCGGCCTTTTTCTTCGGCGAGCCGCTGCAGGTCTCGGCGCGCATCTGGGCCTGGTTCGTGACCCGGGCCGACATCTACGAGCACCTCGGCGTCACGCTGCTCGAGACCGTGCTCGCGTTCGGCATCGGCACGGCAATGGGCCTGGGCTGTGGGCTGTGGCTGGCACTGAGCCCGCTGGCCGCGGCGATCACCGAGCCCTACATCAAGGCGCTCAACAGCATGCCGCGGGTGATCCTGGCGCCGATCTTCGCGGTGTGGTTCGGGCTCGGCATCGCCTCGAAGGTGGCGCTCGGCGTCACGCTCGTCTTCTTCATCGTGTTCTTCAACGTTTACCAGGGCGTGAAAGAAGTGAGCCCGGTGGTGCTCGCCAACGCGCGCATGCTCGGCGCCTCGCAGAAGCAGCTGCTGCGGCACGTGTACCTGCCGAGTGCGACGAGCTGGGTCTTCAGCTCGTTGCACACCAGCGTGGGGCTTGCCTTCGTCGGCGCGGTGGTCGGCGAATACCTCGGTTCGTCGCGCGGCGTGGGCTACCTGATCTTGCAGGCCGAGGGTGCGTTCGACATCAACACCGTGATGGCCGGCATTCTGGTGCTGACCGTGTTCGCGCTGCTGCTGGACGCCGTCGTCGGCCGAGTCGAGCGGCGGCTGATGAAGTGGCAACCGCGAACTGCCGAGACCGAGCGCTTGTGACGCCGTTGAGGCTGCTCAAGGCACGACGGTCAGAAACAGATAGGTCGCGAAGATCGCGAGCAGCACCGCGCCCTGCAGCACGGTCGTGCGGCCGGTGCTCAGCGCCAGGCCGCTGACGAACAGCGAGAGCACCAGCAGCACGGTTGCCTTCAGATCGATGCCCAGGGTCAGCGTGAGGCCGAACCAGAGCGAGACGACGGCGACCGCCGGGATCGTCAGGCCGATGGTTGCGAGTGCCGAGCCGAGCGCGAGGTTGAGGCTGGTCTGCAGCCGGTTCGCGCGCGCCGCGCGCAACGCCGCGAGGCCCTCCGGCAGCAGCACGACCAGCGCGATGACCACGCCGACCAGAGCCTTCGGCGCGTGCGCTGCCATCACCGCAGCCTCGATGCTCGGCGAGAGCGTCTTGCCCAGCACCACCACGGCCACGAGGCAGATCAACAGCAGAACGCCACTGATGGCGGTGGTGGCGTTGTCTGGGGGTTCGGCGTGGGTTTCGGCATCGGCGCCGTCGGTGTCGGTGACGAGAAAGTAGTCGCGGTGGCGCACGGTCTGCACCAGCACGAAGACACCGTAAAGCCCCGCCGACACGGTCGCGATGAAGCCCAGTTGGCTCGCGGTGTAGACCGGCCCCGGCGTGGTGACGGTGTAGTTCGGCAGCACGAGCGTGAGCACCACGATCGCTGCGAGCGTTGCCAGCGAAGCACTCGTGCCGCGCAGGTCGAAGGTCTGCTCATGGAAACGCGCACCGCCGACGATCAGGCACAGGCCGACGATGCCGTTGAGAATGATCATCACCGCCGCAAACACCGTGTCGCGCGCCAGCGTGGCGCTGTCGGGCCCGCCGGCGAGCATCAGCGAGACGATCAGCGCGACCTCGATGACCGTGACCGCCACCGCCAGCAGCAGCGTGCCGAAAGGTTCACCGACGCGGTGCGCCACCACCTCGGCGTGGTGCACCGCGGCCAGCACCGCACCGATCAGGCCGGCGGCGAGCGCAATTAGAAAAACGCCGCCGAGGCCGAAGGCCGCACCCCCCAACAGGCCCCATGCCACGACCGGTGCAGCAATCGTCCAGGCCGGCAACGCGGCCACGCGCTTCATCGCCGATCGCGATTCGGATGCCGGGCGGTGCAACGAGTCACTTCGCAGTCGGCATCACGAACTCGGCGCCTTTTGCGATGCTGGCAGGCCAGCGCTGCATGATCGATTTTTGCTTGGTGTAGAAGCGCACGCCTTCTTCGCCGTAGGCATGCATGTCGCCGAAGAGCGAGCGCTTCCAGCCGCCAAAACCATGCCATGCCATCGGCACCGGGATCGGTACGTTGATGCCGACCATGCCGACCTGCACCCGCCGCGAGAACTCGCGTGCGACGTTGCCGTCGCTGGTGTAGCAGGCCACGCCGTTGCCGTATTCGTGATCGTTGATCAGCTCGACCGCCTCTTTGAGGTCGTGCACACGCACGCACGAGAGCACCGGGCCGAAAATTTCTTCTTTGTAGATCCGCATCGAGGGCAGAACGTGGTCGAACAATGTGCCGCCGGTGAAAAAGCCCTGCTCGTGTCCGGCAACCTGATGACCGCGGCCGTCGACGACCAGCGTCGCACCTTCTTCGACGCCAATGCCGATATAGCCCTCGATGCGTTCGAGGGCCTGCCTTGTCACGATGGGGCCCATCTCGGCGTCGAGCTCCATGCCGTTCTTGACCTTCAGCGTCTTCGCGCGGGCGGCGAGCAGCGGCACGATCTTGTCGGCCACGTCGCCGACCAGCACCGCCACGCTGATCGCCATGCAGCGCTCGCCGGCCGAGCCGTAGGCCGCGCCGATCAGCGCGTCGACCGCTTGCTCGATGTCGGCGTCGGGCATCACGACCATGTGGTTCTTCGCGCCGCCGAGGGCCTGCACGCGCTTGCCGTGGTGCGCGCCGGTCTCGTAGATGTACTGGGCGATCGGCGTGCTGCCGACAAAGCTGATCGCCTTCACATCCGGGTGCACCAGCAGCGCGTCGACCGCCACCTTGTCGCCCTGCACCACGTTGAACACGCCGTCGGGCAGGCCGGCCTGCTGCAGCAGCGTGGCCATGAACATCGCGCAGC
>JAYUWC010000112.1:0-6197 GCA_043753755.1 Rhizobacter sp.
ATCCGCTGGCTGCTGCGGGCCATCGTCCGGCTCGGCCTGGGCGGGCTTCTTTACGCCCTCTCGGCCGTGATCGCGTGCCTCGCCTGCTTGATGCAAGCCGTGCCGGTGCGGATAAAGGCGTCGGAGTCGCCCAGGACACCGCCGCGCCGTCCGTCGCCGCGTGCGCCGTCGTGGTCACTCGCCGCGCTTGGATGAATTCTGCAGGGGCGACTATCTATGCGCCGGGTGAAGATCGTCGAATCGTGCGCGGGCTCGGCCGAGCGTACGAGGTCGCGAGCGGCACCTCGTTCTCGACTCCTGAGGTCGCGTCAGTGGTGGCAAAGATGCTGATTCTGTGTCCGACGCTGAAGCCGGCAGCGGCACGAGCCATCATTCAACAAACGGCATCCGCCCCGCCCATCGGCGCCACCGGCGTTGACGGATCGGTTGCCAGAGCCGGCATTCTCAATGGCGACGCTGCGACCAAAGTCGCAGCATTGATGACGCTGGCTCAGCGCGTCGGTGGCCTCGAAAAAGCCGCGAGCGCATTGAAGCTGAGCGCGCCGGAGCGATCGCGTTTTCTTCCCATCGCGCAGCGCCAGCTCGCGCTTGCATCGGGCCCGGAACGGTCCGCAGCCCAAACCACTGACGCGAGGCCTGTCGCCCAAACGAACCGGCGCCCGCCACAGACGAGCACGCCTGCAAAAACGTACGAAGTGCGTGTGCATCAGATGGGTCCGGGGACCGAAAGTCGTGTCAACGGTCAACGGGTGACCGATGAGCAAATCAGTCGGTTGGCCGGCGGCACCGATGCCACGCTCATCGACGTCAGCAGCAACGGCGACAGCCTGGTTGTCTACGCGGCTTCCAAACTCCACGGCGACGCAATCGACTTGGGATTCGGCTCCAAGGCCGACATGTGCATCCACCGTGAGCCGCTGCTTTGGCGCGCAGGCCTCTCGGACCCACGCTTGGTCGCGGAGGCCGAAACGCGCGCGCTGGCCATCATGGCCACGCAGGCTCAAGCACTTGGACTGACGAGGATTTCAATCGCTGTTCGGCCGGGAAGTGCGAGCGCTGCCGAATAGGCGGAACGCGGTTTTTCGGTCGTGTTGCCAAACACGAAATACGAAATCGACTTCGATGTGACCAGCGGGAGCCAGTCATGGCGGCAACTTGTGCGGAAGGTCAAGTCACTGGGGATCCAGCTGCCGGCCGGTTTCTCAGCCGATGCGCTGGCGGCCAACGTCCAGGTCGAGGTGCTGGCGGCTGACGCTCCGGTTAATGCGCAAGAGACCAACGCTCCGGCCAGATGGGGATTCTTTCGCAAGTTCCTGGGTCGATAAGCTCGCCGCGTCGCCGCGCATCACTGAAGCAGATACCTCGCCTCGCCCGTTCCGTGCACCGGTTGGCTCACACCGGCAAGAGCACGCGGGTGTTGACATTGCAAATGTCGGCGTGCACACAGAACGCGATCGTGATGTCGAGTTCTTTGGCGATGACCTCGAGCACGCGGCTCACGCTGGCTTCGCCCATCACGCCCAGGCCGTAGAGAAACGAGCGGCCGATCAATGTGCCTCGGACGCCGAGGCGTTCTCGATGTTTTTGTGGCGTTGGCCGAGTACTCGAAGGTCGAGTGTGAGCACCAGGGCGCTGCAGCTGGCGGCGCGGGCGCAGACCTCCGCGCCTTCGCGCGCCGCCGCTTGCGCGTTCAGCCGCGGCGTCGGCGTGGTGTGAAGTTGAGTTGCGCCGTGGCCTTCGCCGGCACCGCACCGACCTGCAGGTGCTGCACCGGCTGGGCCTGGAGTTGGTCGCCATGCCAGAGCGCGAGGTCGACCGCGCCGTCGGGCACGCCTTCGATGACGGCGACACCGCTCGCGTCGGTCTTGCCGTACCACGGCGTCGGGCTGACGTAGATCTGGCCGCGCATCGACGAGTGAAGGTGGCAACCGATGCCGATCGGCCCTGGCGTCTCGAGCTTGATCTCGGCCGCGGCCGGCTCGTTGCGCTTGCGGGCGACCGAGGAAGCTGCGTTGCCCGCCGCCGCATCGAGTCGGAACTCGAACGTCGTCACCGCCGGCGTGTTGCCCAGCGGGCCGCTCGGCGTCGATCTGACGTGGTGATCGAACCCGTCGCGGTTGATGAACCGAACACTGGCCCCGACCGGCACCACGGTCAGCGCGGGTGCGAAGCGCAGGTCTTGTTGCGCGATCACGACCGGCCCCGATGCGGCCGCGCTTACGGCCTTGCCGCTGCTTGAGACGAGCACCACGACATCGGCCGCGGGTTTGCCGTCCAGGTCGGTCACGCTGACCTGCACCGTGCCGGCCTCGGCCGTTGCGAGCAGCGCCGCACCCGAAAAGAAAGCAGCAGCGATTCGAGAAAGCGAATGGGTCATGAGGAGGGCTCGCAAGGGTGGGGGCCGAGGTCGCAGATCAGGGCGTGTTGACGATCTCGCGGTGCATGGGCGCAAGCTTGGCCAAAAGGCGGTTCTGCGCGGTGAACGGGATCTGGCTGGCGTCCATGCTGTTTTGCAGCACCTCGACCAGCGCGTTGAAGTTGCTCTTGGTGATGTCCATGCCGTCGTGCGCTTTTTTCATGTCGGGGCCGTTGAGCACGCACGGGCCGCCCGAGACCTGACAAAACTGGGCGACGAGTTGCTCTTTCAGGTGCTTCTGGTCGACGTCTTTGAAAAACGGATTCATGCGCGCGTCAGCCAGGAGCCGCACCATGAAATCGTCGACCAGCGTAACCAAACCGGCTTGGCCACCGAGCTGCCGGTAGAGCGCGTCGTCGGTGGCCGGTTGGGTTTGTGCTTGCACGAGCGTGCAGGTGAGGGCGGCAACGACGGTGGCGCGGCGCAACAAGGTGAAGGCGTTTTTCATGGCGAGTCTCTGCAATCTCGTTCAGTAAGCGAGCTGGACCGACACGTAGCCGCCGCTCTGCTGTTCATGGCCGACGATGTTGCCCAGGCCGACGTAGGCGGCAGTGACCGACACGTTCTTGATCGGCGCCCAGGCGATGAAGACATCGCGCCACGCGCCCTCGTTGAATGCCGCGCCGGCGAAAGCGAGGTTGTCGGGTTTGCTGCGGTATTCGACGCCGATCGCGAGATTGCGACGCAGCAGGTAGGCGATCGATACCTCCGGCTTGATGCTGTAGCTCGCCTTGTCGGACGACGCGAAGCCGAGCAGGCCGTTTTGATTGGCGCGCGTGGCCCGCAGCGTGCCGTTGACCAGAATGCCTTGCGCGAGAAAGAGCTTGGTCGCGCTCAGGTAGAGATCGACCCCGTTGCGCTTGGCACCCACCGAATCGAGCACGCCGCCAACGGCCGCGCCCGGGTTCACGTGTTTGTATTCGGCGCCGACCGCGACCTGCGGCATCCAGTTGTCGGCGTCGAGCACGGCGTCTCCCGCCACTTTGAGCTTGACGCCGAAGATGTCGAGCTTGAGCGTGGTGTCGGGCACGACCACGCTGGCATCGAACTGCTGGCGCGCGAGCGACACCTCGACCCGGTCGAAGACGCCGACGGCCGCGCCGTAAGCGGTCAGCCCGTAGTCTTGCGTGCGGGCACGGGTGACAAATGCCGTGGCGCCGACTTCGCCCTGCGTCGCGTAGCTGCCGATCACCGCCCACGGCGTGAGCCCGCCACCGGCCGCGCCGTCGATACTGCTGACACCGCCGGTAAGCAGCAACTTGCCGTTGCGGTCACCGTGCGGAAAATTTTGCGCGGCGACTGGCATGGCCAGCAGCGCGAGGCTGAGCAACACCGCGGCGCGCAGGGGGTGAGTTTTCATCAGGTCGAGTGTGTCGTGAGGTCGACGGGTTTTCGGCGCTCTCGCCCTCGGTCTGAGCGACCAGAACGTCACAAACTCACGCGCCGGGCGGCGGCAGCGAATCGAACAGCGGCAGGTTGTAGGCGGCAATGGGCTCGCGGACCCCGAGGGCAGTGGTCAGCGCAGCTGCACTTGCCGGCTCGACGAGTTCGGCCAGGGGCGCGAGCGCGCCTGCGCGCACCCCGAGCAGGCGCAGTCGCCGCGTCAAGTCGACCCTTTTCAGGCATTCACCGGCGGCGCGGCGAATGGTGCGGGCATCGAGCGTGTGCGCGCTCAGGCTCAGATCGCGGGTGACGATCTTGAAGTCGTCGAAGCGCAGCTTGATGCCGATGGTGCGGCTGGCAAAACCCTTGCGCGCCAGATCGGCGGCGAGCTGGGTGCAGAGGTCGGTGAAGATCGTGCCGAGCGCCGCGCGGTCGCGCACGGCGTGCAGGTCGCGCTCGAAAGTGGTTTCGCGGCTGATCGACTTGGGCTCGCTGAAGGTCACCACCGGCCGCTCGTCGCGCCCGTGCGAGGCCTCGTGCAGCCAACGGCCATAGCTCGTGCCGAAACGCTCGACCAGCCACGCGGGCTCGGCGGCCGCGATCTCGCCGACCGTGTGCAACCCGAGCGCGGCGAGTTTCTCGTTCGCCTTCGGGCCGATGCCGTTGACCTTGCGTGCGGCCAGCGGCCAGATGCGGCTGGCGATGTCTGCTGCGTCCAGCAGCGTGAGGCCGTCGGGCTTGTCGAACTCGGAGGCGAGCTTGGCGAGCAGCTTGTTGGGCGTCACACCGACCGAGCAGGTGAGGCCGCCGGTGGCGTCGAAGACGGCGTCTTTGAGTTGCTGCGCGAAAGCGCGCCCGGCGTCGAGTTGCGCGCGGGGCAGATCGGTGAGGTCGATGTAGATCTCGTCGATGCCGCGGTCTTCGACCACCGGCGCCAGCGCGCGCACGGCGGCCTTGAAGAGCCGCGAGTAGTGCCGGTAGCGCTCGAAGTCGACCGGCAGCAGCACGGCATCGGGCGCGAGCTTGGCTGCCTTCATCGTGCCCATCGCCGAGAACACGCCGAGTGCCCGGGCCTCGTAGGTGCTTGTGGTGACGACGCCGCGGCCGGTGTAGTCGCGCAGCAAGGCGTATTCGCGTGTGCCGTCGGCGCGCAGCACCGGCTGGTGCCGGCGCCCGCCGCCGATGACCACTGCGCGACCGCGCAGCTCGGGGTAACGGAGCAACTCGACCGACGCGTAGAACGCGTCCATGTCGAGGTGGGCGATCAGGCGGCGCATGGGGCGGATTGTGCGGTGAGACTGTGGTTTTGAACAGTTACCGTCTGGGGTTAATTCGGGTCGTGAAATGCCCGCTGAAACAGTCAAATGACCGCACCTGCAGCCACATCAGGAACCGCCGATGCAACAGGTCGAACTCGTCGACGTCGACACGCCGCAGATGCGCCACGCCGGCCGCGATCTGCTCTCGTTGGCGCTGATGGATTCGCGCAATCACAGCCTGCGGTGGGCCGCCGCCTTCGAAGCCGCGCCGACCGGTGCGGCGCCGTTGCTGCGTGCGCTGGGCCGGCTCGGCTGGTTTCAGGAATTCTGGATCGCGCGCAACCTCGAACGGCAGCGCGGCGAGCGCTGCGATGCAACGAGGCCCAAGCTGGCGTCGATCTGGCCTGAAGCCGATGAGGTGTTCGGCGCCGGCGCGCGGGCTGCGATGCCTGACTTGCAAACGATCCGCCAGTACCTGGTCGACACCCTCGAGACCACGCTCGAACTGCTCGAAGGCGCCAGCGACGACGACGCCGCGCTCTACTTCTACCGCCTCGCGCTGCTGCGCGAAGACGCCTGTGTCGAGCGCTTCGCCGTGCTGGCGCAGAGCCTGGGGCTGGAAACCGGGCTGCTCGCGCCGCCGACGACCCGGCCGGTGCGGCCGGCGCTGTTGTTCCCGGCCACTCGCGCGGTTGTCGGCAGCCCGCCGGGCGGCTTCGTGCCCGACCGCGAGCGATGGGCGCACGAGGTCGTGTTGCCCGAGTTCGAGATCGATTCGCAGGCCGTCACCTGGGCGCAGTACGGCGAGTTCGTCGAAGACGGCGGCTACGACGACCGGCGGCATTGGGGTGACGCCGGCTGGGCCTGGGTGCAGGCCGCCGCACGTCGCACACCGCGTCACGTGGAGCAGATGCGCCAGGGCGTGCTGCAACGCCGTTTCGGTCAGTTGGTGCGGCTGCCGATGGCGCAGCCCGTGGCCCACGTGAGTGCATTCGAGGCCGACGCCTGGTGCCGCTGGGCCGGCCGGCGCCTGCCCGGAGAGGCCGAATGGGAAGTGGCCTCGGTGCAGGGCGCGCTGCGCGGCTTTCGGTGGGGCGAGGTGCGCGAGTGGGTGGCCGGCACGCTGCGGCCTTACCCCG
>JAYUWC010000113.1:0-1963 GCA_043753755.1 Rhizobacter sp.
GCGCCTGATGTCGCGCCCGATCGGCCAGCACGGCCGGCCCGACGTGATGTACCTCTCGACCACCGACTACGTGCAGCACAAGCACGCCCCCGGCACCGAGGCGGCCGATGCGTTCTACGCGATGATGGACCACTACCTCGGCCAGCTCGACGCGATGGGTTGCGTCATCGCCCTCACGGCCGACCACGGCATGAATGCGAAGACCCGCATGGATGGCCAGCCCGATGTGATCTACCTGCAGGACGTGCTCGACGACTGGCTCGGCACTTCGGTCGCGCGAGTGATCCTGCCGATCACCGACCCCTACGTCGTGCACCACGGCGCACTCGGCTCGTTCGCGACCGTCTACCTGCCGGCCGAGCTCGACCCCGCCGCGCTGATCGGGCGCCTGTCACAGGTGTCCGGCCTCGACGCGGTTCTGACGCGCGCCGAGGCTGCCGCGCGCTTCGAGCTGCCGGCGGACCGCATCGGCGACCTGGTCGTCGCATCCGCACGCTCGACCGTCATCGGCACCGCCGCGTCGCGCCATGACCTCAGCGCACTTGATGCGCCGCTGCGATCGCACGGCGGCATCTCGGAGCAGCGGGTGCCACTGATCCTGAACCGCAAGATCGCCGGCCTCGACCGAGCGCGCCGCTGGCGCAACTTCGATGCCTTCGATCTCGCCTTGAACCACGCCCAATGACGATGGCGCGCAACCACGGCATGCGCATCGCCGGCGAGACCGTCGGCGCCGACCGCAACGGGGAGCGCTGCATCGAGGTCATCGATCCCTTCAGTGGCCGCTGCGTCGGCCGCGTGCCGAAGGCGACGCTCGACGAAGTTCGGCGTGCGTTCGCGATTGCACACGCGTACAAATCGCGGCTGACGCGCTACGAACGTTGGGCTGTTCTGAACCGCGCGGCGGTGCTGGTGCGCGAGCGCAGCGCGCAGATCGCCGCGCTGATCACCGCCGAATCGGGCCTTTGCCTGAAGGACTCGACCTACGAGACCGGCCGCGTCGCCGACGTGCTCGTCTTCGGTGCGAACGAGGCGCTGCGCGACGACGGGCAAGTCTTCTCGTGCGACCTGACGCCGCACGGCAAGCGCCGTCGCGTCTACACGCAGCGCGACGCGCTGCTCGGCGTCATCACCGCGATCACGCCGTTCAACCACCCGATGAACCAGGTCGCGCACAAGATCGTGCCGAGCATCGCGACAAACAATCGGATGGTGCTCAAACCTTCCGAGAAAGTGCCGCTCTCGGCCCTGCTCTTCGCCGATCTGCTGTACGAAGCGGGCCTGCCGCCGGAGATGCTCTCGGTCGTGACCGGCGACCCGCGCGAGATCGCCGACGAACTGGTCACCAACCCGATGGTCGACCTCGTCACCTTCACCGGCGGCGTCGCCATCGGCAAGGCGATCGCGGCGAAGGCCGGCTACCGCCGCATCGTGCTCGAGCTGGGCGGCAACGACCCCATCATCGTGATGGAAGATGCTGACATTGACGAAGCGTCCACGCTGGCCGTGCAGGGCTCATACAAAAACTCGGGCCAGCGTTGTACCGCCGTCAAGCGCCTGCTGGTGCACGAGGCTGTTGCGGGCGAGTTTGTCGAACAGGTGCTGGCAAAAACACTGGCCTGGAAGCACGGCGACCCGGCCGACAAAGCAAGCGACATGGGTACGGTGATTGATGCATCAGCCGCCATGTTGTTCGAGTCGCGCGTCAATGAAGCGGTGGCCCAGGGCGCAAAACTTTTGGCAGGTAACCAGCGCCGTGGGGCCTTGTATGCGCCCACGCTGATTGACCATGTTTTACCGCAAATGACGGTAGCGCTGGAGGAAACCTTTGGCCCGGTATCACCCGTCATCCGGTTTAAAAACATCGAAGAAGCCATACAGATTTCAAACGGTACGGCGTATGGCCTTTCAAGCGCGGTGTGTACCAACCGGCTTGACTACATCAACCGTTTTGTCAGTGAAC
>JAYUWC010000114.1:0-6157 GCA_043753755.1 Rhizobacter sp.
CGGGTCGCGAATGAATTGCACGTTGACGTAGCCATTGCCCTCGAAGTCTTTCGGCAGTTTGATCTTCTGCACCGAGGCGGTCGTCGTGGTTTTGAACCATGCCTGCGTGAACACCTTGTCGCGCTCGATCGTGATCAAGCCGGCGCCGACGTAAGGCGCGCGAATGCTCACCTCGATCTCGTCGCCCGCCGCATAGTCCTTCTTGTTCAAGGTCAGTTGCAGCTCGGCATTGCGCTCGAGCGAGCGGGTCACGTTGCCCTGGCCGGCGACGCTGTAGTCGATGCGGTTCAACTCGACACCGGCGGCATCGCGAACCAGGTAGCTGTAGTTGCCGGCCTTGTCGGTGTCGAGCTTGAGCGCGAAGCCCTCGGCGGGCACCGCGAGCGGCTTCTCGTTGATGAGCAGCTCTTTCTTGCGCGACTCGTATTTGTAGGTGTCGTTCGCCTGCCGCATCAGCACCGAGACCACCTTGCGCTCGACCAGCTGCAGCGTCAGGCCCTCGGTCGCGCGGCGTTTGGCTTGCGGGTCGATCGTGACAAGCGTGCTCATGCGCTTGGCGCCGCGCGAGACGAAGCCCAGGTCACCGTCGTGCTTCACGCCGACGAGAAACGGCAATTCCGACACCAGCACGTTGGCTTCGGCCGCCACGCTGCGCCCGCCCTCGGGCTCGAACACTTTGCCGAGCAGGCTCAAGCGGTAAGTGGCGCGGGCATATCGCGAGAGGTTGAGGTCGACCTGCGCCTCGCCCTTGTCGTTGGTCTTGGCCTCGGGCAGTGTGTCGTTGAAGCTCTCTTTCGCGCGCTGCGGGTCGTAGAAGGCGTAGTCAGCGAAAGCCCGGAAGGCCGGGTACGCCGGGCTCAGCGTCATCGCAAATTCGACCTTGCGGTTCTCGGCCGGCGTGCCGAACAGGTTCTGCGCGTTGACCATGCCTTTCAGCGCTTTCGGGTTCACCCAACCGTCGGTGAATGCGGCGGCGGGGGTGCCATCGGCCACCAATAACTGGGCGGTGACCTTGATGCGGTCAGGCAAAAACTCTTGCACCTTCACGCTCGTGCTGCCGATCTGGCGCAGCACCTCGGTGCCCTTCATGATGTTGAGGTTGACGGTGTAGTTGCCGGTCGGCGAGGTCGCTTGCGTGGTGTGAGCGATCTCGGCGAACCCGCCCGCACCGAGGCGAATGCGCTCGCGCTTGACGACCAGCCCGCGCGCATCGAGCACCTCGGCTTCGAGCGGCACGCCGGCGAGCGGCTTGGCCCAGTCGGTCGCCTTCACGATCAGGCCGATGTGCATGGTTTCGCCCGGCCGGTAGATGCCGCGGTCCGAGAACAGATTGGCGCTGAGCTGCTCGGCCGAGCGTGCGTTTTGCAGGCCGCCGGTGTCGAAGCGCGAAAAGTCGAGCTGGCGGTCGGCGCGGTTCAGTGGCATGAAGCTCATGTCGCCGGCCTTGGTGGCCACCAGCAGCAGCGGCGCGCGTTCGCGCACCATGCCTTCGAGCTTGTCGAAGCGCGCGTGGCCGGCGGCGTCGGTGGTCTGCGAGATTAGCGTGCTGCCGTTCTTCGCGATCACATCGACCGTGACACCCGCCACCGGCTCGCCGCTGAAGATTGATTGCACATACACATCGCGCGAACCGTCGGTCGCCTGCTTGACGAGCAGGCCGAGGTCGGTGACCAGCACCAAACGTTTTTCTTCGAGCTTGGTTGGGTCGATTTGCTCGTTGCCCTCGTTCTCGCCGTTGTTGTTGTTATTCGCTTCACCGGCCTCGGGTTCGGGCTCGGCCTGCGCCGGCGCGTTCGGGTCGGCGGTTACCGGCTTGGTGTTGGCCGGGTCGGTCTTGGGGTCGTAGCCTTGCACCTTCAGCAAGAAGAGGCCGCGGCGCGGCGCGCCGCCCTTGTCGGCATCGGCCGACAAGTAACGCGCGAGGTCGACCGACTCGTAGTGCGGCTTGCCGGGTTGCATGCCGGGCAGCGGCAGCTTGGTTTCGAAGCGGTCGGTGATGTGGTCGGCACCCAGCGTGCCGATGAATTGCGGGTTGGCGAAATTGCCCTGTGTCTGCGAGACCAGGTGCTGCAACTGCGACGCCTGCACGCGGCCGATCTCGACCCGAATGCCCGGCAGGTCACGCACCAGAACCGCCACCTTCTTCTCGCCGCTCATCGGCAACAGCGCGCCCTGGCTCAGGATGCGCAGCTCGGCCGGGTAGGGCGGCACGGTGACGATGCGCTGCGCGTTACCGCGCATCAGGTAGCCGCCGAAGCTTTTGGTTCGGCCATCGACCTGCACATAAATCATGCGGCCGACATCGGCACGCAGTTTGAACGCGTGGGTCTGGGTCTGCTCCTGCGCCGAAGGCACGGCACCCAGCTCGATGCGGCTCGATGCCTTCAACACCTGCTCGGTCACCTCGGCCGGGTCCGACCACGCGTAGGGCTCGGCGGTTTGGTCTTCTTTCTTGATGCGCGGGTTCTGCAGCGGCAGCACCCAGGCGCCGATGTTCTTGGCGACCTCCCGCTCGTGCACCAATTGCGAGGTGCCGACCACCAGCACCTGCTCGGGCTCGTAACGCTCGTTGGCGACGACGTTGACGGCCACGTCGCTCACGTCGAGGCTGTAGAGCCCCGGCACCTGAACGTTCTGCTTCAGGCCGGCCGCAGCCGCCGTGCCGCCGCTTTGCGCGAGCGCGCCCTTGGCGAGCGTGAAGCGCATCGCGGTCGACTCTTTCGGGATCGCCAACACGGCTGAGAGCACGGTGGCGTTCAACTTGAGCTTGTCGTAGCTGACCGTGAACGGCGTGGTCTCGCGGCCCAGGCCCAATGTGCCTTCGGCCTGGGTCGCGAGCTGCAGCTCGATGCGCTTTTCCAACTCGGCGGTGTTGACCGGGTGGGTGAACCCCAGCTCGATCTCGACCCGCTTGATCTTCGGGTCGATCGGGTCTTGATAGAACTCGGCACGCTTGAGCGTCGGCACGAATGCAACGCTGGCAAACGTCGTCTCCAGGCTCTCGAGACGGATCTGCGGCGCGACCGCGCTGCGGTCCAGCGCCACCTTGAAGTCGGTGCCGACCGGCCATTCGGTCTTGGGCGTGAAGCTGAGTTGGCGGTCGGTGGCCCAGCGCCAAGTGCCTGCGATCGCCGGTGTGATCGTGATGCCGCTGCCAACTTCTTTGCCGACCAGCGCGAGCGGCGCAACCGAATTCGAGAACGCAATCGTGACCGGGTTCGGCGTGCCGTTGTTGGCGAAGTCGGTCAGCGCCGGATGGGTCGCGCTCATGCTCACCTCGACCGGCTTGGGCCGTGCCTGCCACCAGGCAACGCCGTACCAGCCGGCGACCGCGAGCAGCAGCACGCCTGCGAGCGCGCCGACGCTGGCGCGGGGCCGCGCCTGCACCGCGCTCGAGGTACGCCGGCTCAAAGCGCCCAGCTTCGCGCCCATCCACCGCGCCCACGGCGGCGCGGCCCACACGCCGAACACGCTGGCGGCCAGGCCAGGGCCGCGCGGTGCGTCGAATGCCGGCGCGGATTCAGGTATCGCGCCGGTGCTCGGGGTCTCGTTCATGGCCATTGCCTCGGTGTTGTTCTGTGGTGGCGTGCGGATGCGCGGGCGGATTATTGAAGAGCGGGCGCGGCCCGGGGCGGGGGCTCGCGACGCGGCTGCTCAGATAACGTGCACCAATCGATGCGGCGGGTCGCGCCGATACGGCCCCAGCGCCGGCATGAGAACGGATCGAGCGGCCAGGCCAGGGTGAGCGCCGTTGGGGCGTGACGCCCCGACCGCATGAAGACCGTGTGAGGCGCGATCGAGTTCGTCAGCAAGCTGGAGGGGTCGCTGTCAAGCCGACGCGAGCGCCTCGAAAGGCACGACTTGTGGCGGCTCGGGTGTCACTTGGCCCGACCTGCCCGCTCACGCTGGTGGAACTCGCCGTGTCAGGCCTCCCGGCCCGACGCCCGTCGGCGGGCTTTGGACCCACCCAGCGAGTGATCGTTTGCTGTCATCGGGCCGGTGGCGCCGCTTCAGCCGCGCTGCGCCACCGGCGTCAGGGTGTCCCGCTTCCGGCCCACTTGCCGACCTGGATCATCGTGCTGCGCCCGCCAAGTTGCCCCCGCGCCCGTTGCAGCTCGGTCGGGGGAGCCCCAGGATGTCAGCCTCGCGCCCAGCTGGGCACGGTGGCCTCGTTTTGGCGTAAAAACTGACCCACCTCGGCGGTCGAGATGCCGATCGAGTTACCGTTTTGGCCAACCGTCTCCTTGAAGGTCTTCCCGTCCTGCACGCTCGGCGGTTTTATCGGATGCCCACTCTGCCCGCTGATTGCGATGACCTCGCCAGTGGTGGCGTCGAACATCCCACCGCCGCTCATGCCCTGGATGACTCGTCCGGTGCTGACCACGCCGTATTCGCCCTGAATCTGGCCTTCGCCGTCGCGGCGGTTCGCCGCTATCTGGCCTTCGATCACGATCGCGCCGCTCGCGTCGACGCGCTCGCTCGGCTTCGATGTCTCGGTGTACACGCCTTCGAACGGATAGCCGATCGCAAACATTTTTTGATTGACCTGCGGTTCTGCCTTGGCCAGCGGTGCCGTGGTCAACGCCTTTTTCGACGTGAACGTGACCGCGGCCAGGTCATGGCCGTCCGGTGCATTTCTGTTGCCCAGCGCTGCGATCTTGCCTTGGAGTTTGGTCCCATCCGACAGCGTGAAGTTGACGGTTTCGCCCCTCTTCTTGCCGATCAGGCAGTGCTGGTTGGTGAGCATCATGTACTGATTGCCCTTGTTCGCCACGATCACGCCGCTGCCACCGTCTTCGAGGTGCACCACGCTTTTGAATGCCTGTTTTTGCGGTGTTGAGGTGAACGCCGAAGACGAGGGCGTGGCGGGCGTTTTGCCGCTTTCCTTCACGCCAGGTGCGGGCGTTTGCGGCACGCTGGATGGCGGCGATCCAGGCCTGAAAGGGATCTTCGACCACAAGCCCGGCGGAAAAGGAGTTGGCGCGCAACCGGGCGCCGTGTGAGGCGGCCGCTTCAACTTCCCCTCAATCCCTGGGTCGATGTTGGGCCATTGCCTCGACTTCCCCTCAATCCCTGGGTCGATGTTGGGCCGTTGCTTCGACTTCCCCTCAAACCCTGGGTCGATGTTGGGCCATTGCCTCGACTTCCCGTCAAACCCTGGGTCGATGTTGGGCCATTGCTTCCCCTTCCCCCCAATGCCCGGGTCGAGGTCGGGCAGGGGCTTGGCGTTGGGTCGCGGCGTTTCATAACATCCGCCGCGAAAGGTCAACTTCGGCAGTTGCCTATTGGCCCAGGGCGGCAGGGGGCCGCTGTTTTGCTGCGGATTGAGCAGGCGTGCCTTGCTGAGCCTACCGCCCGTCTTTGGTGGCACCTTGGGAGCCGGTTCGTTCTGCTGCACTAGGCCGATTGCATCGGTCTGTACTTGCGGCGTGGCCGCCCCAGCGGTGTTGACTCTGGCGTTCATGCGGCTCAATCCCTTCGTGTCGGTGGTGCTGCGCACGAGGTGATGCGCAGCGATGAGCCTCAAGACTTGCTCGCCCGGCTTTGCTGCTCATTTATGTGGCTTTGCGGTACTCCGTGCAATGTTGCAAAAGACGCGCTACCAGTGCGCTGTCTCGCGCTTCGCGACCAGCGTCAAGATGTCGTAGCTCGCGACCACCTCGCCGTTTTGGTTCGTCACCTCGACGTCCCACGCGACGACACCTTGGCCCACGCCTTTGGCGTCTCGTCTGTTGCGATCGGTCTTGCGCTTGGCGGTGAGCCGTGCCCGGATCGTGTCGCCGATCGCCACTGGCTTGACGAAGCGCAGCGTGTCCAGCCCGTAGTTGGCGAGCACCGGCCCCGGCGCGGGTGACACGAAGAGGCCGGCCGCCGCCGAGAGCACGAAGTAGCCGTGCGCGATGCGCTGGCCGAAGGCACTTTCTTTTGCGGCGATCTCGTCGAAGTGCATGTAGAAATAGTCGCCCGAGATGCCGCCGAAGGCGACGATGTCGGCCTCGGTCACGGTGCGGCGGTGCGTGAGCAGCGAGTCGCCAATTTGCAAATCTTCGAAGTGACTGCGGAAAGGATGCGCCGCTGTGTCGCGCACCGCAGCGCCACGAACATGTTCACCCGTGACTGCTGCCAACATGCTCGGTGAGCCCTGCACCGCCGCGCG
>JAYUWC010000115.1:0-6139 GCA_043753755.1 Rhizobacter sp.
CCTTCGTTCATCACTTGCGTTTGCCGCTGCGGGTAGAAGTACTGCGCGATCTTGCGAACGATGCGCACGATCTCGCGCTGCCACGGCTCGAGAAGCGGCGCGTTCTTCTCGATGAAGTAGAGGATGTTTTCCTGCAGCTCGGCCGGGAAGCGCTTGGCTTGTGCCGCCTCGCCGGCTTTTTCGGGCCGCTTGGGCAGCGTGCGCCAGATGTCGTTGACCTGCGACTGCGCGTGCTCGAGCCGGTCTTTGCGGCGGGCGAGTTCTTCAGCGAACGAGAGCTTGCTCGGCCGGCGATAACGGTCGACGCCGTAGTTCTGCAAGGCGTGGCAACTGTCGAGCAATTCTTCGACCGGGCCCAAGCCGTATTTCTCTTCGCACTCGGCGATGTAATTCTTCGAGAACACGAGGTAGTCGATGATCGACGACGCATCGGTCCAGAGCTTGAAGAGGTAGTTGCCCTTGAAAAAACTGTTGTGGCCGTAGGCCGCGTGGGCAATTACCAGCGCCTGCATCGCGGTGGTGTTCTCCTCCATCAGGTAACTGATGCAGGGGTCGGAGTTGATGACGATCTCGTAGGCCAAACCCATGTGGCCGCGTTTGTAGTTCTTCTCGTTCGAGATGAACTCCTTGCCGTAGCTCCAGTGGCGGTAGTTCACCGGCATGCCGACCGATGCGTAGGCGTCCATCATCTGCTCGGCGGTGATGATCTCGAGCTGATTCGGGTAGGTGTCGAGCCCGAAGCGGCGGGCCGTTGCGCTGATCGTTTCGTGGTACCGCTCGACCAGCTCGAAGGTCCAGTCGCTGGGGTCGGGCAAGGGCGAATCCGGCCGTGGGCCGGGTGGCCGCGGCGCGAGCAGAGGGCCGCTTTCGGCTTTGCGGCGATCGTTCGGATACGACGACGGTGCTGCAACGCTCACACGTCGCTCGCCAGGAAACATGCTCATCGGGCAACCTCCATGCTTCGCATTGCGGTGAATTCGCCTTTCGGGCGGCCCGGCGGGCTCATCGGAGTACCTTCGCGCTGCGCGCTTCGGTATTCGCCCTTGGGGCGGCCCGGCGGGCTCATGCCGCCGCTCCTTCTTTCTTGAACAGCTCACGAAACACCGGATAAATCTGCGACGCTTCGGTGACTTTGCGCATCGCAAAACCCGGGTGGGTGTCTTGCAGACGCGAATACTCTTGCCACAGGTTTTGCTCTTCTTCGGCGACCTGCACGTAGGCGAAGTAGCGGCACGCAGGCAAGAGGCTTTCAGTCAGCAGCTCTCGGCAGCGGCCGCTGTCGTGGTGCCAGTTGTCGCCATCGCTCGCTTGCGCGCCGTAGATGTTCCATTCGGTGGGCGAGTAGCGCGCCTTGATGATTTGGTCCATCAAGACCAGCGCGCTAGAGACCACCGTGCCGCCGGTCTCGCGGGCGTGAAAGAAGTTTTCTTCGTCGACCTCTTGCGCCTGCGTGTGGTGGCGTATGAACACCAGATCGATCTTGTCGTAGTGCCGGGTCAAGAACAGATAAAGCAGGATGAAAAAACGCTTCGACAGTTCTTTGCGCGCTTCATCCATCGAGCCCGATACATCCATCAGGCAAAACATCACGGCCTTGGTCGTCGGCACCGGCACGCGCACGCGACTGCGAAAGCGCAGATCGATCGGGTCGAGGTAAGGGATGCGGGTAAGGCGGTTTTTCAGAACTTCGATGCGCATCAGCAAGTCGTCGCGGTGCGCATCGCGCGCTGCACTCGCCGGCTCGGTCAGCACGTCGGCGAGTTGCGCTTCGAGTTCGCGCAACTCGCCGCGCGAGCCGGCGCCGATCGCGAGCCGCCGGCCGATCGCGCCGCGCATCGAGCGCACCACGCTGAGGTTGCTCGGCGTGCCGTCGCTGACAAAACCCGCGCGGTGGCTCTTGTACTCGGGCGTCTCGGCGAGCTGCGTCTGGGTCATGCGCGGCAGCGCAAGATCGTCGAAGAAGATCTGCATGAACTCTTCTTTGGTCAGGTGAAAGACAAAGTCGTCTTCACCGTCGCCAGAATCCCCGGCCTCGCCCTTGCCGCTGCCTTTGCCTCCGCCGCCTTTCGGCCGCTCGATCTGATCGCCGGTCACGTACTCCTGGTTGCCGGGGTGCACCATCTCGCGCGTGCCGCCCGGGCCGTGGCCGAAGACCGGCTCGTTGATATCTTTCTTCGGGATGCGAATGTCTTCGCCGCGCTCCATGTCGCGGATGCCGCGGCCGTCGACCGCGCGCCGCACCGCGTCGCGCACCTGCCCGTGGTGGCGGCGCAAGAAGCGCTCGCGATTGCCGATCGACTTGTTCTTGCCCGCCAAACGACGATCGATGATCTGCTGCAGCATGTGCTGTTACTCAAAGAGGCCGCGGGGCAAGCGCCGGGTCGCCATGGGCCGCGAAGCAGCCCACTTGGTGGCCCGCGGCCGGCCCGCGCGCCCCCTTGGGGGGGCCGGACAACGTACTTGTTGGACGAGGGGTCGTCATGATCTCAACTACTTTTACGCACTCTCAGGTACCACTCGCACAGCAAACGAACCTGCTTCGCGGTGTAGCCTTTTTCGACCATCCGGTTGACGAAGTTCTCGTGCTTTTTGGCTTCGTCGGCGCTCGCTTTCGCGTTGAAGCTGATCACCGGCAGCAACTCTTCGGTGTTCGAGAACATCTTCTTCTCGATTACGGTGCGTAGCTTTTCGTAGCTGGTCCAGAGGGGGTTTTTGCCGGTGTTGCTGGCCCGCGCTCGCAAAACGAAGTTGACGATCTCGTTGCGGAAGTCTTTCGGGTTCGAGATGCCCGCTGGCTTTTCGATTTTCTCGAGTTCGGCGTTCAACGATCCGCGGTCGAAGACCTCGCCGGTGTCGGTGTCGCGGTACTCCTGGTCCTGAATCCAGTAGTCGGCATAGGTCACGTAACGGTCGAAGATGTTCTGGCCGTACTCGCTGTAACTCTCGAGGTAGGCGGTCTGAATTTCTTTGCCGATGAACTCGGCATAGCGGGCCGAAAGGTGCTCTTTGATAAAGCCGAGGTACTTCTGCTCGGTCTCTGCCGGGAACTGCTCCCGCTCGATCTGCTGCTCGAGCACATACATCAGGTGCACCGGGTTCGCGGCCACTTCGGCAGGGTCGAAGTTGAATACCTTGGACAAAATTTTGAACGCGAATCGCGTCGAGACGCCCGCCATGCCTTCGTCCACACCCGCATAGTCGCGGTACTCCTGGTAGCTCTTGGCGCGCGGGTCGGTGTCTTTGAGGTTCTCGCCGTCGTAGATCTGCATCTTGGAATAAAGCGACGAGTTCTCGGGCTCCTTCAGCCGTGTCAACATCGCAAACTGGCTCATCATCTTTAAGGTGCCCGGCGCGCACTTGGCCTCGGCGAGTGACGAGCCGCGAAGCAGCTTCTCGTAGATCTTGACCTCTTCGCCAACGCGCAGGCAATACGGCACCTTGACGATGTAGATGCGGTCGAGAAACGCCTCGTTGTTCTTGTTGTTGCGAAAGGTCTTCCATTCGCTTTCGTTGCTGTGCGCGAGGACGATGCCGTCGAACGGGATCGCACCAAAACCTTCTGTGCCCTTAAAGTTGCCTTCTTGCGTGGCGGTGAGCAGCGGATGCAGCACTTTGATCGGCGCCTTGAACATCTCGACGAATTCGAGAAGCCCCTGATTCGCGAGGCACAGACCCCCTGAGAAACTGTAGGCGTCGGGATCGTCTTGCGCATAGGTCTCGAGCTTGCGGATGTCGACCTTGCCGACCAGCGCCGAGATGTCCTGGTTGTTCTCGTCACCCGGCTCGGTCTTGGCAACGCCGACCTGCCTCAGCACGCTGGGGTAGCGCTTGACCACCTTGAACTTGCGAATGTCCCCGCCGAACTCTTCGAGCCGCTTGACGGCCCACGGGCTCATGATCCGATTGAGGTAACGCCGCGGGATGCCGTACTCGGCCTCCAACAGCGGACCGTCTTCGGTCGCGTCGAACAACCCGAGCGGCGACTCGTTCACCGGCGAGCCCTTGATGGCGTAGAACGGCACCTGCTCCATCAGCAGCTTCAGACGCTCAGCAATCGAGCTTTTGCCACCACCCACCGGGCCGAGCAAATAAAGGATTTGCTTCTTTTCTTCGAGGCCTTGGGCCGCATGCCGGAAGTACGAGACGACCTGCTCGATCGCATCTTCCATGCCGTAGAACTCGGCGAATGCGGGATAGATCTTGATGATCTTGTTCGCAAACAAGCGCGACATGCGCGGGTCGTTGCGGGTGTCGACGAACTTCGGTTCGCCGATCGCCTGGAGCATGCGCTCGGCAGCGGTCGCATACGCCACCGGGCTGCGCTTGCACTCGGCGAGGTAGTCCTCGATCGAGATTTCTTCTTCGCGGCTGCGCTCGAAGCGAGCGGCAAACTTGCTGATCACGTCCATGCTGATCTCCTGTGGGGTTGCCAAGGAGACGTCGAAACGCGCATGTGCATCGCTTTCCAACGTCTGGGGAAGTTCTGATGACACCCGGTGGGGCGCCATCAGAGCTTTCCGTTGTCAGCGGTATGTGTGAATAGCTTCGTTGATTCTGCGCCAGTCGATCCTTCGATTACAAGCTGCGATCCCGCCCACTTCAATGGGCCGCCTGGGGCTTTTGAGGCCAGTGACACTGCCTGGGATTTAGCAAACAACGTGCCGCGGATAAAGCCGTTGACCCACTTACGCGGCAGAGCGTGAGCGGATGCACGAAGTTCGGCAGAAAAGCTCAGCGTCGCGTGAGGCCGATCTTCTCGAGCAGCCCATTTAGCTCGTCGAGCGAGCCGAAGGCGAGTGCGATCTCGCCTTGTTCGCCGCGCTTGGTCCGTTTTTTGACACGTATCTCGACCGCAGCTGTCAGCAGGTCTGACAATTCATGTTCGATGCGTTGCAGGTCGCGCGGCTTTTCGCGGCTCGCACGCAGCAGCGGCGCTTGCCGACCCGAACTCGCGCTCGCGCGGGCCACGAGTTTTTCGGCCTCGCGCACCGAGAGCTTCTTTGCGACGATTTCGGTGGCGTTGAGAATTTGCAATGCGCCTTCCAGCGGCAACAGTGCGCGCGCATGGCCCATGTCGAGGTCGCCGGCCATCAGCATTTGTTGCACCGGGTCGGTCAGGTTAAGCAGACGCAAAAGATTGCTCGCCGCGCTGCGCGAGCGACCGACCGCTTGCGCCGCCATTTCGTGCGTGAGGCCGAATTCGTCGGTGAGTCGCTTCAGGCCTTGCGCCTCTTCGAGCGGATTGAGGTCTTCGCGCTGGATGTTTTCGATCAACGCCATTGCCGCAGCGGATTCGTCGGGCACGTCTTTCACGAGCACCGGCACTCCGTCGAGGCCCGCCAGCTTGGCCGCGCGCGCGCGCCGCTCGCCGGCGATGATTTCGAATTGCCCACCGCCGACGGGCCGCACCAGGATCGGCTGCATCACGCCTTGCGCTTTGATGCTCTCGGCGAGTTCATAGAGCGAGCCCTCGTCCATGCGGGTTCGCGGCTGGTACTTGCCGGGCTGCAACTGCGTGAGTTTGAGGGTGTGCGGAGCGCCGTCTCCGGCTGCGCCTGGCGATGCATCGCCAGGCTCTTTGACGCGTGGGCCGAGCAGGGCTTCGAGGCCGAGGCCGAGGCCTTTGGGTTTCTTGGTGACCATAGGGGCGCATTCTCGACGATGCAGCGCGTGTCGGGACTCAGCGCATCTCGGCGCATCTCGAATTTAGACGCTGCGTTCCAACAACGCTGACAGCATCGAGCGGCCCTGCGGCCAGTCGAGCAAGCCCGAGTCGGCATTGATGTGCCCGCGTGGGCCGATGTCGATCGCCTCGCTGCCCCAATCGGTTGCCATCTGAACGGCGCGGTGTGGCGCGCAGTTCGGGTCGTCGTTGCTGATCACCGCCAAGCTGGCAAAGGGCAGGGGCGCACGAATAATCGGGCGCCAGTTGAACAGGTTTGGCGGCATGTCGGCGCGCTCGGTGTCGGTTGGTGCCACCAGCAGGGCCGCCGCCACGCGCAATGTGTGCTTGGAGTGGGCCGCCCAGGCGGCCACAAGATGACACCCCAGGCTGTGCGCTACCAGCACGACCCGGGACTCGCATTCGAGCAGCACTTCATCGAGGCGGGCCATCCAGTCCCCGCGCTTGGGCCACAGC
>JAYUWC010000116.1:0-18474 GCA_043753755.1 Rhizobacter sp.
TGGTGGAGAGGAGGAGGATCGAACTCCCGACCTTCGCATTGCGAACGCGACGCTCTCCCAGCTGAGCTACCCCCCCACGCGAACGGTCAGTCTAGCAAAGGTGCGGCGAATCGTCGCCTCGGTTTCAGTGCGCATCACTCAGCGCCCGGCCGCGCCGAACGCGCGGCTCCACGAGAGCTCGATCACTGGCGAGATCGAGCCGCCGCGCAGCACGCGCGTCGTGCCGACGCCAGCCCGCCACTCGCCGGCGGTGGGGGTGTTCAAACTGGCCCACAGCAGCCCTTGCGCCAAGCCGCCGCCCGAGGTGACCACACCGCCGCCGCCTGCCGCGCCGATCAGCGCTTCGGCGCCCAGGCGCCATGGCGCATCTGCGCTGCTCGCCACGCCGACGCCGACCAGCCCGACCGAATAGGCGCCCGCGCCGCCGGCGAACGCGCTGTGCGCCTGCCCACTCAGATAGACGTTGGGCAAGACGTAGCGGTTGAGCTTGAGGCCGATCGTCTCGAGGGGCTCACGCGCGCCGTCGCGGCGCGCGATGCGTGCATGGTGCTGCAACGCACCTACCCACTCGGTGCGCAAGAGATGGCCCGGCGCGTCGTTGCGGCCTTCGGCACCGGGCTCGAGGTCGAGGCCCAACCAAACACGCGCTTCGCGGGCCCGCAGGCCACCGCTCACGCTGCGGATCGCGCCGTACTCGGCACCCAACGTCCAGCCCTGTGCAATGCGCACTTCGGTCGTCGCGAGACCTTTGCCGATGAGCCCGCCGCCGGTGGGCACCGCGCCGCCACCCGCCGGCCCGGCGCTGGCTCGCACGCCGACACGCCACGAAGGCGCGAGGCGGGGCAGGGGCGCGATGCTGAGCGCGGCGGTGCCCAGAAATTCCATATAGCCCGCCGAGCCGCCCTGTGCCGCGGCCGCAGCCTCCAGGCCCCAGGTGAGCCCGTCGACACTGGTGCGGCGCTCGGCGCGTGCACCGACCAGGCCTAGTTGCCGGGTGTCGATGCCGCTGAGAAGGTAGCGTGAGACGGTCGCTTCCATGCGTTCGAAGCCGAGCCCGGTCGACTGGTTCAGCGAGGGCGCGGGCGAACCCTCGGCGCCTTTGAGGTGAATGAATTCGTTGCGCCACGCCAGCGCCAACCCGATCTGGTTGCTGCTGATCCGGCCGCTCGGGAAACGCACCGAAGACCACGAGAGCCCGACCTGCAGCGCAGGCCCCAGGTCTTTCAGCAAGGTGACCGCCGGCCGCACCATCAGCCCCCCGCCGACGGGCGCTGCCGCACCGCCACCGCCGCCGAGGTAAAGACCAGTGGCGAGCGAGAGGCTGTGCGCCAGCGCCCAGCGCCGCTGCAGCTCGACCCCGCCGACGAAGAAGCCGCCGCGCTGCCCGCGCACCGCGCCGTAGACGGCCGGCCCGAAGCCCCAGTCGTTGCCGATATCGAACAGCAGCGAGCCACCGACGAGACCGAGCCGCTCACCTCGCGGCAGATGAATCTGCTCGTAGCCGAGGACGCCCGAGGTCGGCAAAGATTCTGCGGCAGCAGTAGCCTGTGCACGCAACGCGCCGCTGCTCAGCAGAACGATCGAAGCGATCAGAGCGGGCAACGGGTGGCGGGGCTTCAAGTTCGACTCGTGGGCGGTGGGCGCGCGATTGGAACACGGCATATCACCGGGCTGCGGTGCTTCAGCGGCGTGCTGCCGCCCTATGCGGTGGTTAGCCAAAAACAATCAACACTGAGATTTCAATAGCTTAGCATCGGCATCGCGAGTTCTTTCTGATCCGCGCCCACCACTCGACCTGATTCACACGCAAGGAGTCCGACATGTCTTTGATCAACAGCACCATCCAGCCCTTCAAGGTTCAAGCCTTCAAGACCGGCAAGTTCATCGAAATCACCGACCAAAGCCTGAAGGGCAAGTGGTCGGTTCTGATCTTCATGCCGGCCGCGTTCACGTTCAACTGCCCGACCGAGGTCGAAGATGCGGCCGACAACTACGCCGAGTTTCAGAAGCTCGGCGCCGAGGTCTACATCGTCACCACCGATTCGCACTTTGCCCACAAGGTTTGGCACGAGACCTCGCCGGCCGTCGGCAAGGCGAAGTTTCCGCTGGTCGGCGACCCGACCCACGTGTTGACCCACATGTTCGGCGTGCACATCGCCGAAGACGGCATGGCGCTGCGCGGCACTTTCGTGATCAACCCGGACGGCGTCATCAAGACATCCGAGGTGCACTCGAACGAGATCGCCCGCGACGTCAAAGAGACCTTGCGCAAGCTCAAGGCCGCGCAGTACACGGCCGCCCACCCCGGCGAGGTTTGCCCGGCCAAATGGAACGACGGCGCCAAGACCATCACGCCGTCACTCGACCTCGTCGGCAAGATCTGAAGCCGGCGCACCATTAATTTCAAACGGAGTTTCACGATGCTCGACACCAACTTGAAAGCGCAGCTCAAGGCCTACCTCGAGCGCGTGAAGCTGCCCTTTGAAATCACGGCGTCCCTCGACGACAGCGCCGCAGCTCAGGAGATGCATGGCCTCTTGCAGGACATCGTTTCGCTGACCGACAAGATCACGCTGAAGACCGACGGCACTGATGCCCGCGTGCCGTCGTTCGCGCTCAACCGTGTCGGCGAAGCGCCGCGCATTCGGTTCGCGGCGATCCCGATGGGGCACGAGTTCACCTCGCTGGTGCTGGCGTTGCTGCAGACCGGCGGCCACCCGCCGAAGATCGAGGCCGAGTTGATCGAGCAAATCGAAAGTCTCGAAGGCGCCGGCCCTGAAAGCGAGCTGGTCTTCGAGACCTACATGTCACTGACCTGCCACAACTGCCCCGATGTCGTGCAGGCGCTAAACCTGATGGCGGTGCTAAACCCGCGCATCAAGAGCATCGTGATCGACGGCGGGCTGTACCAAAAAGAAGTCGACGAGCGCCAGATCCTCGCGGTGCCGATGGTGTTTTTGAACGGCGTGCTTTTCGGCCAGGGCCGCATGGACGTCGAAGAGATCGTCAAAAAGCTCGACACCGGCGCCGCAGCGCGCGACGCCGTCAAGCTCAATGCCAAAGAAGCCTATGACGTGTTGATCGTCGGCGGTGGCCCTGCGGGCGCGGCTGCGGCTGTGTATGCGGCGCGCAAAGGCATCCGCACCGGCATGCTCGCAGAGCGTATGGGCGGGCAGACCATGGACACGATGAGCATCGAAAACTTCATCTCGGTGCTCGAGACCGACGGGCCGAAGTTCGCCGCCGCGCTCGAGCAGCACGCCAAGCAGTACGACGTCGAGATTCTCAATTTGCAGCGGGCCGAGAAGCTGATCCCGGCGGCAGAAGTCGGCGGTCTGGTCGGCGTGCAACTCGCCAACGGCGCCACGTTGCACAGCAAGACCGTGATCCTCTCGACCGGCGCGCGCTGGCGTGAAGTGAACGTGCCGGGCGAACAGGAATACCGCAACAAGGGCGTCGCCTACTGCCCGCACTGCGATGGCCCGCTGTTCAAGGGCAAGCGCGTCGCTGTGATCGGCGGCGGCAACTCGGGCGTCGAAGCCGCGATCGATCTCGCCGGCATCGTCGGCCATGTAACTTTGCTCGAATTCGGCGACCAATTGCGCGCCGACGCGGTGCTGGTCAGCAAGTTGAAGAGCCTCAAGAACGTCGCGATTCACACGCACGCACAAACAACCGAGATCACCGGCGTCGACGGCAAGGTCGACGGCCTGACCTACACCGACCGCGCCAACGGCGAAGCCAGGCGTGTCGAGCTCGAGGGCGTGTTCGTGCAGATCGGCCTGGTGCCGAACTCGGAGTGGCTCAAGGGCACGCTGGAGTTGTCGCGGCACGGCGAGATCGTGGTCGATGCGCGCGGCCAGACCTCGCTGCCCGGTGTGTTTGCTGCGGGCGACGTGACGACGGTGCCCTTCAAGCAAATCATCATCGCGACCGGCGACGGGGCGAAAGCCGCGCTCGGTGCCTTCGATCACCTGATGCGCAGCGCAGTGCCCGAAGCCGTGTCGGCGTGAGCGTTCAGGCGGGCGGCGCCGGGAGGCGGCTACCGCGCCAGCTGTCGAGCGTGTAGAGCACCAGCGCGAGCCAGATGCAGGCGAAGCCGATGAGTCGCGCCGGCGTGAATGCTTCGCCGAAGATCCAGACGCCGATCGCCAACTGGATCGTCGGGCCGATGTACTGCAAGAGCCCGAGTGTCGTCAGCGGCAAGCGCCGCGCGCCGGCGGCGAACAGGAGCAGCGGCACCGCGGTGATCGGGCCGAGTGCGACGAACCAGAGATCGGCTGCGAGCGATGCTGCCGGGAACGTGCTGGTGCCCGCGTGCGACCACCACGCGAGACCGAATGCGGCCAGCGGCGCGAGCACGATCGTCTCCAACGTCAGCCCTTCGAGCGGCCCGAGCACCGCGACCTTGCGCAGCAGTCCGTAGAGCCCGAACGTGAACGCAAGCACCAGTGCGATCCACGGCAGCCGGCCGGTTTGCGCCGTGAGCCAAACGACCCCACAGGCCGCGATACCGACCGCCACCCATTGCGCTGGCCGCGGCCGTTCGTGAAGCAGCGTGGTGCCGAGCAGCACGTTGACCAGCGGCGTGATGAAGTAGCCCAGACTCGCATCGATCACATGGCCGTGGTTGACCGACCAGATGTAGGTCAGCCAGTTGGTCGCGATCAGCAGCGCACTGGCACCGAATGCCGCCAGTACCTTGGGCCGGCGCAGCGCCTGCGGCAGCCACGCCCACTGCCGCCGCAGCGTGAGCACGAGGCCGAGAAACAGCAGACACCAGACGATGCGGTGCGCCAGCACCTCGCCCACCGGGACGCCGGGCATGAGTCGAAAGTAAAGCGGAAAAAGGCCCCACCAGACGAAGGCGAGGCCCGCACTGAGGGCGCCGAGTTGCAAGCTGGGTCAGGCTTTCGCCATCAGCGTCTCGCCGTACTGCTCGCGCAGCCGGTTCTTCAGCATCTTGCCGGTGGCGCCCAGCGGGATCGCGTCGACGAAGACCACGTCGTCGGGCGTCCACCACTTGGCGATGCGACCCTCGAAGAACGCGAGCAGCTCCTCGCGAGTGAGCGTGGCGTTCGGCTTCTTGACGACGACCAACAACGGGCGCTCGTCCCACTTGGCGTGGCGCGCGGCGATGCACGCGGCCATCGCGACGTGCGGGTGGGCCATCGCGATGTTTTCGAGATCGATCGAGCCGATCCATTCGCCGCCCGATTTGATGACGTCTTTGCTGCGATCGGTGATGTGCATGTAGCCGTCGACATCGATGGTGGCCACGTCGCCGGTCGGGAACCAGCCTCGACCCGCAGCGTCGTTCACCAACGGGTCACCGCCTTCGCCCTTGAAATAGTTGGCGATGATCCATGGCCCGCGCACCAGCAACTCGCCCGACTGTTGGCCGTCCCAGGGCAGGGCAGCGCCCTTCTCGTCGACGATCTTCATGTCGACGCCGTAGACCGCGCGGCCTTGCGTCGACTGCACCGCGAGCCGTGCCTCTTGCGAGAGCGCGAGGTGCTTGCCCTTGACGACGGCGGCGGTGCCGACCGGGCTCATCTCGGTCATGCCCCAGGCGTGCAACACATTGACGCCGTACACCTCTTCGAACGCTTTCATCATCGCCGGCGGGCAGGCCGAGCCGCCGATCACGGTGCGGCGCATGGTCGAGAACTTCAAGCCGTTGGCTTCGACATACCCGAGCAGCCCCTGCCACACCGTCGGTACGCCGGCCGAGAGCGTTACCCGTTCGCCCTCGAAAAAATCGTAGAGCGACTTGCCATCGAGCCCCGACCCGGGAAACACCAGCTTCGCCCCCACCATGCAAGCCGCATACGGCAGCCCCCAGGCGTTGACGTGAAACATCGGCACCACCGGCAGCACGGTGTCGCGCGCCGAGACGTTCAGCGCATCGGGCATCGCAATCGCAAACGTGTGCAGCAGGGTCGAGCGGTGGCTGTAGAGCACGCCCTTCGGGTTGCCGGTGGTGCCGCTGGTGTAGCAGAGCGAGGAAGCCTGGTTTTCGTCGAAATCGGGCCACTCGAAGTGGTCGGTCTGGGCCTCGATCAGGTCTTCGAAGCACAGCAGGTTGGGGATCTTGCTCGCCGCCGGCATGTGCGCGCGGTCTGTCATCGCAACGAAATGCTTGATCGTTTTGACATGCGCGCAGATCGCCTGGACCAGCGGCAGAAAGGTTATGTCGAAAAAAAGCACCTGGTCTTCGGCGTGGTCGGCGATGTAGACCACGTGGTCGGGGTGCAGGCGCGGGTTGAGCGTGTGCAGTACCGCGCCCGAGCCCGAGACGGCGTAGTACAGCTCCATGTGGCGGTAGCCGTTCCAGGCCAGTGTCGCCACTCGCTCGCCCGACTTCACGCCGAGGCTGGCGAGGGCATTTGCCATGCGCCGCGAGCGTGCCGCGAGCTCGCGGTAGGTGCAGCGGTGCACATCGCCTTCGGTGCGGCGCGAGACCACCTCCTGGTCGCCGTGGTGGCGCTCGGCATGCACGAGCAACGAAGAGATCAGCAGCGGCTGCTGCATCATCAAACCGTTCATGAGACGTCTCCGTCGAGGGGCTGGATTCGAGGTGTTCTTGATCGATTGTGCGGCAGTGGCGCGGCGTCGTCGGCCGCATGGCGCTTATCGTTTTCACGCAGCAATTGCTGCGTTTCACCGGGACGCCCCAAGTCGATGCGCCGGTGCTTGCGCCGCGCTGCCGGGCTGGGTTCGGGGCCGCCGCTTCGGGCTGTGCGCTTAGGTCGAAACGCCGCCGAACCACACGCAAATCACGGATGTGTGGAAAACGCCTCACATGCGTCCCAAAAACGTGGGGGCGGCACCCACGCAAGGGGTGTCGTGTCACACACAGCTGCCGAAAATGGGGGCATGCGTTGAATCCGTTGTCGCGGGCTCCGCAGCAGGCTTGTCTCGACATTCGGTTTGAGGTGGGCACGAAGGATCCACCATGCCGCAAACCTACAACGTCGGAGCCCGTTCACTCTTCGTCACCGCCACGGCCTGGGTCTTCATCGTGCTGGCGGCGCTCGGCAGCTTGGGGGCTTTGCTGCAGAACGCGGCGGTGGCCTCGCTGATGCCCGACCTGCGCGGCGCCAGCGAGCACTTGCCGCTGCTCACCGGCCTCTTGATCGGCTACTTGCCGTGGGTCGTGGGCACCGGCCTCGTGATGTCGCTGGGCACGCTGGCCTCGGCAATCGGTTTGCTGATGCGGCTCGACTGGGCCCGCCGCAGTTTCATCGGCCTCTTGATCGTGGCGATCGTGGCCAACCTGCTCGGCCTGTGGCTGCAGCAAGAGGTGGTGCAGTCGGTTGTCAGCAACACGCTCAGCGCCGCGGTGATGCCGAAGCAGGCGATGAGCGTGTTCGGTGGCTTCGTCACCGCGGCCCGCGTGATGGCGGTGCTGATGACGCTGCTCGGCTGCGGCCTCCTGGTCTGGATCATTCGCCGGCTGATGTCGGCCAGCGTGCGGCAAGAGTTCGCGTAGGCATCAGGCGGTGCGGTGCGGCGCCGTCAGCGCAGCTCGCCGTCGACGTAAAACCACCGCCCCTCCTCGCGCACGAAACCGCTGATCTCATGCAGCCGCTCGGCGCGGCCACTTTGCTTGTGGCGAGCGACGAACTCGACCGTGGCGTGAGCGCAGCCTCTCTTGGACACTCCGAGCAACACCGACGACAAGAGCGCTTGCATTAGTCAGCTGGTCCGGCTTGTTTACGAGTCCGCTCGTCTTACGGCCCCGGCCAGACCCGACAAAAGCCCGACCCGGGCGGTGACCTGAAGCTCGGGAAAGCGGACGACCTGACGTTGATCATGACCCGCGAGCAGGGCAAGCCACTCGCCGATGCCGGCGGCGAGCGTCGGGTGACGTTACCGTCCCTTCGTGGCTTTGGCCGCAGCGACCTGTTCTCGTTGCCAGATCGCATGGTTCGCAGCAGCCACCGGCGTGGCCCACGATGTGCCGTTGGAAAAGTTGGTCGACGCATTTCGTTGCACGGTCGCCAGGCGGGCGCTGCCGTCGAGTACGAAGTACTGAAGGTCCCAAGAGTTCTTCGAGTCGAGCACCTGATCTGCCGAGACGATGATTTGTTTCGGCGTCTTTCCCTCGGGCACGCTCGCAGAAAGATTCTGTTGCAACAAAGAGTCCGGCGAACACCCGGTGAAATTGATGTACTCGTCAAAGGTCATGACCGCTCGGTCGCCGATCAACCGTTTTCGTTCAGCGGCTACTTTTTGGCCGACCCGGGACACTTCTTCGGGTGTCAAATCAAAAAGCGATTCAGCGTTCTTGTTTTGAGCATTTTCAACGGCCTCTCGATAGGCTTTGAATTGCCACTCCTGAAATTCTTTCACCTGTTTGCCAGTCAAAAATTTTGCGGGACGCACCCCGACCAGCCCGTCTGACTTGGTTGCCGCCATCGGCACGGTGCTGGTGTTGGATGCCCCGACGAGTTTCGACCAGCCCGTCGGACTGTCGTTGTTGCGGTACTCGACTGTTCCATCGTTGACTCGTGTTTGCAGTTTGCTGGGAGCAACGATGGACTGCGACGACGGGTCGAGCAGACGGCGGGCCCGGACGTCGTTTCCGCCTGCATCCAGAGCTTCGTTTTTGTATTCCGACCAAGGTTTTTGAGTGGCCGGAACACGCTCGCCGATGCGGGTACTGGAGCCGTCGACGACACTGGTATTTTTAAATACGGCCGCCTTGGTGTAGATGTCATTTCCAGCCCCGGCAAAGAAATGCCCACCGCGGGCTGTGAACGCGGCAACGGCCGCGGCGGCGACGTTAACGTTCAACAACGGACTGAGCGACATGCTGATCGTCACCTGCGAAAGATCGACCGTCGCTGGCGTCTTGTTTTGACGCTTTGCCTCGGCCGCGACAATGCCGTCGATTTTCTTGCCGAGGATGGTGCCACTCAACAAATAGGTTTCGCCCTTTTTGCCAACGTTGACTCGGGTCACCTCGCCTTTGCCCTTGAGCGTGGCGCCGATGATCCCGGCGGTGACGTCGCCGTGGGTCGCGAACACATTGTTTGATCCCGCCGTACCAACGTAGGTCGAAAAATTCACGAAATCGTCGAGCACGTAGATGCGGGTATTGGCGGCGGTGATGTTCAGCTTGGCGAAGTCGGCTTCCGTGTAGCGCCTGGAGATCGCTTCCTGCGGCTGAAACCGCGGTATCGACACGCCGTCCACGACGACCCGGCTCTGTGACGAGGCGACAGAAGGCTTCGACGCCAATGCGGCAAGCGGCAAGGCAAGTTCACCGGAACGCCCGGCCAACTCGAGGTGAACGCCGCGTTGCCGACGCGAGGCTTCCCAGTCGAAGGTTGTTTTGAGTCCGGGCTGCCCTGTCTGCTCGCTTGCGGCGCGCCGCGGCGTTGCGATCTGCGTGCCGCGCGCTTTGCCTTCGGACTCGAAAGGTATCGGCGTGTTCGCAACGCTCGGCTGCAGGGCTCGTGTCGTCACGGCCAACGGGCGAACTTTCGGTGGGGCGGCCGCCCGCTTTGGGTCGATCGCGGAAAGCGGTATTGCGCCGGCCGCAAAGGGTTGCGCGTTGGGCAAGGGGGTCGCCATGCTGCGGTCGACGCTGGTACGGCTCATTGTGGATCGACCTCGCGAGTTGTTGGCGGCAACGCAAGCACGACTGCCGACACGGGCGTCGCGTACGACCAGCTAAAGCGCTGGCCGTCGCAGGTTCGCGGACACCGCTTTGGGCGCCCTTTGCCGAACTTTTCAAGCTTTTCGAGCTTTTCGAGCTTTCCGAAACGATGAGGTCGGGCGCACGGGGCCGGGCATCACCGGATGCGACGGGGGCCGCCGACGCCGGTGGGCCAAGCAACGCGCTCACGCGGTCGATCCAGCTCGGCATGGCGAGCCCTGTTTCGCGCTGTCCCGGACATCGGCCGCGGCTCAGCGGACTCGAGCCCGACCGACTCCTGGGGATTCTGGCCCGCCGGCCGGCAGGGTCAGATCACCCGCCCGACCGGAGGAACGCACCATGTTCGCCGATGCCTAATTGCAGAGAATCATGCCGAACCTCGCCGCGCCGTAACGGGCGGTCTACCTGCCGCACCTCACTGCCGCGATGGCGGCCCACGGCATCGACACCGCGTTGCGCACCGCGGCCTTCATCGCGCAACTGGCCCACGAGTCGGGCGAGTTCCGCTGGATAGAAGAGATCTGGGGTCCGACCGCCGCACAGCGTCGCTACGAGCCGCCCGGCGATCTCGCCAAACGCCTGAGCAACACGCAAGCCGGCGACGGCAAGCGTTTCCAAGGGGCGAGGCCCGATCCAGATGACCGGGCGCTTCAATTACCGGATCGACAGCAAGCTGCCCGGCATCGGTCTGGCGGGCGAGCCCGCATGCGCTGCGGCACCCGAGGTTGCGTTCGCGACGGCGAGGCTCTACTGGCAGCGCAACGACTTGAACGAACTGGCCGATGCGCGCCAGTTCGTCGCGATCACCAAGCGCATGGACGGCGGCACCAACGGCCTGGCCGACCGGCAGATGTGGATTGGCGTCGATCGGGTCATGACACCGCACCTCCAGCCCCAGCCATTTCAGTTTCGGCGGGTTCGCCTCGACAGCCCCGGGGCGTGTGCTCGCGTGCCTGGTCGCGAGCAGATACGCGAGCCGGTCGAGCACGAAGGCGCTGTAACGCGACCGCATCAAGGCTTCGGCATCGGGGGCCTGCAAGTGCAGCGGGCCGGCGTGGTAGCGGCCGCAGCAGGCGGCGAGTGGCCGCGCATCGACGGGGCTTCGGCACGGGCAGGGCAGGGTGGCGGCTGCGCTTGCGTGGGGTGATGAAATGATGTTCATTCGGTCGGCGTTCAGAAGCACCCGAGCATGCCGCAAAGCCCCTCACCGGGAACCCGAGGCTTGCGTCGATCACTGTATAAACGTACAGTTGTTCAGATGGACTCCCTGCCCGCTACCGCGTCGCCACCGCCCCATGCGGTGCACGCAGCGCGGGCGCTCTACCGACCGGCGCCAGACCCAGACCCAGACCCAAGCGCGGCGCCGGTCACGCCTTGTCGGCCAGAGCTGGCGCCACCGCCGATCCGGCCCGAAAGCCTGCACCCCAGCCTGTGGCTGGGCCACCAGCTTGCCCGCCATGCCGATGCGGCGGTGGCTTCGGGCTTTGCGGTGCTCGATGCGCAGCTGCCCGGTGGGGGTTGGCCACGCCGGGCGCTGACCGAGCTGCTGCTGCCGCACCCGGGCATCGGCGAAATGCGGCTGGTCGCGCCCAGCTTGATTGCTGCCCAACGCGCGGGCCGGCTGGTGATGCTGTTCGATCCACCGACCAGCCTCTCGGCCAGCGCGCTCGGCCACCTGGGGTTCGAGATCGAAGAACTGTTGATCGTCAACACCCGCACCCGCTTGATCCCCGGCACCGACAGCCTCTGGGCGCTCGAGCAGGCGCTCAAGAGCGGCCACGTCGGCGCGGTGCTGGCCTGGCTGCCACCGCGCCTGCGCGCCGAGCGGCTGCGCCGGCTGCAGCTTGCCGCTCACGCGCACGACGGCCCGGCTTTCGTGCTGTGCGAGCCCAGCGCTGCCCAGCGCCCCACGGCTGCGCCGTTGCGGCTGGGCCTGCGGGCCAGCGGCGCCGATGGGCTCGCCGTGCGCATCCTCAAACGTCGCGGCCCGCTGCTCGAGGCCCCGTTGCAACTGGCCTTGCCACCGGTGCTCGCCGAGGTGGCGCAACAGCGCGCGCGGGCCGGCCGCGAAGAACCGGCGGCGGGCGGGGCGGGTCGCGTCGATGAGTTGTCTCATGGCAGCACGCTTCACCGCGCCACCTTCGTCAACCTCGCGGTGGGCTGACAGCTGTTTTGCGGTTGATCTCAAATTACGCTGCGCAGTCCTGTGCCGTATTCGAATTCCCTCATCTGAAAAGCCAATCGGACGATGCAAATTCGTCGGGACCGAATGACCTCGTGCGACGAGTAACTCGATCAACGAATCCGCGCAAGTCTCGGGCCGCGCGCTCTGACTGAAATCCCCCGTGATCTGGATCGCCGTTCACCTGCCGCAGCTTTCGCTCGAGTCGTTCCTCTCGACCTTGCCGGAGGGTGCCCTCGAGCGACCGGTGGCATTGATGGATGCGCATGCAGTTCTCGCCGTCAACGCGGCGGCACGGGCACTCGGCGTGCAGCCGCCGATGAAGCGCGCCACCGCGCTGGCGCTGGCGCCGCAGCTCACGCTCGGCATGGCCGATGCCGGGCGCGATGCCGAGGCGCTGCAGGCGGTCGCGCATGCGGCGCTCGCCTTCACGCCGATGGTCGTGTTCCAGCCGCCGGGCGATGCGCGCGCCGCAGCTTCGAACGGCAGCCGCGTCGACCCGCGCACCGGCCGAGGTGCCGACCCCCGCACCGGCAACCCGATCGACAGCCACGGCCACGAAGGCGCCGACACCGTGCTGCTCGAAGTGCGCGCCAGCCTGCGTTACTTCGGCGGCTTGCCGGCGCTGCTGCAACGGTTGCAGACGGCGCTTGCGCCACTCGGTCACCAGCAGCAGATCGTCAGCGCCGCGACCCCGCTCGGCGCCGCGTTGCTCGCCCGCATTCACCCGAGCCTCGACTGCGCCGATCTGGCAGCCACCCGCCACGCCCTGGCCCGCGCGCCGGTGTGGCTGCTCGGGCCCGGCAAGGCGCACTGGGAGGCGCTGCAAGGCATGGGCTTGCGCACGATCGATGATCTCGCCCGCGTGCCGCGCGACGGCCTCGCGCGCCGCTTCGGCCCGGTCGTGCTCGACGAGCTCGACCGCGCCACCGGCGCTCGCCCCGACCCACGCGAGCCGCTGACCCTGCCGGCCTGCTTCGAGAGCCGGCTCGAACTATTCGCCCGCGCCGACACCACCGAGCAGCTGCTGCACGGCGCTTCGGTGCTGCTGGCGCGGCTGGTCGCGTGGCTCTCGGCGCAGCATGCGTTCGTGCGCCGCTTCAGCCTCGTGATGCTGCACGAGCAGCGCTCGCGCCACGATGCGCCGACAGCAGCAGTCACCACACTCGAGGTCGCGCTGGCCGAACCCTCGCGAGACAACCACCACCTGTTGGTGCTGTTGCGTGAGCGGCTCGCGCAGCTGCAACTGCCGGCGCCCACGCTCGATTTGCGCTTGCATGCCGAAGACATCGTGCGCCGCGCGCCGCCCAACAACGAACTTTTCCCGACCCCGGCTTCGGAGCAAGAGGGGCTCACCCGCCTGATCGAGCGGCTGCAGGCGCGCCTCGGCCGCGAGCAGGTGGTGCGGCTGGTCGCGTTGCAAGACCACCGCCCCGAGCGCGCGACCGCCTCGCGCCCGGCCGATGCGCAGATGCGGCCGGCGCGCGCCCGCAGTGCGACCGATCCGGCGCCGGGCACGCAGGCAACGAGCCAGGCGGTGCGCCCGGTCTGGTTGTTGCGGCAGCCCGAACCGCTGACGACCCGCGCGCTGCCGATGAGCGACTCGACCGAGGGCGTCGTCGAAAGCGGCCCGTGGGCCGATGGCCAACCGTTGCAACTGCTCAGCGGCCCCGAGCGCATCGAGTCCGGCTGGTGGGACGCCGACCTGGTCGAGCGCGACTACTACATCGCCCAGCTGCCCAGCGGCGCGCTGATCTGGATCTACCGCCTGCGCGTGCCGCGATCGCCGACCGAGAGCCACTGGTTCATGCAGGGGCGCTTCGGTTGAGACGCCCGGTGCTGCACGAATGCCCCACGCGTCAAGCCACGCGCCCGAACCACCACACCGACAAGCCCGCTGCCAGCACGACCAACAGTGCTGCAGCCGCGGCGAAGAGGGCGCTGATTTCGGTTTCTTTCTTCTCGGAAATCAGTCGGGTCGAAAGGCCCTGATAGACCTGCTTGAGGTTGGCCGCGGTGCCGGCGTAGAAGTAGTCGGCGCGGGTCATGTTGGCGATGTTCTTGAGCGTGTCTTCGTCGAGCCGCACCCGCATCGACCAGCCCTCGAAGCCGATGGTCTCGCCTTCTTTGGTGCCGACGCCGACCGTGTAGACGCGCACGCCGTGGTCGGCGGCCATCTTGGCCGCCTCGACCGGGTCGGGGCCGGTGGTGCGCTGGCCGTCGGTCAACAGGATGATCGCGGCCGAGCCATACGAGCCGGGCGCCACGGGCTTGAACTCGGGCCGCGGTTTGTCGCCGGGTGAGGGCGGCATGGCGCGCTGGCCGGTGATCTGCGAGAGGTCGATGTTGTCGTCGGGAAAGATGGTTGCGAGCGAGAGCACGATGCCGCTGCCGATGGCGGTGCCGCGCTGCAACTGAAACCGGTCGATCGCCGCGATCACGTCCTCGCGGCTCAGGGTCGGCGCCTGCACCACCGCCGCCGTGCCCGCGAACTGCACCACCGCCACCCGCACCGTGCGCGGCAGATCGACGACGAAGGCCTTGGCGGCCTCTTTGGCGGCCGTGATGCGGTCGGGCGCCACATCGGTCGCGCGCATGCTGCCCGAGACGTCGATCGCCAGCACGATCGTCTTCTCGGCCGACGGCAGCGTGATCACTGCGGCCGGCCGCCCGGCAGCAACCAACAGCGCGGCGACGGCCGTCAACAGCAGCGTTGGCGGTACGTGCCGCCGCCACACGCTGCCCCGGCCCATTGCTTCTTTGACGAGACTGAGGCTGGCATAGCGCACGGCCGTCTTTTTGCGCCGACGCAGCAGCCAGAGGTAGAGCAGCACCAGCAGCGGCAGGGCGACAAGCCCCCACAGCATCTCTGGCCAGAAAAAGGTCATCGGCAGTTTGAAAGCGGATGGGTTCATGGGCTCACCGCAGCCGCAGAAAGATGAGCGCCCAGATGGGCTCGGCCGGGCCGGCCGCTCCAGTTGGCGAGCCGGCTGCGCTGCTTGCGCAGGTCGGCGAAGCGCAGCAGCGCGTCGACCAGCGCGTCGTCGGTCGAGAGTTCGAGCGTGTCGACGCCGGCGCGCGCCAAGGCCGCGCGCAATTCGGTTTCGCGCTTCTCGGCCGCGGCCGAGAAGCGTTTGCGAAAGCCGCTGTCGTGGGTGTCGACCACCAGCTGCTCGCCGCTTTCGGCATCGCGCATCGTCACCAGACCGAGATCGGGCAGCGCCATCTCGAGCGGGTCGAAAAGGCGCACGGCGGTCACGTCATGGCGCGTCGCCAGCTGCGCCAACGCCTGCTCCCAGCCCGGCGCGCTAATGAAGTCGGAGACGACGAACACGCTGCTTCGCCGCTTGACGATGCCGTGCGCCGCGGCAAGCAGATCGCGCAAGTGGGTCGCACCGGCCGCGCTCTGCTCGGGCCGCGCACCGATGCGCTGCAACAGGTTCAGCACATGAACGCGTCCGTTTCCGGCCGGCAGCACGGTGTCGACTTCGGTGCCGTAAAGCAGCGCGCCGACGCGGTTGCCGTGGCGGGTCAGCAAACGCGCCAGCACGCCGACGAACTCGCGCGCCAGTGCCCGCTTGGTGGTCGTGCCCGAGCCGAAGTCGACACTCGCGCTCAGGTCGACAAGAAACCACGCGGTCAGCTCGCGGTCTTCGGTGAACTGGCGCACGTAAGGCTGCTGCAGCCGTGCGGTCACGTTCCAGTCGATGTGGCGCACGTCGTCGTGGTGCTGGTACTCGCGCAGGTCGGCTAGGTCGAGGCCGGCGCCGCGAAAGAGCGTGCGGTAGTCGCCCTGCAGCAGGCCGTCGAGGCGGCGGATGACCGTCCACTCGAGGCGCCTCAGCAAGGCGCTCGCGTCCTCTGCGCTTGGGCTCAGCGGCGCCTCGGCCGAAGGCGCGGCCGCTGCCTTCACTGCGGGTTTCGGATCGGCGGGCATGGCGGTCGCATCAGGGGGCCGAGGTGGCGAGCGGCTTGTCGGGCACGGCCACTTTTTTCATCACGCGCTGCACGATCGCATCGGCGGTCAGGCCGTCGGCCAGCGCTTCGTAAGAGAGCACCAGGCGGTGCCGGAGCACATCGCCGACGAGGCCGGTCATGTCTTCGGGCAGCGCGTAGCCGCGGCCGCGCATGAAAGCCAACGCGCGTGCGCCTTCGATCAGGCCGATGGTGGCGCGCGGGCTGGCGCCGTAGCTCAGGTATTTGGCGATGTCGGCCAGGCCGTAGCGGTCGGGCCGGCGCGTGGCGCTGACCAGCTTGACGGCGTATTGCATCAGCGAGGGGTCGACATAGACCTTGCGGCACTCCTGCTGCAGCTCGGCGAGCTGGCCCATGCTCGCCACGGCAGAAACCGTGGTGGCAACACCGGTCACCCGCTGCGCGATCACGAACTCTTCTTCTTCGCTCGGGTAGTCGACCAGCACCTTCATCATGAAGCGGTCGACCTGCGCCTCGGGCAGCGGGTAGGTGCCCTCGGTCTCGATCGGGTTTTGCGTCGCCATCACGAGAAACGGCTCGGGCACCTTGTGGGTCTCGCCGGCGATGGTCACCTGGCGCTCCTGCATCACCTCAAGCAGCGCGCTCTGCACCTTGGCCGGCGCGCGGTTGATCTCGTCGGCCAGCAAGAGGTGGGTGAAGACCGGGCCGAGCGAGGTGCTGAACTCGCCGGTGCGCGGGTTGAAGATGCGCGTGCCGATCAGGTCGGCCGGCACCAGATCGGGCGTGAACTGGATGCGCTTGAAGCTGCCGCGCAGCGTTTGCGCCAAGGTCTTCACCGTCAGCGTTTTGGCGAGACCCGGCACGCCTTCGACCAACAGGTGGCCTTGCGCCAGCACCGCGACCATCACCCGCTCGAGAAACTGATCTTGGCCGACGACCACGCGTTTGACCTCGTACAGGATCTGCTCCATGAGCGTGGAGGCATGGGTTGCGCTGGTGCTGGCGTTGAATTCGGGGTTGTCCATTCGGCGTCTTTTCAAAGGTGCTGGGGCGAAGATTCGACGGTGCCTAAAACGGCGGCACGCCGACAGCCGCTGCAGCGTTCTCGATCGGCACCGCAAAGCCGATGCCGATGAAGGTGCGCTGGTGCGAGGGGTTCAATATGGCGGTGACGATGCCGACCACCTCGCCGTCCATCGTGACCAGCGGCCCACCCGAATTGCCCGGGTTGGCGGCCGCGTCGAACTGGATCAGGTTGGTCATGTTCTGCTTGCCCTCGGGCGACCTGAACTCGCGCTTCAGCCCCGAGACGACGCCGCTCGATGCCGACGGGCCGATGCCGAACGGAAAGCCGATGGCCATCACCTGATCGCCGGGCGCGAGGTCGGCAGTGCTGCGCAGTGTGGCGGCCTCGAGGTCGTCGGGGATGGTCCTGGCACGCAACACGGCGAGGTCGTTTTGAGGCTGTGTGCTGAGGATCACCGCGTCGGACTCGGTGCCGTCCATGAAGGTGACCTTGATGCGCCGCGCGCCTTGGATCACATGCAGGTTGGTCAGGATGGTGCCGTTGTCGATGATGACGACGCCGGTGCCGACACCGCGCTCGAAGCCGCCACGTGACCGGTCTTCTCTGCCGGGCTTCAAAGCTCTGCCCGGCTGCTGAGGCTTTCCCTCGGTGCCGCTTTTTGCTTCTTCAAGGTCGCTGCCGTCATCGCCTTCGCTCATCAGCCCGACCACCCGCACCACCGACGGAATCACCGCGTCGTAGGCCGCCGCCACCGGTGAGGGCAGCGGCTTGTCCTCGATCGACTTGCGCATCGCGGTGTCGATCTGCGCCATCGTCAACGCCGGGCCGCGCGGCAGTGTGGCCGTGTGCAGCGCCACGCCGCCGGCGATCAGCAGCATCACCGCTGCAGCCCAGACGCGGCGCTCGTTGCGCGCGAGCAGGCCGTTGATTCGTGAGCGGGGACGGGCCGCCGGCGCCGCTTCGGTCAATGCACCGGTCGACGGCTCGATGCCTTCGGGCGGGTTGCTATCGGCAGCCGACACGGGGGGCCGCGAGCGGCTGTAAAGCGGCGTTTTTCTCATCCTGTCGCCCCGATTTTTAACGTCCGGCCCGGTGCGGCGATGGCAGTGCTCGAACCTTCAGCCACCTCCGTTGTTCAACAGTAGCACGCGACCGACAAACTGTCTCGACCCAGCGTTGTGAGCCGAATTTTCGTTCCGTCAAACCCCAACGCGGGCGGCGGCGCTCAGAGGGGACGGGCGGCACCGATGCCATTCGTACCCGCCCGTCTCAAGCGCAGGGCGTTCGAGATGACCGACACCGAACTGAGGCTCATCGCCAGCGCCGCGATCATCGGCGACAGCAGCCAGCCCGTGAACGGAAACAGCACGCCGGCCGCCAGCGGAACGCCCAACGCGTTGTAGACGAAGGCAAAGCCGAGGTTTTGCTTCATGTTGGCGATGGTCTCGTTCGAGATGACCCGAGCCGTGGCGATGCCGCGCAGATCACCCTTGACCAGCGTGACCTGGGCGCTGTTCATTGCCACGTCTGTGCCGGTGCCCATCGCCACACCCACGTCGGCCCGCGCCAGAGCCGGCGCATCGTTGATGCCGTCGCCGGCCATCGCGACGATGCAGCCTTCGCGCTGCAGTTTTTCCACCAGCGCCAGCTTGTCGGCCG
>JAYUWC010000117.1:0-6130 GCA_043753755.1 Rhizobacter sp.
CCCCGAGGGGCAGAAGGTACGTCGTCTGCTGATCGAAGAAGGTGCAGACATCCAGAAGGAGTACTACGTTGCCGCCGTCACCGACCGCGCAACGCAGAAGGTCGCAATCATGGCCAGCAGCGAAGGCGGCATGGACATCGAAGAGGTCGCCCACGCCACGCCCGAGAAAATTCTCAAGGTCTTCGTTGACCCGGCGACCGGCCTGACCGACGCCCAAGGTGCCGAGCTTGCCAACGGCATTGGCGTCCCCGTCGGCTCGACCGCGCAGGCGATCGATGTCTTCAAGAAGCTCTACCAGTGCTACATGGAAACCGACTGTTCGCTGGCCGAGATCAACCCGCTGATCCTCGAGGGATCGGTCGACGGCAAGCCGGGCAACATCAAGGCGCTCGACGCGAAGTTCAACTTCGACAGCAACGCGCTGTTTCGCCACCCGGAGATCGTGGCCTACCGCGACCTCGACGAAGAAGACCCGGCCGAGATCGAAGCCAGCAAGTTCGACCTAGCTTATATCCAGCTCGACGGCAACATCGGCTGCCTGGTCAACGGTGCCGGGCTCGCGATGGCGACGATGGACACGATCAAGCTGTTTGGCGGCGAGCCGGCCAACTTCCTTGACGTGGGCGGCGGGGCCACCGCCGAAAAGGTCACCGAGGCCTTCAAGATCATGCTCGGCAACCCGAAGGTCGAGGCGATCCTTGTCAACATCTTCGGCGGCATCATGCGTTGCGACACCATCGCCGAAGGCGTGATTGCCGCGTGCAAGGCAGTCAACCTCAGCGTGCCGCTGGTCGTGCGCATGAAGGGGACGAACGAGGAGCTCGGCAAAAAAATGTTGAAGGACTCGATGTTGCCCATCATTACCTCCGAATCGATGGCCGATGCCGCCCAGGCCGTGATGGCCGCGCTGAAGAAGTAAGGAACACCATGAGCATCCTGATTAACAAAACGACCCGCGTCATCACGCAGGGCATCACCGGCAAGACGGGCCAATTTCACACCCGCATGTGCCGCGACTACGCCAATGGCAAAGCCGCGTTCGTCGCCGGCGTGAACCCGAAGAAGGCCGGCGAGAATTTCGAAGGCATTCCCATCTACGCGAACGTCACCGAGGCTGCGAAGGCCACCGGCGCCACGGTGAGCGTGATCTACGTGCCGCCGGCCGGTGCGGCGGCGGCGATCTGGGAGGCGGTCGAGGCCGATCTCGACCTGGCCATCTGCATCACCGAAGGCATTCCCGTGAAGGACATGCTGCTGGTGCGCAGCCGCATGAAAGAAAAGGAAGGCAAGGGCGGCAAGAAGACGCTCCTGCTCGGCCCCAATTGTCCGGGGTTGATCACGCCGGACGAAATCAAGATCGGCATCATGCCCGGCCACATCCACAAGGCGGGCCGCATCGGCGTGGTCTCCCGCTCGGGCACGCTGACATATGAAGCCGTCGCGCAACTCACCGAGCTCGGCATCGGCCAGAGCACCGCGGTCGGCATCGGCGGCGACCCGATCAACGGCTTGAAGCACATCGATGTGATGAAGCTGTTCAATGACGATCCGAACACCGATGCCGTGATCATGATCGGCGAGATCGGCGGCCCCGACGAAGCCGACGCGGCGCGCTGGTGCCAGCAGCACATGAAAAAGCCGATCGTTGGCTTCATCGCCGGCGTGACGGCCCCTGCCGGCAAGCGCATGGGCCACGCCGGTGCGCTGATCTCCGGCGGTGCCGATACGGCAGACGCCAAGCTCGCCGTGATGGAGGAGTGCGGCTTCACGATCACGCGCAACCCCTCCGAGATGGGCAAGCTGCTCAAGGCGCTGCTCTGAGCGGTGCCGCCTGAGCCGCGCGCTGCGAGCACGCTGAATGGACCTCACCAGCGGCACCTATTGGGCAGCGCTCGGCTCGATCATTCTGGCCAACGTCGTGCTGTCGGGTGACAACGCGGTGGTGATTGCGATGGCCGCGCGCAGCCTGCCGAAGCATCAGCAGAAGCCCGCCATCTTTTGGGGCAGTGCCGCGGCGATCGTGATGCGGATCGTGCTCACGCTGCTCGCGGTCGAGATGCTGAAGTGGACCTACCTCAAAGCCGTCGGTGCCGTGCTGCTGCTCTACATCGGCGTCACGCTGCTTGGCGAGGGCGACGCCGCCGAAGGGGCGGGCAAAGAGATTGGCGGCATGGCCGCGGCGATCCGCACGATCCTGGTCGCCGATCTGGTGATGAGCCTGGACAACGTGCTCGCGGTAGCTGCGGCGGCCAAGGGCAATACACCGCTGCTGGTGATCGGTCTGGCGGTCAGCATCCCGTTCATCATCTTCGGCAGTACGCTGCTGCTGAAGGTAATGGGAAGGTTTTCGTTCATCATTACCTTGGGCGCGGCGATGCTGGGTTACCTCGCCGGCGAGATGCTGTTGACCGACCCTGCGGTGGTGGCGCACTACGGCGAACCTCCCGATCTGCGGGTGCGTGTGGTCGGGGCGATGGGCGCCGCGTTGGTCGTCGCTGTCGGCCTTTGGCTGCAACGGCGGGCGGCGACAAAACCCCGGCTTGACACGCATTCGCCTCACCTGTCCTAATCAGCCGGTGAAGGGGAGTAGCTCGCTGTTTGCTTGTCCTGTTGCGCGGCACCGTTCGCCCGCACCAGCCGATTGCAAACTGTGCGACAAGCCGTCAACACGAAGCGGGGTCCACGAACCGCTTCCGGTTTGTCAGGCCACGGTCACCCGGCTGGGCCGAGCGAGACCTTCGATGCCAACCGACCATGTGCGTGCACGTGCCTGCCTGTGCATGCACAACAGCTGCGGCCTCGAAGTTGCCTCGGCGCTCGAGTCCGTCACGGTGTGCGCCAGGTCGGCCACGCATTCATCGTCGTGCAATTCGTCCGGTACCCGCTATGGAATTGTTCTCCGCCCCTTGGTTTTCTGCTCTGCTCGCGATCATCCTGATCGATCTTGTCTTGGCCGGCGACAACGCGATCGTTATCGCACTCGCTGCCCGTCGCCTGCCGCCCGAACTGCAAACCCGCGCCATCGCGTGGGGCACTGTCGGCGCGATCGTCGTGCGTGCGGTGATGACGGTCGGCGTGGTCTGGTTGCTGAAAATCCCTGGCCTGATGGCGGCCGGCGGCCTCGGTTTGCTGTGGATCGCCTACAAGCTGCTCGTGCCCCAAACCGAAGTCGCCGGGCACTCGTCCACCGCCACGACCTTCTGGGGCGCGATGAAGACCATCGTCATCGCCGATGCGTTGATGGGTGTCGACAACGTGCTCGGCGTGGCCGGTGCTGCCAAGGGCAGCATGACTCTGGTCGTGATCGGTCTGGTGATCAGCGTGCCGATCGTGGTCTGGGGCAGCACGCTGGTGCTCAAACTGGTCGAGCGTTACGCCGTCATCACCTACATCGGTGCCGGTGTGCTGGCGTACACGGCGGCGCACATGATCGTCGCCGAGCCGCTCTTGGCTCCGGTGTTCGAGCCCAACCTCGCAGCGCGCGTGGCGACCCACATCGTACTCGTCGCCGCCGTAGTCGGCGCAGGTTGGTGGGCGGCGCGTCGCATCCCCTCGCGCGCCGCACGCGCCGAGTGAGCGCCTCGGTTCCGTGCCCGCCTGATCGCGGCGTGCGCGTCGCCATCAAATTCACGTTCGGCTGCTTTTGGCCGCGAGCGCTTTGATGCTCATTGGTCTCGGCGCCGACGGTTGGTTGGTCATCGCGCTAGCCGTCGGTGCAGCGTATGGCGCGGGTTGGTGGACGGGCGTTCGCAACCGCGCTGTGCCGACCACGGCGCCCTCGATCGTGCCGCCCCCAGCGCCTTTGACCGAAGCGGCTCGGCCCGCCGAACGACGCGCGCTGGGCCGTTACCGCATCGACCGCGAGCTCGGTCGGGGTGCGATGGGCACGGTCTACCTGGGCCACGACCCACAAATCGGCCGTGCCGTTGCGATTAAGACGATGGCCCTGAGCCTCGAGTTTGAAGGCGACGAACTCGCCTCCGCGCGCGCGCGCTTCTTTCGCGAGGCCGAGATGGCCGGACGGCTGCGGCACCCCGACATCGTGACCATCTTCGACGCCAGCGAAGACGAGGGTCTGGCCTTCATCGCGATGGAGTTCGTCGCCGGCCACGACTTGCTTCGCCACACGCTTCCGGGCCGTTTGCTGCCGGTGCCGGAGGTGCTTGCCACAATTGCGCGCGTTGCCGAAGCTCTGGCGCACGCGCACCGCCAGGGCGTGATCCACCGTGACATCAAACCTGCCAACGTGATGATCGAGCCGGCCACCGGCGCGGTGAAAGTCACCGACTTCGGCATTGCCCGCGTCGCCGATGCCTGCCGCACCCGCACCGGTCTCGTGTTGGGCACGCCTTCGTTCATGTCGCCCGAGCAAATGGCCGGTCGCCGCGTCGATGGCCGCACCGATCTCTATTCGCTGGGCGTGATGCTGTTCCAGTTGCTCACCGGAGCACTGCCGCACCGCTCGGAGTCGATGGCCGAGCTGATGAAGCAGATCGTGAACGACCCCGCACCCGACGTGCGCAGCCTGCGGCCCGAGTTGCCCGAGGCGCTTGCCAACGTGGTCGCACTCGCGCTCGAGAAGCGGGTCGAAGTGCGGTACTCGGATGGCCACCAAATGGCGACCGACCTGCGCACGGTGGCGTCGTCGTTCGCCGCAGGGCCCGATGCAGAGGCATTCGCGCCAGACGTGACCGACGCCCGGGAATCGGCTTCCTTCGCGGCCACCGGCGAATTTCGGCGCGGCTTTCCGGGGCACAATGCCGAGCACTAATCCGTGTCTTCCTGCCCGCACACGTCCCGTCCATGACACTCGAGTTCTTCAGCGCCACCGACACCGGCCGGGCGCGCAACAACAACGAAGATTCAGTGGCGGTAGACGACCCGACCGCACTCGTCGTTCTGGCCGATGGCATGGGTGGCTACAACGCCGGTGAAGTGGCCAGCGGCATGGCAACCGCGTTCATCAGGTCCGAACTCGGCCGCTGGCTTGCCGAAGCCTCCGAGAGCGCGACCGACACCGATGTGCGCCGCGCGATGGACATCTGCGTCGACAACGCCAATCGCGCGATCTTTAACGCCGCCAATTCCAATCCGCAATACGCCGGCATGGGCACGACGCTCGTGGTCGGCGTGTTTCGCGAATCGCGGTTGCTGATGGGTCATGTGGGCGACTCGCGCGGCTACCGCTTGCGCGCATCGCGCCTGACCCAGATCACCCATGACCACTCATTGCTGCAAGAGCAGATCGACTCCGGCCTCATCACGCCCGAGCAAGCTGCATTCTCTGCCAACAAGAATCTGGTGACCCGTGCGGTCGGCGTCGAAGACACGGTGCTGCTCGAGACGCACCTGCACGATGTGCTGCCCGGCGATACCTACCTGCTATGCTCCGATGGGCTATCTGACATGCTCGACGACGAGAGCATTGCGCAGCTTTTGATGGGCGCCGAAACCTTGTCGGACGCCGCTGACGCGTTGATCGACGCGGCCAACGAAGCAGGCGGCAAGGATAATATTTCGGTGGTTCTCGCGCGCGTTCGTGGTGGCTCCGGCTCGGCACGATCGTGGTGGCCGTTCCGTCGCTGACGGCGGCGGTCGAGCCGAGTTCGACGCAAAGACTTAGACACAAGAGGTCAAGAAGCATGGGCAAACTGGTCGTATCTCTCGACGGTGTGGTGATCAAAGAAGTTCAGATCACCAAAGACAAGACCACGCTCGGCCGCCGGCCCTACAACGACATCGTGATCGACAACCTGGCTGTCAGTGGCGAACACGCCGTGCTGCAGATGATGGGCGCCGATGTGTTCATCGAAGACATGAACAGCACCAACGGCACCTACATCAATGGCAAGGTCGTCAAGAAACAGCTGCTGACCCACAACGACCTGGTCGAGATCGGCAAGTACAAGATCAAGTTCATCGTCGACGACAGCACCGACTACGAAAGGACAATGATCATGCGGCCCGGTACCCGCGCGTTCACAGGCGCTTCGCCCAGCCGTGCAGCGATCAGCGGTTTCGCCGCATCGGCGCCCGGCGCGTTCGGGGGAAGCACGACACAAGCGTCGATCCGCGTGCTCAATGGCGCGGCGGCGGGCCGCGAGGTGGTGCTCACCAAGGTCGTCACTAC
>JAYUWC010000118.1:0-18453 GCA_043753755.1 Rhizobacter sp.
GTCAGCTTGTTCAACCGGCCGACGTCGTCGCCGCCCGCAAGTAGTCACATCGGTCGCACCGAACACAGGAATCGCCATGAGCGCAGTCATCGATCACCCCGGCCTCGGCCACGACACACACGGCGATCACGCCCACGGCGCGCCCCACGGCTGGCGCCGTTGGCTGTATGCGACGAACCACAAGGACATCGGCACGATGTATCTGTTGTTCTCGTTCGCGATGTTCATCGTCGGGGGCATCCTGGCGCTGGTCATCCGGGCCGAACTGTTCCAGCCTGGATTGCAGTTGGTGAACCCGCAAATGTTCAACCAGCTGACCACGATGCACGGCCTCATCATGGTGTTCGGCGCGATCATGCCGGCCTTCGTCGGCTTCGCGAATTGGATGATCCCGATCCAGATCGGGGCGGCCGATATGGCGTTCGCGCGCATGAACAACTTCAGCTTTTGGCTGTTGATCCCGGCGGCGATCCTGATTGTCGGCTCGTTCCTCATGCCGGGCGGCGCGCCTGCGGCGGGCTGGACGCTCTACGCACCATTGACCCTGCAAATGGGGCCATCGATGGACACCAGCATCTTCGCGCTGCACATCCTCGGCGCAAGTTCGATCATGGGCTCGATCAACATCATCGTCACGGTGCTCAATATGCGCGCGCCCGGCATGACGTTGATGAAGATGCCGCTGTTCTGCTGGACGTGGCTGATCACCGCCTACTTGCTGATCGCCGTGATGCCGGTGCTCGCCGGTGCGATCACGATGACTCTGACCGACCGCCATTTCGGCACCCACTTCTTCAACCCCGCCGGCGGCGGCGACCCGGTGATGTACCAGCACATCTTCTGGTTCTTCGGCCACCCCGAGGTGTACATCATGATCTTGCCAGCGTTCGGCATCGTGAGTGCCATCATCCCGGCGTTCGCGCGCAAGCGGCTGTTCGGCTACACCTCGATGGTCTACGCCACGGCGTCGATCGCGATCCTGTCGTTCATCGTCTGGGCACACCACATGTTCACTTCGGGCATGCCGGTCACGGGCCAACTGTTCTTCATGTACGCGACCATGCTGATCGCGGTGCCTACCGGCGTGAAGATATTCAATTGGATCGCGACGATGTGGCGCGGTTCGATGACCTTCGAGACGCCGATGCTGTTCGCTGTCGGTTTTATCTTCGTTTTCACGATGGGCGGCTTCACGGGGCTGATCCTGGCGCTGGCTCCGGTCGACATTCAGTTGCACGACACCTACTACGTCGTCGCCCACTTTCACTACGTGCTCGTGGCCGGGTCGCTCTACGCCATGTTCGGGGGCTTCTACTATTGGGCGCCAAAATGGACTGGCGTGATGTACGACGAAACGCGCGGCAAGTGGCACTTCTGGCTCTCGCTGGTGTTCTTCAATGTCACCTACTTCCCGATGCACTTTCTGGGGCTCGCCGGTATGCCGCGCCGCTACGCCGACTATCCGATGCAGTTTGCCGACTTCAACATGGTGGCTTCGATAGGCGCTTTCGGCTTCGGGCTGACGCAGGTCTACTTCTTCTTCTTCATCGTGCTGCCTTGCATGCGAGGCAAGGGCGAGCCGGCGCCACAGCAGCCGTGGGACGGTGCCGAAGGCCTCGAATGGGAAGTGCCGTCGCCGGCGCCTTTTCACACCTTCGAGAACCCGCCGAAGCTGAATGCTTCTGCGACCAAGATTTTGGCCTGAGGCATTCGCGATGACGCCCGAAGAGCAGAAGAAGAGCAACCAGCGCATGGGCGTCATCCTGGGTGTCATCGCGGTCGCGATCTTCGTTGGCTTCATCGCCAAAAGCGCGCTGATGGGAATGTGAGTAGGTTCGCCACTGAACATGCCGTCCGACCCTAATTCATACCTGCCTCAGGGCCACGCTGCGCTGAAACGCGATAACCGCCGCATGCTCGGCAAGCTGGTGGTCGTCGCGGCGGCGATGGCCGGATTCGGCTATGCGTTGGTTCCGCTCTACAACACGATTTGCAGCGCCCTCGGCATCAACGTGCTTTCGCTCGCCGAGATCGATGTGCAGGGCGGCAAGCGGGCCAACTCCACGGGCAACACCCAGGTCGACACCAGCCGCACGATCACGGTCGAATTCGACGCCAACTCACGCGGCCCCTGGGAGTTCGCGCCCGAGAAGCGCTCGGTCGACGTTCATCCGGGCGAATTGACGACGGTGATGTACACCTTCAAGAACGTCCAGAACCGAACGATGGCCGCGCAGGCCATCCCGAGCTATGCGCCGATGCAGGCCATGCAGCATTTCAACAAGATCGAGTGCTTCTGCTTCAACCAATACACGCTGAAGCCGGGCGAAGAAAAGCGTTGGCCGGTCGTGTTCGTGATCGACTCCAAGCTCTCGAAAGACGTCAAGACCATCACGCTCTCGTACACGTTCTTCGAAGTCGGCGGCGGCGTGCCGCCCGAGCCGGCAGGTCGCTCGAAAGCGGCGGCTGTCGCGACACCCGGCACGCTGCCGAACGGAGCCCGCTCGTGAGCCGCGAGTTGCGCGACGCCGTGCGGCGCAAGGGCTCGTTTGCGCAAACAGCGAAGGCCGTCGCATGGTCGTTTTTCGGAGTGCGCAAGGGCCGCGATCTCGAGAACGACGTGACCCGGCTCAACCCGGTGCACGTGGTCATAGCCGGCGTGATCGGCGCGCTCGTGTTGATCGGGTTGCTTCTGCTGCTGGTGAATTGGGTCATCGCGAGCGGCGCGGCACGGTAGAAGAATCGAAGCGGCGGGTCAAAGCGGCGATCCAAACATACAAGTAGTTCAAAGAACATCGAATACGGGAACTCAGGAGAAATCATGTCGGCAGCGACACCTCACGGCCATACGCCTTATTACTTCGTTCCGGCGCCTTCCCGGCACCCGGTGCTGGCCGCGACCGGCCTCTTCTTCGTGATCCTGGGCGCGGGCCAGTGGATCAACGGGCACGAGTGGGGCATGTACTCGTTGATTGCGGGCTTTGCCCTCTGGGCCTTCGTACTGCAGCAGTGGTTTCGCCAGTCGATCGGCGAGAGCGAGAGCGGCCTTTACGGCGACCGCATCGACGCGTCTTACCGCTGGAGCATGAGCTGGTTCATCTTCTCCGAGGTGATGTTCTTCGGGGCGTTCTTCGCCGCGCTCTACTGGACCCGCCTGCATGCGCTGCCCAACCTCGGCAACCTCGAGAACGCGGTGCTGTGGCCCGACTTCCGCGCGATCTGGCCGAGCTCGGGCGTCGGCAACACCGGCTCGCCGGGCGGCATCGTCGATCCGTTCACGACGATGGGGCCGTGGCCGATCCCGACCATCAACACGCTGTTGCTGCTGACCTCGGGGGTTACGCTCACGATCGCCCACCACGCGATGGTCGCTGGTCATCGCGCGCGTTGCATTGCGTTCATGTGGGTGACGGTGATGCTGGGCATTACCTTTCTCGGCTTTCAGGTCTTCGAGTACCACCACGCCTACACCGAGCTGAACCTGAAGCTTTCGTCGGGCGCTTACGGCTCGACCTTCTTCATGCTGACCGGCTTTCACGGGTTTCACGTGTTCGTCGGCATGCTGATGCTGCTGTTCATCACCATCCGCCTGATGAAGGGTCACTTCACGCCAGAACGACACTTCGGTTTCGAGGGCGCCGCGTGGTACTGGCACTTTGTCGACGTGGTTTGGCTCGGCCTTTACATCGTGGTCTATTGGCTCTAAAACCATTAGCAGTCGCCAATGCAAACGCCGCAGAACGCGGCGTTCGTTTTTTGGGTTTTCGATCTGTGGGACTACTTTCCAACCGGCATTCCGGTCGGTTGAATCCAGCCCACCCACCAGCTGAAGAGAATGCAGGCGAACAGCAACACGGAGAGTCCAACCCGCACGGCAAGTGCACGCATCATGTTGCCGCTTTTGGTCTTGCCGCTACTGCCCCCCCGCAGCATGAACACGCCGGCCATCGTGAGGGCGCCCAAAATGCCGATGAAAGCGAATCCGATCAGGTACTTCATGCGCATTGATTATCCGCCGCAGGTTCTGGCGTGCTGAGCGTAAGGGGCCGAACCACTGTCATTGCGCTGGCGGCTTCGTTCGGTATTGGTGTGACCGTCAGCCTCGGGGCATGGCAGCTGCGCCGCGCTGCCCACAAGATCGCGTTGCAGGACGCGCTCGACTCGCGTGCCGGTTTGAAACCGCTTTCGGCCGCTGATCTTGCAACTTCGTTCGATGCCGCTGCTGCGCAGTACTACCGCGCCGTGCTGCTTCGTGGTCACTGGTTGCGGCAGCACAGCGTCTTTCTCGAAAATCGGCAGATGAATGCGCGGGTCGGTTTCTACCTGGTCACGCCGCTGCAACTCGAAGGCCGCACCGACGCCGTGCTGGTGCAGCGTGGATGGGTGCCCCGCGACCTGCGCGACCGTACGCTGCTGCCGCCGGTCGCAACCCCCGAGGGCAGCATCGAGGTCGAGGGTCACATTGCCCCGCCTCCGGCGCGGCTCTACGAGTTCGCACCATCGGGCTTCGGGCTGATCCGGCAAAATCTGGTCATCGCCGAATTTGCACGCGAGACCGGCCTCGGGCTCGCGCCGCTGTCGGTGCTGCAAGACGAATCGAAGGGCGCTGCAGGCGACGGGCTGTTGCGCCGCTGGACGCGCCCGGCGGTCGATGTTCAAAAGCACTACGGTTACGCGTTCCAATGGTTCGCGCTGGGTGCGCTGATGGCAGGTTTGTATGTCTGGTTTCAACTTATCCGCCCCCGCTGGAAACGCAATGGCTGACGCTGATTCACCGCTGAGCTTTACGGTGCATTCCGTGCATGCACCCGCGCTCGACGACGATGCGGTGCGCCGCACCCGCAGTGGGCGCCTGAAGATGCTGTCGGTGCTCGCGGTCTGCGCGGCGCCTGTAGTCGCGTCCTATTTCACCTATTTCGTGATCCGGCCGCAGGGCCGCACCAACTACAGCGAATTGATACAGCCGCCGCGCCCGGTGCCTGCAGGGCTTCCATTGACGGATCTCGGCGGCAACACGGTGAGCGCCGAGTCGCTAAAAAATCAGTGGTTGCTAGTCGTCGTCTCGGGCGGCGCCTGCGATGCAACGTGCGAAAAGCTGCTGTGGGTCCAACGCCAGTTGCGTGAGACCTTGGGCCGCGATAAAGACCGGGTTGAAAAGGTCTGGCTGATCGACGATGCCATCACACCGAAGGCCCAGGTGCTCGGTGGCGTCACTGTCAATACCGAGGCCACCGTGCTGCGTGTGCCGGCCGCAGCGCTCGCCGCATGGCTGCAACCGGCTGCAGGTCAGGCGCTCGGAGACCACCTCTACATCGTCGACCCGATGGGCCACTGGATGATGCGCGTGCCGGCGAATCCCGAGCCGGCCAAGCTCAAGCGCGATGTCGAAAAGCTGCTCCGCGCCTCGGCCGGCTGGGACAAACCGGGCCGCTGAGCATGTCGATCGTCGCTGCCACCAACGCACCCGCGGCTTACGACCTCGCGCCGCTGCTCGCGGTCGTCGGGATCGGCGCGCTGCTGGCGCTGTTGCCGTTCGCGTGGGTGTGGCGACGCGAGCGGCATCGCGGGTCGGCTGCACGCATGCAGGCGCTGACCGTGCTGGCGCTGTTTCTCACCTTCGACCTGGTGCTCTTCGGTGCTTTCACCCGCCTGACCGATTCGGGCCTGGGCTGCCCCGATTGGCCCGGCTGCTACGCGAGTGCGAGCCCGCTGGGCGCGCACGACGAGATCCGGGCTGCGCAAACGACGAGGCCGACCGGCCCGGTCACGCACGGCAAGGCCTGGATCGAAATGATTCACCGCTATCTCGCGAGCGGCGTCGGCGCGTTGATCGCGTCGATCGCCGCCCTCAAGTGGTGGCAGGCCCGCCGCGAGAAGTCGGCCGTTTCACCGTGGTGGGCAACTGCCACCTTCGTGTGGGTGTGCGTGCAGGGTGCATTCGGCGCGTTGACGGTCACGATGAAGCTCTATCCGGCGATCGTCACCGCACACTTGCTGGGCGGGCTGGCGCTACTGGCCTTGCTGGCCGTGCAACGTGCCATCGACCGGCCGGCGCCACTTGTCGCGTCTGCCGGCGTCTTCAGGTTTTCTATCGTGCTCGCCGCCCTCAGCGTGTTGCAGATCGCACTCGGTGGTTGGGTCAGCACCAACTATGCGGTACTTGCTTGCCAAGACTTCCCGACCTGCCAGGGCAGTTGGTGGCCGGTCATGGATTTTTCGCACGGCTTCACGGTGCTGCGCGAGTTGGGCGAAGGACGCGACGGCGGCTACCTGCCGTTTGCGGCGTTGACGGCGATCCACTACATGCACCGGCTCGGCGCCTACCTCGTGCTGATCGGCATGGCAGCGTTCGCATGGCGCCTGCACATCGGCGGCGAAGCGGCACTGCGCCGCTGGGCGCGCGGTGTTGCAGCGGTGGCTCTATGGCAACTCGCGAGTGGCCTCAGCAACGTCATGCTCGGCTGGCCGTTGGCAGGCGCAGTGGCGCATACGGCGGGTGCGGCGGCGTGGGTGATCCTGATGGCCACATGGTTTGTGCAGGCGGCGCCCATTCGCTCGATGCGGCTAGCGCAGGGTCTGCGACCATCGGCGCTGCGACCGGCTCCGTAAAATGCGGGTCTGCGCTTGACCATGACCGATACCGTCGCCCCCACCGTTGCCGCCGCCAACGCCAGCCATTCGCTGCCGTCGCGGGTACGGCAGTTTTACGCGCTGACCAAACCGCGCGTGGTTCAGCTCATCGTGTTCTGCGCCGTCATCGGGATGTTGATGGCCGAAAGCGGCCTTCCCGATTTGAAGGTCGCGCTCGCCGCAACCGTCGGCATCTGGTTGGTCGCAGCGGCTGCGGCGGCGTTCAATTGCCTGGTCGAGCAACGCATCGATGCGCGCATGGCCCGCACCGCATGGCGACCGACTGCGCGGGGCCAGCTCACCAACACCCAGACGCTCACCTTCTCGGCCTTGCTCGGCGCGGCCGGCAGCGCGGTGCTGTGGTTCATGGTCAACCCGCTCACCATGTGGCTGACCTTTGCCACCTTCGTGGGCTACGCCGTGATCTACACCGTGGTGCTCAAACCAATGACGCCGCAAAACATCGTGATCGGCGGCGCCTCGGGCGCGATGCCGCCGGTGCTCGGTTGGGCGGCGATTCGCGGTGAGGTGGGGCCGGAGGCGCTCATCATGTGCCTGATCATTTTTCTCTGGACGCCGCCGCACTTCTGGGCGCTCGCCCTCTACCGCGTCGAGGATTACCGCAAGTCGGGTCTGCCGATGTTGCCGGTCACCCACGGCGCCGAGTTCACGCGGCTGCAGGTGTTTCTCTACACGCTGGTCTTGTTCGCTGCCGCGTTGTTGCCCTTCGTGCAGGGCATGAGCGGCGTGATGTATCTGGTGGCGGCTGTGCTGTTGAACGCAGCGTTCGTCGGCTACGCCTGGAAGCTCTGGCGCAACTACTCGGATGCGCTCGCGCGCAAGACCTTCCGCTATTCGATCGTTTACCTGTCGCTGCTGTTCGCAGCGCTGCTGGTCGACCATTACTTGAGGCCGATGCTTTGAAAAACCTTAGCCCGACGCTGCTTGTCTCGGCTGTTCTGCTGCTCGGCGTTTCGCTCGCTGCCTGCGACAGAGCCCGCGATGCGAGTTCGCCCGCTGCGGCAGCCACGCCGTTCGTCGGCGCCGACATCACCGGTGCCACCTACGCGCGCACGCTGGCCATGCCCGACATCAACGGCCAAGCCCGCACCCTCGGCGACTTCAAAGGCAAGGTCACGGTGATCTTCTTCGGCTACACCCAATGCCCCGATGTCTGCCCGACGACGATGGCCGAATTGGCTCAGGTCAAGAAGCAACTCGGTGCCGACGGTGACAAGCTGCAGGCCGTCTTCGTCTCGATCGATCCCGAGCGCGACACGCCCGAAATCTTGAAGTCTTACCTCGCCAGTTTCGACCCCAGCTTCGTTGCGCTGCGGGGCAGCGCCGAGCAGACCCAGGCGGCTGCAAAGGAGTTCAAGGTCTACTTTGCAAAGGTGCCTGGCAAGGTCGAGGGCAGCTACACCATGGACCATTCTGCCGGCTCGTTCATCCTCGACGCCAAAGGCAATCCACGGGTGTTCGAGCGTTACGGCGCCGGCTCCGACGGGTTGGCCGCCGATGTCAAAACACTGATCGCGCAAAGCTGAGGCGGGCATGCAAAACGGCCCCGTAGGGCCGCCGTATTTGCACGGTGAGCGAGAGCCTCAGACGTTCTCGGCCAGCGCCTTGCGCATTTTCTTCATTGCCGCCACTTCAATCTGCCGGATGCGTTCAGCACTCACGCCGTACTCGCCTGCTAGGTCGTGCAGGGTCATGCCACCCGAACTGTCGTCGTTGACCTTGAGCCAGCGCTCCTCGACGATGCGGCGGCTTCGGTCGTCGAGTGCGTCGAGCGCCATCGCTATGCCATCACCCGCGAGCCAATCGCGCTTGCGGGCTTCGAGCACGCGAGTCGGCTCGCTCGCCTCGTCGGCCAGATAGGCGATCGGCGCAAAGCTTTCTTCGGTGTCATCGGTCTGCGGTTCGAGCGCGACATCGCCGCCCGAAAGTCGAGTCTCCATCTCGAGCACTTCTTCACGCTTCACGTTCAACGTGCGGGCGAGGATGTCGACTTCGCCTTGCGTGAGCGTGTTGCGGTGTGTGTCGACATCGGCCGCGTCGTCTTTCAAACTCTGTTTCATCGAGCGCAGGTTGAAGAACAGCTTGCGTTGCGACTTGGTCGTCGCGACCTTGACCATGCGCCAATTTTTCAGGATGTACTCGTGGATCTCGGCCTTGATCCAATGCATTGCGTAGCTCACCAGCCGCACACCCTGGTCGGGGTCGAAGCGCTTTACGGCTTTCATCAAGCCGATGTTGCCTTCCTGGATCAAGTCGCCGTGGGGCAGGCCGTAGCCCAAATATTTGCGCGAGATCGACACCACCAGCCGCAAGTGCGACAGCACCAGCTTTCCGGCAGCTTCCAGGTCACCGCTGGCGCGCAGGCGCGTCGCAAAGGCAATCTCTTCTTCGTGGGTCAGGAGAGGCACCCGGTTCGCGGCCGTAATGTAGGCGTCGAGGTTGCCCAGCGAAGGCACCAACGCCCAAGGATCGCGGAGAGTCAGAGCAGAAACAGGTTGGTTCATGGAGAGTTCGGACACACCAAGCTCCTTTCAAGTTGTGCAAATATTAGCACTCGACACCTCAGAGTGCTTAACGCATCGCCCTACCGTCAAATCGATGTTTGCATCAGCGCAAGTGAACATCGACAAGCGCCCGGCGGTTAGCCGTTGCACACCAGATTGCCGTCGCGGCCTGGCAGATGGAAGCCGAAACCGCACACTCACGCCGCCCAGCCCAACGGGTCGAAGGCAAAGTGCGCAGGTGCACGCCTGGCCTTGGGCTGCTCGATAGGCGCCGGGTCGCGATTCGGCGTGCGGCGCAAGGGCATTGCCGTTTGGCCCTCGGGTCGCCCGACCTGCACGACGCGAAGCCCGGCAGCGACCCATCGCTTTTCATCCAGCGCATTGCGGCAGTCGTACACCGTCCGCAGGCGCAATGCGGTGAAGGCAACGGTGGGGTCGAAATCCGCGAACTCTGGCCAGTCGGTCACCAGCATCAGCACATCGGCACCGTCCAGCGCCTGTTCAGCCGACCGAGCCCAGGCAATACGGCGGTGTGCTGCGATTTTGATTTGCGCCTCGACAAGCGCGACCGGATCGAAAAGCACGACGGTCACGCCCGCGCGCACGAGACGTTCGATCAGCACCAGACTGGGCGCATTGCGGATGTCGTCGGAGCCCGGTTTGAACGTCAGGCCCCACACCGCAACGCGCAGACCGCGCAACTCCGGCTGAGGGCCGAAATCGCGTCGCAGGGCTCGGAACGCCCAGCAGCGCTGCCGGTCGTTGACGCGCTCGGTTGCCAGCAGCAGGTCGGCACGAACGTTGTGCTGACGCGCTGTCTCGCGCAAAGCAGCGACATCTCTCGCCAACGACAAACCGCCATAGCCGAGCCCAGGTCGCAAGCAGGCCATGCCGATGCGCCGGTCGCTCCCGATGCCCTGGCAGACCTTCTCGATATCGGCGCCTGTCGCGGTGGCGATCGCAGCGATTTCGTTCATGAAACTGATGCGAGCTGCAAGCATGGCGTTCGCAGCCTGCTTCGACAATTCGGCACTGCGCGTGTCCATTTTCAGCACCGCTGCGCCGCCTTCAATCATCGGCGTGCAGGCTTGGAGCAACGTTCTGCACGCAGCACCATCAGGCGAATCGTCGCCGACCACGATGCGCGCCGGCGCAACGAAGTCCGCCAGTGCGGAACCTTGTCGCATGAAGGCGGGACACACGAGCACGGCAGCGCTCGCCAACGGATCGGTCAGCGAGGCTTGCAGCAGCGCTCGAGTTCGTTTCGCGGTGCCCGCCGGCACCGTTGACTGAATCACCACGGGTACCGCCGCGTTTGCCGACACAGCAAGCAGATGAGCCACGGCATCGACCGCGCTACTGTCGACCGAGCCGTCGCTTCGCGCGGAGACGCCCACCGCGACGAAGATGAGTTGCGCACCGGGCACTGCGCCCTCGGCATCGCTCGTGAAGCGCAAACGGCCCGCGGTGACCTGTTTGCGAACGCATTCTGCAAGGCCCGGCTCGTACATGCCTTCGAAGTCACCGCAAGAAAGCCGGCTGACCAGAGCCGCATCGATGTCGACCGCGATCACGGCGTTGCCGAAACCGGCAAAGCCGGCAGCTGTGGTCAGGCCGACCCGGCCACAGCCAAATACGACGATCCGAAACAGCTGTCGCATTTGAGATTCGGCCGAATCAGCAAGGACCGGTCGCCACTCAGCGTTGAGAGATTTCACGTTGTGCCGCTTTGCCTGCATGAAGGCATCACACGGGCAAACGTCGTGCCACCTGCATGTGCTGCACTTTTTTTGCCGCGTGCCGATCACGCGAGCTGGGTCACTGGCAAGACGCTCGCTAGACCGTGCGGCCCAACGGCGCTGACGCCGGAGTCGCGGGCATGCGCCAGCCGAAACTGTTGCATTGCGATGAACTGTGGGCGTACACGCATCCACCGTGCATTTCGACAAAACGCTTCACTACCGCCAAGCCGATGCCCAAACCCCAAGTCGACCGATCCGGACCCAGCTCGCTCTGCACAAACGGCTCGAACACGCGGCTCAGCAGCTCGGGGTCGATGCCCGCGCCGTTGTCGTCGACGGACACGGTGGCCACTTCTTCGACAACCGTCAGCCGCACGTCGATCTGACCTGCAGCAGGGGAGTGCTTGATCGCGTTTTCGAGCAGGTGGGCCATGACCTGCTCGATGCGGCTGGCGTCGGCTGTGACCCAGACCTGAGCGGGCGCATCGAGCCGAAGTCGCAGCGACTTTTCAGAAGCGTGCGGCAGCGCAGCTTCGATGCTGCTGCCGAGAAGCGTTCGCAACTCGACCGGCTGCAAGGCGAGCGTGATCTGCCCGGCCATGACTTGCCATATGGCGGGCAGCTCATCGAACATGCGTGAAAGCTTGTGCACCTGACGGGACAACACGGCGCGCGCGCTGTGGGCCATGTTGCTGCCCTGTTCTGCGGCCCGCAACACCTCGACCGAAGTGACGATCGCGTTCAGCGGATTGCGCATTTCGTGGCCGAGCATGCACAGCAACTGGTCCTCCGTGCGGCTCGTCGCCTGTGCATCGCCGCGGGCGGTTTTTTCACGAGCGATCGGCCCATCTCGGCTGCTCCCCGAACCCTGGGCGGCTTCGCGCAACTGCGCAAGCTCGGCCACGCCGGTCGGTGTGCCGTCGGTGCCGCCCCCGCTGTTCACGCGCTGCTGCAACCCGGCCACAACGAAGCGCGTGGCCCACAACGAAAACGCCACGCCGAGCAGCAGGCAGGCTGCGGTGACTCCAAAAATCGAAAGCATCGTGGAACGCTGCGCCGCGTCGAAGCCAGCGGCCGGTACGCTCGCGCCGACTTTCCATCCGCCGTCGGTGAGAAGTTGCCATCCGGCGTAGCGCTTGCCGCTCTCGATTTGCCGCGTTATCGGCATATCCGACGAACGGTTCGCGCTGCTGGCCACCGGCGATGCCGGCGGGAGGCGGGTGCCCGGCAATCGAGGCGCCACGCTGCGAGCGATCGCGCGTTGCTGTTCGTCGAAGAGCGCGACATCGGCGTCGCTGTCGCCGTCGGAGGCTGCGCCTTCCAGCAACGACTGCCAAACGGCGGGGCTGATTCGCGACGCCAGCAGATAGCGTTCGCCATGGGCCGTCGACGCCGTGATGCCGATCCAGGTTCTGTGCTGTGCTGCGCCGGCGCTTTCGATCACCGGCACGCTCAGCAGCACACCGTTCGGCAACTGGCTGGACCAAGCACGCGCGAGCGCCGCGATTTCAGTCGCCTCCGAAAGCGACCGCTGCAGCGCTTCGGGCCTGCCGACCTCGAACAACAGGCGGCCGCTGGCATCTATCACCGCGAGTTGGCTCCAACTCTCCCGCGACCGCCCGGGCGAGCGAAGTTGCTGCTCGAACGCCTTCAGGTCGCCGAGTCGAAGCGAGTCCGTCTGTGCCAAGGCGGTCAGTGCTGCTCGCGACGCAGTCAACTCTCGGTCCACCACCATCGCGACGGCTCGCGCGCTACGGTGAAGATTTGCCATCAAGCCTTGGCGTTGCGACTTGGCCTCTGCAACGGTACGGGCCGACATGAGCGCCACGAGCGGCAGAGTCGCGGCAAGCATGACCGCCACGAGCTGGGTGCGCAGCGTGACGCCGGGCCAGCGAAGACCCAGTTCGGCGTTGCCGAATGAAGAGCGGTCCGAGTTCAAGGCGCTTGTTTCCCATAAGCGACTGCGCGGCGCAGCGTTTGCGTACGAGCCCCCATTTTTCGGCATGCGGCGGCAGATGGGGACCAGGCCTGTAGGTGCTTTCCGTCAATTCGACAAGGCGAACCCGCTCTACGCAGAGTGCATGGTCTGCGCAGGAATCTCGCTGCTGCGGGTTCACAATGCACCGATCGATAGACAACATCTTCGTGCGATTGAGGCGGTCGCGAACAACGCATCGGTGTAACCCACTCGGTGTCCCCCTGGAGGAAACCGGTGCCGCATGCCCTAGTCGTAGAAGATGACCGAGACTCAGCGGAAATGATGGCCGCCTTGATCTCGGCCGAAGGGTTCACGGTTGCGACCGCGCACTCGCTGCGAGAAGCGCGGCAGCGGATGTCGATGCAACCGCCCGACGTGGTGTTGCTTGATCTCGTACTGCCCGACGGCAGCGGTTTCGGGTTAATCGATGCCATCAAGAATTCGGGACGAGCCGAGGTAGTGTTGATTACCGGTCATGCCAGCGTGGAGAGCTCGGTGCAGGCGTTGCGACTGGGCGCTGCCGACTATCTCACCAAGCCGGTCAACATGAAGCAGCTGCGCGGCGTCTTGTCGCGCTTGCGCCGGCCATCCACCCTCGACGCCGATGCAGTAGAGATGCAGCGCACGCTCGATGAAGTGGGCCATTTCGGGCTGCTCTGGGGGCGCTCGGAGCCGATGCGTCGGGTTCACAACCAGATCCTGCGTGTCTCCGGAACGGGCGTGACAGTGTTCGTCACCGGGGGCAGCGGCACCGGCAAAGAGTTGGTTGCGCGCACCGTGCACGACCTCAGCCGCAGACGCGGCCGACCTTTTCTCGGCGTCAACTGCGGCGCTATTTCGCCGAACCTGATCGAAAGCGAGATATTCGGCCACGAGAAGGGCAGCTTCACTGGGGCCGAACGCCAGCATCAAGGGTTCTTCGAGCGCGCCAGTGGCGGCACATTGTTTCTCGACGAAATCACCGAGATGCCGCTCGACCTGCAGGTCAAGCTTTTGCGTGTGCTCGAGACCGGCACGTTCATGCGCGTCGGTTCCATGCAGACCCAGGAGGCCGATGTGCGGATCATCGCTGCCTCGAACCGGGACCCCGTCAAAGCAGTCGCCAGCGGGCAGCTGCGAGAAGACTTGCTGTACCGGCTCAATGTGTTTCCGATCCACTTGCCGGCATTGCACGAGCGCGGTGAAGACATCGAGTTGATCGCGAACCACATCCTCGACGAGATCGGCCGCCGCGAAGGGCAAAACAAGCGCTTTGCGCGGGAGGCTCTTGCCCGGCTGCGTGGCTATGCGTGGCCGGGCAACGTGCGTGAACTGCGAAACATCGTGCAGCGCGCCTATGTGATGGCCAACGACACGACGATCCTCGACGAATGCCTGCCTGCGCATGAAGCACAGCCGCTGCCCACAGCGAGTGCGACGATGCTGTCGATCGAGATCGGCACATCGCTTGCCGAGATCGAACGAATGGTGACGATGGCAACCCTAGAACACTACGGGCGCCACAAAGAGCGCACGGCGGCAGCGCTCGGCGTCAGCCTCAAGACGCTTTACAACAGGCTCAAGGAGTACTCGACCATTCCGGTTGCCGGTGACCGTGCCAGCAACTCGGGCACCTCGGGCACCTCGGCCTTCGGCGAGTTGGGCTGACCCGCCTTCCTCACGGCGGGTGAGCCGTCTTTTCGACCAAAAAAGGCCCGATCACCAGTGCGTCGAGTGGTGTGCTGAAAAACGCTTCGATGGCAGCCCGCGGTGACGCGACGATCGGTTCGCCGCGCACGTTGAACGATGTGTTCACCAGCACCGGAACGCCGGTTCTGTCGCCGAATGCCTTGAGCAACGCGTGAAACCGGGGGTGGGTTTCATTGCTGACCGTCTGGACGCGGGCGCTGCCATCGCTGTGACACGCCGACGGGATGCGTTCGCGCTGGCCCGGCAACGCGTCGTAGACGAACAGCATGAACGGCGATTGCCCGCCGTTGGCAGCCGCCGGCCTGAACCAGTTCGACAATTCTTCTTCGGGCAGCGCCGGGGCAACCGGACGGAAATCCTCACGGTCTTTGAGGTCGTTGAGCCGGGCCTGCATCGAAGGGTCGATCGGCGAGGCGAGGATCGAGCGCGCCCCGAGCGCGCGCGGGCCGAATTCCATTCGCCCCTGAAACCAGCCGATGATGCGGTTGTCGGCCAGCAGCTCGGCGGTTTCTACAGCAACGTCGGCAAGCCGCCGATAGGGCAGCTTGGCCCATTGCAGCTGCGCCTCGATGGCGTCGTCCGAATAGCCCGGGCCGAGATAAGCGTGATCCATCTGCCAACGCCGCGGCGCAAAAGTGCTGATGCGGCCCAAGTCGGCCGGCGACTCCGACCCGCCCAGCGCCATCGGGCGTGACAGCCCGCCGGAGTCGCCGCGTCGCTCGCGCGCGTCGACCCACAGCGCTGCGCCGAGCGCGGTGCCCGCGTCTCCTGCGGCAGGTTGCACCCAGACCTGATCGAAGATGCCGCTGTCGCGCAGGCGCGCATTCATCACACAGTTGAGCGCCACCCCGCCCGCCATGGCGAGCTGTCGCTCTCCACTTGCGCTGCGCAGCCAGGTGCAGAGCTCGAGTACCGTCTCCTCGAGAACCACCTGTAGCGATGCGGCAAGCTCGAAATGCTGTGCACCCAGCGGCGAGCCCGGCACGCGCGCCGGGCCGAAAAGCGCGGTCATGTCGATCGGGTCGACCTCAAACTGCCCGTGCGCGCCGACGCGCACATGCTCTCGCAACCGGCCGGCGTGTCGTGGTGAGCCCATCGCTGCCAGTGCCATCACCTTGTACTCGTCACTCGAATGCAAAAAGCCCAGGTGTTGCGTGACTTGTTCGTAGAGCAGACCGAGCGAATGCGGCATCGGCACCTCGCCGAGCGATTCGTAGCGGCTGTCGATCTGCCGACCATAGGCCGTGGTGGCGCGCTCGCCGCGGCCGTCCAGCGTCATCACGGCGCAACGCGAAAAAGGCGCCGCGAGAAACGCGCTCGCCTGGTGACACACATGATGGTCGACGAAGTGCCATCGATACGACGCCACCGCGCCGTTCGCCCCGCCCAGTCGGGCGCGCAAATGGTGCGGCACACCGTCGGCCAGCTGGCGCGGCGCGTTGACGATGTACGACACGAACAGCGGATCCCACGGGTTCTCCCAGCGTCCGGCTGAATGGGCCGAAGGTTCGAGCGGCAGCGTGAGCTCGTCGGTGCCATCAAGGCGGTCACCGATAAAGCGCAACGGGTCGAAGCTGTATGCCACGTGATCGACTTCGGCCAGCGTGATGCCGGCCTGCCCGAGGCAAAAGTCGATCGCATTGAACGGCAACTCCCAGGCGGTGAACGGTATGGGCCGCTTGGCGTGTTTGATCCGGGTGAAGCGCTCCTCCTCGGCGGCGGCAACGGTGATGCCGTCGATGACAAGTGCGGCGGCCGAATCGTGGAACGCGGCGTTCAGGCCGAGCGTGATCATTCATGTCCTCCTTCGGCACGCGCGGCATGCTGCGAGTCCGGTGGTTTGGTCGAGCGCTTTCGATTTCGCGGCAATCGGCATGCCGACGGCGCGCCAACGTTGCTATCGGCCCGCGTGCTTGTCGGAGCGCAGACCGAACACTTGGCGCGCGGTTTTTACCTCCGGCAGGATGTAGACGGCATGGGTGCCGCTGCCGAAAAGCGGGCCGACGAACTCGTCGAAAAACGCGACCGGAACATTGATGCAGCCGTAGGTGATCCGGTTGTCCGCGGCCGTTGGCGAGGCCAGTCGCTCCAGACGTTGCTCGTGCGGATTCGTGGCGCGCACCCGGTGCATTGATATTGCCGCGTCGTAGTCGACCCAAACGATGTCATCGCCATGCGCATTGCGACCCGCTGCCGCCTCGAAGCGACCTGCGGGTGTGGTGCGCTCGAACGGCTGAATGGCACCGATCGGACGCTCGCCGATGCCGGGCACCGAGTCATCGCCGCTCGCTGCGCCGAGCAGCACCGGCGTGTGACCCACGAGACGTCCGTCCGCCCCGATCACATACAAATGTGCCTGGCGCTTGTCGATCACGACAAAGGTGAGATGCGCGTTGTCTTGCGTCTCGAGAACACCGTTTGCCAATTCGCGCACGTCTTCGGCGATAAGAGCACCCGGCGGGGTGGACAAGGTCACCCGCCCGCGCGGGCTCGATTCGGCGATCGGCCGAAACGCCGCCCCCCGCAGTGCGGCCGCTGCGGATGCAGTGCCCAACGCCGAAAGACCGAGCGCTGTCGGTTGCGGCGGCAAAACCGCCACGCCGACGAGCAGCACTGCAAGGACAGCACGACCGATAAACCGAGGGTTGCCGGCGCTGTTTCGAGTCACGTTCGTGCCAGTCAAAAAAAGTTGACGCCGAAGCAACCGGCGGCTTCATGTTCGACCGGCGTACCGGTCGACTCCATGGGTGACCCGAATCAGTTGCGATCGGCGCGCGTACCACTGCGCGCGCCCATGCTGCTGTTCGAATTGCCGCTCGTGGCGTTTCGATTGCCGCTCATTGCGCCGCTCGAGCTGTTGCCGCTGCCTGACATGCCGGTCGATGAGCTGCTGCTGCCGTTCGCGCCAGAATTTCCAGTGCTTGAATTTCCAGTGCTTGAGTTTCCAGTGCTTGAGTTTCCAGAGCCCGAACTTCCGGTGCTCGAACCGCCATTCGATGGGCTCATCGACGAGCCGGAAGGCGAACGGGCGTCATTGCTCATGCTGCCCGTGCCGCTTGTGCCGCCGGTGCTGCCAGAACTGCCCGTGCCGCTGGTGCTGCCGGACCCGCTGCTGCCGCTCGAGCCATTCGTGCCGCCCGAGGTGGCGCCGCCGGTGGTGCCCGCGGGCCCTGGCTGGCCGGTGGTTCCGGTTGCGCCTGATTGGCCCGAGGTTCCGGACGTCCCTGAAGAGCCGGACGAGCTGCCGCTCCCGGTCGTACCCGATGTCCCGGACGATTGCGCCATCGATAAGCCGAAGGCGGTCGCGAGAACGGTGCCGGCGCAGGCGGCCGTCAGATAGGTGGTCAATTTGGCCATGTCTGTCTCCTGAATGGTGGTGCTCGGTGAGCAGTAGTCGAGGGTGCCGATGCTCGAATGGGCAAAGCCCGAACGATGCGTTCTGGCCATCGAGACCGGCAATCGACGTGCCCCGTTGCTCAACGCTCTCCGGCTGTGCTCGACGTCGCGGCAGCGCTTGCTGCCTACACAGCCCGGCCGCATCGCCACACGTCGGTTGCCGGCGCCGGTCGATGTTGCGGCAACAACGTCTCGGTCAACCGTGGCTTGCGTTCCCTGGCGGCACCTGCAGCGCTGGACCGATGCCCAGCTGCCGCGGTTCAAGGCATACCGTTTGCCATCACGTAAAACGTTTCCGCAGCCCTTTCGTATTCAGTGAACCCGCCTGCCCGAATTTCGCGCTTTTCGTCAGACCGACTCTTCCGGTTGCGCAGCCTTCGCATCGTTTTGGATGTGCGGCTTCGAGGGTGCCGATCATGTGAACGGCCAGGGCGTGCCGCTGGACATGGCACTCGCGTCTGGCCACCTTCACCGACTCGACGAAGACCACGCC
>JAYUWC010000119.1:0-6125 GCA_043753755.1 Rhizobacter sp.
GCGCAAATCGACCGCGTGCTGCTGCGCTTCGACGAGCCGGTAATCCGCTTCGACCACCTCGTCACGAGACGTGCCGGTCAGCGCCGGTTCGTCGACCTGCACATGCACGTGCCGGCTGCCTGGCGCCTCGGCCGCGCTGCCACCTTGCGCGCTTCGGTCGAGCATGCGCTGATGCGAGAGGTGCCTGGCCTGCGCGCGTCGATCCAGCTGTTGCCCTCCGACGTGGAGGCCGAGTTCGATGAGCTCGCAGGCAGCGGCTGAATTTGCTTGTGGTGCCTCGCAGCGCCGCGTTGTGCCGTCAGGCGTGAGGGCGCGCCCTCAGGTGTAGCGACGCGCGTCTTCGATTACTTTGCCGTCGTTCGGCAAACTGCCGGGTGCGCACAGCCGCACCTCGCCACGCAGCTTGGTCACGTCCCGGATCGCTTGAGTGAGTTGCGCCGTCAGGCCTTCGGGTGTGCCCTCGACCTCGACATGCAACGCCATTGCATCGTTGGCCATCTCGCCGCTGACCACCAAGCGGGCCCGCAACACCGCGGCATGCCGGCGCACGATCTCGGCAACCTGCGCAGGGTGCACGAACATGCCGCGCACTTTGGCGGTCTGGTCGGCGCGGCCCATCCAGCCTTTGATGCGGCTGTTGGTGCGGCCGGTCGGGCAGCGGCCCGGCATTACCGCCGAGAGGTCGCCGGTGCCGAATCGAATCAGCGGGTAGCCGGGGTTCAAGGTAGTCACCACAACCTCGCCGACCTCGCCGACGGCCGCTACATCGCCGGTGCCCGGGCGCACGATCTCGACGATCACGCCTTCGTCGATCACCAGACCTTCGCGCGCGCCCGTCTCGTAAGCGATCAGGCCCAGGTCGGCGGTGCCGTAGCTTTGAAACGCGCTGACACCGCGTGCCAAAAACCAATCGCGCAGGCTGGGCGTGAACGCCTCGCCGCCCACCGACGCCTTGGTGAGCGAGGGCAGCGCGGTGCCCAGTTCATCGGCCTTCTCGAGCATGATTTTCAAGAAGCTCGGCGTGCCGATGTAGGCCGCAGGCGCCAGTGCGGCCATCGCCTGAAGCTGCTGCTCGGTTTGCCCGGTGCCGCCGGGAAAGACGGTGCAGCCGATCGCGTGGGCGCCGCTTTCCATCATCGCGCCCGCTGGGGTCAGGTGGTAGCTGAAGCTGTTGTGCACCAGATCGCCTGCGCGAAGGCCGGCGGCGAACAGCGCGCGTGCCATCCGCCAATAGTCGCTGCCCTGGCCTTCAGGCTCGTAGATCGGGCCCGGCGAGGCGAACACGCGCAACGCGCGCCGTGCAGCAGGGGTCACGCCCCAGCCGAGCGCCGAGAAGCCGCCGAACACATCGGGCGCATCGGCACCGCGTTGGCGTTCGAGCAACTCGTGTTTGCGCGTCACGGGCAGGCGCGCGAGTGCGGCGTGGCTGTCGACTTGCGCAGGGTCGATGCCGGCCAATGCGGTCGCGAAGGCTGGGGCATGACGCTGTGCGTGGGCGATCTGCAGGCTGAGCGACTGCATCAGCGCCTGCTCGCGATCGGCCGGCGCGCGTGTCTCGAGCGGGTCGAAGTACTCGGTGGGGTGCGCGCTCATGGGGTCGGACGCCGCTGCGGTGCGTGGGGCAAATGTGTCATCGTCAGTCTTCATCGTGCCGGCCGACGCGCCGCTTCGCATCGTCGACCAGCTTGCGTTGGTCCGCGGGCAGGTCGACCGGGTAGCGATCGAAGCCGGCTCCACTGGCTTTCTTGAGATCGGCGACAACTGCGCCGGCCTCGTCGTGAAAGTGCAAAAACGCGCTGCCTTTCATGTAGTAGATGCCGGGCTTCATCTCGCGCAGGCCCTTGATCTCGCGCAGTTGACGCAGCAGCGGCAACAGGCGCGAGAGTGCGGCGCTATCGGCGTGGGCCATTTAATGTTTTCCCGCTGCGGTCCGGCATCAGGCCAACCAGCGCTTGCGGCGCTTGTAGCTCTTGATGTCACGAAAGCTCTTGCGAGCGCCACCGTCTTGATCGGCGCTGCCGGTGCCGAGATAAAACTCCTTCACGTCGGCGTTCTCGTGCAGCGCAGCGGCTTCGCCGTCCATCACGATCCGGCCGTTCTCCAAGATGTAGCCGTAGTCGGCATAGCGCAGCGCCATGTTGGTGTTTTGCTCGGCGAGCAAGAAAGTGACGCGTTCACGCAGATTCAAATCTTTGACGATCTCGAACACCTCTTCGACGATCTGCGGTGCCAGCCCCATCGAGGGCTCGTCGAGCAGCACCATCTTCGGGCTGGCCATCAGCGCGCGGCCTATCGCGCACATTTGCTGCTCACCGCCCGAGGTGTAGGCGGCCTGCGAGCCACGTCGCGTCTTGAGCCGCGGAAAGTAGCTGTAGACCTTCTCTAACGTTGCAGCCACCGCAGCCTTGCCGTCGCGTCGGGTGTAGGCGCCGGTCATCAGGTTTTCTTCGATCGTCAGATGGGCAAAACAGTGGCGGCCTTCCATCACCTGAATCACGCCGCGGTTCACCATTTCGGCTGTGCCTAAGGATTCGATGCGTTCGCCGCGCAGCGCGATCGAGCCCTTGGTGACGGCACCGCGTTCGCTCTGCAGCAAATTACTCACTGCCCGCAAGGTCGTCGTCTTGCCTGCTCCGTTGCCGCCCATCAACGCGACGATGCGGCCCTCGGGCACACGCAGCGAGACGCCTTTCAAGACCAGGATGACGTGGTTGTAGATCACCTCGATCCCGTTGACGTCGAGAAGAATGTTCGACATGGCTGCGCAGTCTTGATCAAGCGAACGCCGCGGAGCCGGCTTTGCCGGGCCGCTGGGGTTGCCCCCTTGAGGGGGAGCGGCGTGAGCCGCTCCGGGGGTGGGTCATGTCTGGCAATCGGCCGGCGTGCGGCGGGCCAGCTTCTTTTCGCCGGCGTATTTGTCGGCCGCGGCCTTGACCATCGGCTTGATGATCTGCTCGTCGGCCTGCAGCCAGTCGGAGGTGAAGCTCCACTTGGCGCCATCCCAGGTGTGCACGCGTGCCCAGGTCGAGCCCATGTGGTCCTGACAAGAGGTGCTGAGCGGCCGCATCACACCCGAAAAGCCCAGCGAATCGAGCTTCTTCTGGTCGAGCGCCAGGTTCTCGAGGCCCCAGCGGACTTGTTCGCCGGTCATGACCTTGCCCTTGCCGTAACGTTCTTGCGCGCGGCGCACCGCCTCGATGCCTAGCATCTGGATGATGAGCCCGCGGGTGTAGAGAACGGTGCCGACTTCATCCTTCGGGCCGGTGCCCTGGCCTTTTTCGTGCACGTATTTCAAGATGTCTTGGATGACCTTGGGGCTTTGGCCCGAGGTGTTGAGGTTGAGCGCGTTGTAGCCCTTCGCACCTTCACCCACGTCTTTGACATCGGGCTCGGCGCCGGCCCACCACACGCCGTACATCTTCTCGCGCGGGTAGCCGGTGGCTTGTGCCTCTTTCAACGCGGTCGAGTTCATCACACCCCAGCCCCACAGCAACACATAGTCGGGCTTTTGCTGACGCACTTGCAGCCAGGCCGACTTCTGCTCGACTCCCGGCGCGGTGACCGGGATTTTCACCAACTCGAAGTTGTGCATCTTCGAGCGCTCGTCGAGCAAGGGGATCGGCTCTTTTCCAAATGGCGAGTCGTGATAAACCAGCGCGATCTTCTTGCCCTTGAGCTTGTCGAGCCCCCCTTCCTTCTTGCCGATCTGCTGGATCAGCATGTCGGCGGCGGTCCAGTAGCTGCCCATCAAAGGAAAGTTCCACTTGAACACGTTGCCGTCTTGCGAGGCCGAGAGGCCGTAGCCCAGTGTCAGCAGCGGGATCTTGTCGGCCGCGACCTTCTCGGTCAGCGCAAACGTGATGCCGGTGGCTTGCGGGTCGATCATCGATGCGCCCTTGCCCTTGAGCCGCTCGTAGCACTCGACACCCTTGTCGGTCGCGTAGCCGGTCTCGCATTCCTCAAAGGTGATCTTCACGCCGTTGATGCCGCCGTCGCGGGCGTTGATCATCTTGATGTAGTCCTGCTTGCCGTTGGCCCAGGGCGTGCCGTTCGGTGCGTAGGGCCCGGTGCGGTAGGCGAGCAGCGGGAAGAACTGCTCTTTGGCCTGTGCGAACGCGCCGGTCGCAACGCTCAGCAAGGTCGCGGTAAGTGCGAGAGACTTCAGTCGGTTCATGGGTCTGCCTCCGTGGTGGTAAGTGAGATCAGTGAGGAAAAGGCCAAAGCCGCAGCTTCTCTTTGGCGGTCGACCAGAGCCGCGCGATGCCGTGCGGCTCGACGATCAAGAAGAACACGATCAAAGCGCCGAAGATCATGAAAGTCAGGTGCGATGCAGTGGCGGTGTCGATTGGTATGCCGAACCAGTACGGCAGCGCATCGAGAAAAATCGGCAACACCACGATGAAGGCCGCGCCGAAGAAGCTGCCCATGATCGAGCCGAGCCCGCCGATGATGATCATGAAGAGAAGTTGGAACGAACGGTCGATGTTGAAGGCCGCGGGCTCCCATGCGCCCAGGTGCACGAAGCCCCAAAGGCCGCCCGCCACGCCGACGATGAACGAGCTCACCGCAAACGCCGTGAGCTTGGCGTAGACCGGGCGGATGCCGATGACGGCGGCGGCCACGTCCATGTCGCGAATCGCCATCCACTCGCGGCCGATCGCACCGCGCACGAGGTTCTTGGCGAGCAGCGTAAACACCAGCAGAAAGGCGAGGCAGAACAAATACCTTTGCACCGGCGACTCGATCGGCAACCCGAACACGTTGAGCCCGGCCACGCTGACCGAACCCGATGACGAGTTGTTGGTGAACCATTGAATGCGCAAGAACGCCCAGTCGGTGAAGAACTGTGCGGCGAGCGTGGCGACCGCCAAATAAAGCCCCTTGATTCGCAGTGACGGCACCCCGAACAGCACGCCCACCGTCGTGCTGCACAACCCGCCCAGCAGCAACGATGCGATCAGCGGCATGCCCGGAATGCGCGCTTGAAAGTTGTAGGCCGCATACGCCCCGATCGCCATGAAGGCGCCCGTGCCAAGTGAAATTTGCCCGCAGTAACCAACCAAAATATTGAGGCCCAGCGCGGCCAGCGAAAGAATCAAAAACGGCACGAAGATCGCGCGAATCAAATATTCGCTCGAGACCAGCGGCACCGCGACGAAGGCGAGCGCGAGCAGCACGCCGATTGCCACCCGGTCTTGAAGGATCGGAAAGATCTGCTGGTCGGCGCGGTAGCTCGACTTGAATTGACCGTTTTCGCGATAGAGCATCAGGCCTCCCGCCAGGCCGCGCCAAGGGCGGTCTGCGCCCCTGCGGGGGGCAGTGAACGAAGTGGGCGTGGGGGCTTCATTCTTAGACGCGGTCGATGATCTTCTCGCCGAACAAGCCCTGCGGCCTGAACAACAGGAACACCAACGCCAGCACATAGGCAAACCAAATTTCGATCCCGCCGCCCAGCATCGGTCCGATGTAGATCTCGGACAACTTCTCGCCCACGCCGATGATGAGCCCGCCGATGATCGCCCCCGGCACCGAAGTGAGCCCGCCCAAAATCACCACCGGCAAGGCTTTCAAGGCGACCAGCGAGAGCGAGAACTGCACGCCCAACTTGCTGCCCCAGATCACGCCCGCCACCAGTGCCACCACGCCGGCGACCGACCACACGATGATCCAGATGCGCCCGAGCGGGATGCCGATCGACTGCGCCGCCTGGTGGTCGTCGGCCACCGCGCGCAAAGCGCGGCCGGTCGCGGTCTTTTGAAAGAAGAGCGCGAGTAGCGCGACCAGCACGGCGGCGATCGCCGCGGCATAGAGGTCTTCTTTGTTGATGAGCACACCGCCCGGCAGCGTGTTCTCAAGCACGATCACCGGGTCTTTCGGCATGCCGACATCGATCTTGTAGATGTCCGAGCCGAAGAGGGTCTGGCCGAAACCTTCGAGAAAGTAGCTGATGCCGAGCGTGGCCATCAACAGCGTGATGTGCTCCTGATTGACCAACTTGCGCAGCACCAGTCGCTCGATAAGCCAAGCAACCGCAATCATCACCACCACGGCCGCGGCGAAGGCCAGCACGTTGGCAAGCAGCTTGTTGTCGAATCCGAACCACTTCGGGATCCACTCGTAAAAGC
>JAYUWC010000120.1:0-6109 GCA_043753755.1 Rhizobacter sp.
GCTCGGACGAAATCTTCATGAGCCCGCTGAGCTACGGCGTGGTGCCCTTCGCGACCAGCCTCGCCGCGCGCACCCACACGCTGAAATTGACGGTGCCCGAACTCACCAAGCCGGGCCAGGTACTGAAGATGAAACTCGCCGCCGACAAACCGACCCGCGCGGTGGTGTTCGCGATCGACGAAGGCATCTTGCAAGTGGCGCGCTTCAAAGAGGCCGACCCGCTGGCGTTCTTCTTTCAGAAACGCGCGCTCGAGGTCAAGAGCACGCAGATCCTCGACCTGATCCTTCCCGAGTTCAAGCGGCTGATGGCGGCCGCCGCGCCGGGCGGTGACGAGGCAGGTGCCAACGCGCGCAACCTCAACCCGTTCAAGCGCAAGGGCGAGGCGCCGGCGGTGTATTGGTCGGGCATCGTCGATGTGAGCGGCGAGAAGGAGTTCAGCTACACCGTGCCTGATCACTTCAACGGCACGCTGCGGGTCATGGCCGTTGCCGTGAGCGACGCTGCGGTTGGCGTCGCATCGACCAAGGCATTGGTGCGTGGCGACTTCGTCATCTCGCCCAACCTGCCGCTGATGGTGGCGCCGGGCGATTTGGTCGACGTGTCGGTGGGCGTGGCCAACAACATCGCCGGCAGTGCGGCCGATTCAGCCGTGCAACTGACGCTCAAGCCGGCGTCCACCTTCGAGCTGGTCGGCCCACCGACGCAAACGCTCAAGATCGGCGCGATGCGCGAGGCGGTCGCGAGCTACAGGATCCGCGTGAAAGACGCCGCCAGCGCCACGCTGGGCTCGAGCACGCTCGAGTTCACGGCGAGTCTCGGCACGAAGTCGGGTTCTTACACAAGCGCGCGCAAACTCGATATCAGCGTGCGCCCCGCCACGCCGATGGCGACCACGCTCACGCTCGGCAGCTTCACCGGCAGCACCGAGGTCGCGACCCCACGCGACCTGGTGCCCGAGTTCCGCAGACAAGAGGTCGCGATCTCGGTGCTGCCGCTGGCACTCGCGCCGGGGTTGATGAGCTACCTCGACAACTTCGAGCACCTCTGCACCGAGCAACTGGTGAGCCGCACGCTGCCAGCGCTGGTGCTCGCGCGCCGGCCCGAGTTCGGCAACGACCGCTCGCCGCAGTCAGCGGCCAGGAGCCTGGACGCCACGCTGCGCATCTTGCGCACGCGGCAGAACGCGCAAGGCGGCTTCGGCCTCTGGACAGCCTCGGTGCAGCCTGACGAGTTCGCCTCGGTCTATGCGGTGCAAATGATGCTGGAGGCCCGTGAGCTCGAGGTGCCGGGAGCACAGGTTCCGCCCGACTTGCTACAGAAAGGCATCGCCTACCTGCAGGAGCTTGCCGCCAGCAACCCGACCGATCTTTCGGCCGCACGCAGCCGCGCCCACGCGATCTACCTGCTGACGCGCAACGGCGCGGTGACCACACCGTTGGTCGCGAGCCTGCGCGAGACGCTGGACGCGAAGTACAGCCCCGCGTGGAAAACCGACGCCACCGCATCGTTCATGGCCGCGACCTACCAGCTGCTCAAGCAGGAGAAGCCGGCAACTGAACTCATCGCCCCGTTGGTCAAGCAGCTCGAAGCCGGCGCACCCGACTTCAGGTACGCGCGTTACTACGACCCGACGATCCGCGACGCGCAGTTGCTCTACCTGCTGGCGCGCCACTTCCCGGCGCGGCTCAAATCGCTCGATCCGCAGACCTTCGCGCGCTTCGTCGCACCGATCGCGAAGGGCCGCTACAACACGCTCTCGTCGGCCTGGGCCATTCTGGCGATCGACCAGATGGCGCGCAGCCTGGGCGGCGATGCGCTGGGCAAGCTCTCGGTCGCGCAGGTCGACGCGAAGGGCAAGGCGGTCGACCTGAAGCTGCCGGCCAACCTGCTGCCGCGCGCAGCCTTCGATGCCGGCACCGTCAAGCTCAAGCTGGCAAACGACGGCGCGTTGACGACCTGGTATGCGGTCACACAAACCGGCTTCGACCGCACGCCGCCCACAACCGAGTTGAAGGCCGGTCTCGAGGTGCTGCGCGAGTACGTCGGCACTGATGACAAGCCGATCACCTCGGTCAAGATCGGTGACGAGATCACCGTGAAGCTGAGCCTGCGCGGCATGGCGATGGGAGGTGCCGGCAGCGGCGACGCCTATGTGGGCGCGGTCGCGTTGACCGACCTGCTACCCGGCGGCTTCGAGCCGGTGCAGGCGCGCGATGCCAACGGCGCCACCAGCACCGTCAGCGGCGTCGGGCTCGAATATGCCGACGTGCGCGAAGACCGGGTCGTGGTCTACGCCTCGGCCACCGATCAAGTGCAGACCTGGCGCTACCGCATCCGCGCGACCAACCTCGGCGAGTTCACCGTGCCGCCAGCGTGGGCGCAGGCCATGTACGAGCGCGAGCGGCAGGCGCGGTCGCTGGCGGGCAAGGTCAGCGTGGTGGCGAAGTGAACGCCGGCCGCAGCGCACGGCAGCGCGGCGCGGTTGGGTTGAAGGCGCTGCTCACCGCCACGGTCGTCATGGCCTTCTCGGTCGCCAGCGTGTGGGCCGTGGCGCAATCGGCCGAGTGGGCTGCGGGCGACTACGCCACCGCCAACGGCGCAGGCCGTCTGAAGATCACCGCCGCGGCCGACGGCGTGCAGCATTTCTCGATCGAGAGCCGCGGTGCCGGCGGCCACGGTTGTACGGTCGACGGCACGCTGCAGGGCGGCCGCGTGATGACTTCGCCCACGCTGATGCCGATCACCTGCCGCGTCAACTTCTCGAAGCGCGGCAACGCGATCGAGGTCACGACCAACGCAGCGCCTGACTGCGGCCCGAGCTTCTGCGAGGCGCGCGCGACCTTTGTCGGCCGCTACGCGCTTGCCGCACCGAAGGCGAAGGCGAAGGCGAAGGCCAAACATTGAAGACTCGCCGCGCGCGTCATGCACGCTGGCGGCTCATCGCGGCAGCGTTGCTGCTGTTCACGCTCGCGCTCGTCGCACTCCGCCTCGGGCCCCATGCGCCGCTGCGCGAGCACGCGAGCTACTCGCGGGCCTTCTACAGCAGCGATGGCACGCTGCTGCGCCTCACGCTCGCAGCTGACGAGCAATACCGCGTCTGGGTGCCGCTCGCGCGCATCGACTCGCGGCTGATCGACGCGGTGCAGCTCTACGAAGACCGCTGGTTTCGCTGGCACCCCGGCTTCAACCCGCTGAGCCTCGCGCGCGGCGCGTGGGTCACGTTCAGCGGCGACGGCCGCCGTGGCGGCTCGACGTTGACGATGCAACTCGCGCGCCGGCTCTACCGCATCGAGAGCCGCACGCTTCTCGGCAAGCTGAAGCAAGTGGCCGCCGCCGTGTGGCTCGAGACCCGCCACAGCAAGCGCGAGATTCTCGAGGCCTACTTGAACCTCGCGCCTTACGGCAGCAACATCGAAGGCGTCGAGGCTGCGAGCCTCGTCTACTTCGGCAAGCGTGCCGACAGGCTCGCGCTGCCCGAGGCGCTGGCGCTGGCCGTCATCCCACAAAACCCGAACCGGCGTGGCACCGACGCGCTGCAGTCGACCTGGCCAAAGGCGCTGGGCGCCGCGCGCGCTCGGCTCGCGTCGACCTGGGTCGCGGAGCGCGCTGGAGACGCCACACCCGCCAACATCGCCGCGCTCGCGTTGCCACTGCAACTGCGCACGACCAAGCAGCTGCCCTTCGGCGCGCCGCACGCGGTACAGGCGGCGTTGAGTGCGGCGTCGCAGGCCGATACGCTCGCGAAATCCGAAACCACCGAGACGCTGCTCACGATTCATGCGCCGACGCAGGCGGTGATGGAGCGCGCGATCCGTCAGTTCGTCGCCGTGCGGGCCAGCCAGGGCGTGCACAACGCGGCGGCGATGCTGGTCGATACGCAAACCATGCGGGTGCGGGGCTGGGTCGGCTCGGCCGACTTTTCAGATGCGGGCATCGAGGGTCAGGTCAACGCCACCACCGCCAAGCGATCACCCGGCTCGACCCTCAAGCCCTTCATTTACGGCCTCGCACTCGACCAGGGGGTGCTGCACCCGCGCAGCATCTTGAAAGACGCGCCGACCGCGTTCGGCACCTACAACCCCGAGAACTTCGACGGCCGTTTCGAGGGCCCGATCACCACGCAAGAAGCGCTGGTGCGCAGCCGCAACGTGCCGGCGGTGGCAGTTGCCGCCAAGCTCACGGGCCCCACGCTCTACGAGTTTTTGAAGTCGGCCGGCGTCAGCGGCCTGGCGAGCGAGCAGCACTATGGCCTGGCACTCACGCTGGGCGGCGGCGAGCTGACGATGGAAGAGTTGGCGACGCTCTACGCAATGCTTGCCAACGGCGGCGAGCTCAAGCCGTTGGTGCGAACCATGACCAACGCATCTAACGCATCTAACGCATCGAAGCAGCTTCTGAGCGCCGAAGCCGCCTTCATCGTGCAAGACATGCTGCAGGCCAACCCGAGGCCCGACACCGGCCAGCCGGCGTTCCCGAAGGTCGCGTGGAAGACCGGCACGTCATGGGGCTTTCGCGATGCGTGGACGGCCGGCATCTTCGGCCGCTACGTGCTGGTCGTCTGGGTCGGCAACTTCGACAACACGGGCAACCCCGCGTTCGTCGGCGTGCAGACGGCCGCACCGCTCTTCTTCCAGATCGTCGACAGCCTGCGCGCACAAGGGCTCGATCAAGGCGAGCCGGCACGCGCCGCGCCGGTCAATCTCGCGAAGGTGCAGGTTTGTGCGGCCAGCGGCGACCTGCCCAACGACGAGTGCAAAGACCTCGCGACCACCTGGTTCATCCCCGGCAAGTCGCCGATCAAGGTGAGCACGCTGCACCGCGCACTGTGGGTCGCCGACGCGACCGGTCGCGCGGTGTGCGCCGGCAGCGCCAACGCGCACCGCGAGGTTTTCGAGTACTGGGGCAGCGACATGCTGCAGGTGTTCGCGCAAGCCGGCATGCCCCGCCGCGTGCCACCGGCGGCACCGCGCTGCGGGGGTGGTGGCGGCAGCGGCGGCACCGGTAGTGGCAGCGGCGTTGGCAGCGCGCCAATCACCGACGACGGCCCGCAAATCGTCTCGCCGCTGCGCAGTGCGAACTACGTGCTGCGGCTGTCGCATTCACCCGCACTCAATCTGCGCGCGAATGCCGGCCGCAGCGGGCTGCTGTACTGGTTCGCCGATGCGGCCTACCTCGGCACTGCGGCGCCGGGGCAAGACCTGGTGTGGCGACCGCCGGCGGCCGGTCGCTACACGCTGAGTGCGGTCGATGCACAGGGGGTGGCAGACACGCGGGAGGTGGCGGTCGAGTTCGCGCCGTGAGGGGGCGGCGGGTTGTTGGCGGTCGGCGCTCGTTAGAGAAATCGCTTCGGCCTGTTCCGCACCATAAAGCGCCGCAAAGCCAGCGCAAACGCATTTGACGAACCCTGTGGGTTCTGCAGTTGCAACCTGAGCCTTGCATGAGTCAAACCACCGTGAGCCCAGGCGGGGGCTTTCCCAGCGCAAGCGCCAGTGGCAGCACACCCGACCTCACGCTGATCGCGCAAGGCCCACCGAGCGCCACGCCCCCGCTGCAACAGCGCCTGCGAGCCCTGCCCAACGGTGGTGGCAAATTGGCAGTGCGCGACAGCAGCGGCAACACCCTGGTCACCACCTCGAAGGCCCGCCAAGTCTTGCGCGACGGCCAATGGCGCAACGAGGGCCTCGTCGCCGAGCGCATGAGCGCCTACCGTGCCACGGAGCTGACCGGCAACGCCCAGCCCGATCCCAACGGCTACGGCCACTTCAGCGCCGAGCGCGGCAAGATGCGCGTGATCACAGGCCCCAACGGCCGCGTCATCACCGATTTTGCGCAAGCGCGCACCCGTGTCAGCGAGATGATTCGCCGGGGTCGCCTGACCATGACCAGCGACGCCGAGGCCAAGACCGCTGAGGAAGCGAGGCTCAGACGATCGAGCTCGTCACGCGTGGCCAACACCACAAGGGGCGCGAAGCTGCGAATAGCAACCCGGCCGACGAGAAACGTGAGTGGTCAGCCGCGCAGGACGTTCTTGCCGATGCCTACGTCGTTCGCTACGGCGCGCTCACGCCAGCTGCGCCCCACGCGGCGGCCCGTGTCAGTGGTCTAGCG
>JAYUWC010000121.1:0-6103 GCA_043753755.1 Rhizobacter sp.
CGGGCTGGAACGCGATGCGCACCCCGTGCGCGGCATGCGCCTTGCCGGTGCGGTAGACGTTGTCGAGCAACGCGATGAAGCCTTGCGACACTGCCTCCGGCACGGCGTCGGCAACGCGCCGGCCGATGATCGGGCGGCGACCGATCAACGCCATGTAGGCCGGGTTGGCCATCTCGAAGACATGCTCCGGCCCCTGCAGCATCGTCATGAAACTGGGCGCCTGGTCGAAGAGCATCGAAAAACGCTCGCGCTCACTCGCGAGGCGGCGCTTGGCCAGCACCTGCTCGGTGGTCTCGGTGCAAAGCACCAACACGCCGCCGATGCCGCCGGGGGCCGATTCGTCGTTGATCGGGCAGTGCGAATAAGTCCAGTACACCGACTCGATCGCGCCGTGCCGCAAGATCGGCACGAGCCGGTTCTCGTGCCACGTGGCGGCACCTCCGCGCATAACCTGGTCGATCTGCGAGCCGATGAGTTCCCAGCTTTCAGGCCAAGCCGCCTGGGCAGACAAACCCAGAATGGCAGGGTGCTTTTCGGGGCCGAGCGAAGCGCGGAAACCGTCGTTGTAGAGACAGGTTTTCTGTGCGCCCCAAAAGATGAAAACCGGGTGTGGGGTCGAGAGCGCCATGCGCACCATCGCCTTGAGGCTCGCGGGCCAATTTTCGAGCGAGCCCAGCGGGTTCGCGCTCCAGTCGAATGCGCGGATCAGCGCAGCCATTTCGCCGGCACCGGTGTCGGTCGAATCGCCGAGAAATCTGCTTGCAGTCGATGTCACGGTCATTTCCCTCCCCAATGCGCGGTCGAGTATCCGTGAAGGCGGGGCTGCCGCTCGCAAACGCCGCCCAGGCAACGAAGCATCGTCGTCCGCGAGTGAAGACCGAAGTGACTCGCCGCTGTCCCGTCATCAAGGACTGTTCATCGGGGCCGACGCGCAAACGGCGCAACCTTTCCCTGATCGCGTGGGATCGATCGGCTCGCCCGGGCCATGACCCAATCGTCCAGGCGCCAGCGTCAGGCGAGGCCCTCACGCTCGCCGACCGAGCGGGCATCGGCACTCCAGACGTCGAGCCGAAAGTCGGCCTCGACCAGTGACGACAGCAGCGGCAGCGCCAGGCCATCGGCCAGTCGCGCGTGCAGGGCATCGCCGTTGAGCGCGCAGCCTTCGATCGTGCGCCGCCAGTGGCAGGCGACCAGCACGCCCTTCGGCTGAAGCGAGCGTCCCAGCTTCTCGATGAGCCGGTCGAGCGCGACCCCGTCGAGGTAGTACGCGAGTTCGCTGACGACGATCAGGTCGAAGCGCTGATCGGGCCAGTCAGCGGGAGTCCAGGCTTGCACGACCTCGGCGTGGGCATGCGCGGCGAGCCTCCGTGCGGCCAGCGCAACGGCGGCGGCTGCGCCGTCGGTGACCAGCAAACGGTCACAGCGCGGCGCCAGCGCGGCCGAAAGTTCACCGTTGGCGCAGCCCGGCTCGTAGGCACTGGCATACCGCGCATGCGGCAAACAAGCGACGGTCAGCGCGCGCTTGCGCGCCTCGTACCAGCGCTCGCGAAAATGCCATGGGTCGTCGGAGGCTTCGAACAGCGCATCGAACTCGCGAACCCGGGCGTCGGGATTTTCGGCAACGGCGTGATCCGTAACAGCGGAATCGACAACGGCAGTGTCAAACAAAGTAGACCTCCTGGATACGCTCGGCGCGCGCAAGGATGGCGGCATCGAGCACGGGGCCGCGGCCTTGTGCGCGCGGCGCGCGTTGAGTGGTGTGGCAAGCCAGTGCCGCGCGTTTGGCCTGTCGTTGTGCTGGCGACAGTCTGAAAACACGCAACCGCGGCCACGGCACTCGCGGGTCTTCCGGCGCGCTCCAGTGCCACATCCAGACCGGCGCGGCAAGCACCCGGCAACCGCACTGAACGCCGACCTGCAGCACTTCGGCGCCAGTGGCATCGTGGTCGGGGTGGCCGTCGAGAGCCCAGGTCGAGACGACGACGTCACCGGGGCTCAGCGCCCGTCGCAGATGCTCGGCGAGCGTCGACCGGTGTGCGGCGATATCGCCATCGGGCAAGTGCAGGCCGCGCACAGATTCAGCGGCGACGCCGAGCCGAGCCAGGCCGGCGAGTCGCTCGGCGCGCCGGGCCGCCGCGAGCCGCTCCGGTGGCCATGCCGCATCGCCCGCGTGACTGGCTTCGCCGTCGGTAACGGCGATCACCGCAACCTCGCCGCCGCGGGCCACATGGTGGGCGATCAGGCCGCCACAGGCCAGCACCTCGTCGTCGGGGTGAGGTGACACCACGACCAGCCGCGCAGCAGGGTCGAGCTCGGGCGGCGGCATCGGCAGGCCGGTCAGCCAGCGGCGCCACTCGGCCTCGGTCACCTGTGCGGTCGTCCCGATGTGGCGATCGTTGACTACAGCAGCCATGGGCTGAGCACCTGTTCGGCCACACGCTCACCGAGCGCTGCGAGGTCACGTTCGGCATGGCTTTGGCGAATGAACACCGGCAGGTCGGTCGCCGCACGCGCGAAGCTCGCGTTGCGGCAAAACGGCGCCGCACCGAGCGCGCGACCGACGGTGTCGAGCACGGTTGCGGCGCAAGCCTCTGCTGCCAGCCGCGCACGGCCGGCCACCAGCGCCGCGTCGGCATGCGGGTGCGCATCGATCCAATTCGCACACTCGCGCAGCAAGGCCGCGGTGGTGGCCATTGCCACGTCGACCCGACCGAGCGCCGCATGACGAAAGCCTGCCGACGGGTGGGTCGCACCGGCGGCGTCGCGCTGCGCCTGGCGCCGCAACGCGTCGGCCAGCGCCAGCGCGCCGCCGTGCCAGCACGCAGCGATACCGGCACCGCCTTGCCAGAAGCCAGGCCGCGCGAGGTACTCACCGGCGCGCCCGACGCACTGCCCTTCGACCTGGCTGAAATTGACATCGAGACTGGCGCTGCCGGCCATGCCGAGTGCATGCCAGGCCGACGCCGACACGCGCACGCCCGGCTGACGCAAGTCGACCGCCACCAGCTGCGGTCGAGTGGCGTCGGTGTCGCGCCAGGCCGTGAGCAACGCGTGGGTCGCGCTCGCCGCACCCGAGCACCAAAACTTGTCGCCGCTGAGCGTGACGTAGTCGCCAGAAGCACCCACGACGCGCATGCGACCCTGCGGTGCTTCGGCAGCCCACACGCCCCAACTCGCGCCCTCGACGGCGAGGTCGGCACGACCGAGCTCGCCGAGAATCGCCAGCGCGTCGGTGTGGCCTTCGTACAGCTTGGCCAGCGACAAGTCGTGTGCCGCCACCGCGGCCAGCGCCTGCCAGCGGACGAGCGTGCTGCCCTGCGCCGGCAAAGGCAGTCGGTCGAGCCCTGCGGCGATCAGTCGACCCAACCACTCGGCGGGCGCGAACGCGGGGTCGAGATCGCTCAACGCCACTCGAAGCGTGCCGAGCGCGGCGGAGTGGTCGGTCGAAGCCATCATGGCTCGACGCAACCCAGCTGCCGGCCGACGCGCATCAGCGTCTCGCCGAAGCCCCCGGGCGCTCGGTAGTGCCCGCGCGCACTGGTCACGACGCGCGGCGCCGCCGACCACGCGATCGACGCACCACTCTCGCTGAGGGCCTGCACCAGCGCAACGTCTTCGCTGGACCGCAGCGCGCGAAAACCGCCGACACCCCGGTACGCAGCCGCGGCAACGCCGAGGTTGGCACCGTGAATGTGGCGGTGGCCGTCGGCATCGACGTAGGTCGCTTCGTGTTGCTGTTGCATGCGTTCACCGTAGCCGCCCCAGTCGAGCACCTGAATCGTTCCGCAAACAGCATCGCTGCCTTGACCGAGCTGCGCCGAAAGCCAGTCGGGCGCGACCACCGAGTCGGCATCGGTAAACGCCAGCCAGCGCGCGCCGGCTTCCAGCGCATGTCGCGCGCCCAGGGCCCGAGCCATGCCGACATTGCGCGATTCGAGCTCGACGATGCTCGCGCCATGCGCTAGAACGATCTGCTTCGTGCCGTCTGCGCAAGCATCAACCGCGACGACGATCAACACCGTTTCGCCCGACAGTTTCGGATCTCGACTCGCAATCTGCAACGAATGGAGGCAGGCACCGATCGACGCCTCTTCATCATGTGCCGGAACCACCACGCCAAGCATTCGTAATCCTCCGCTCACTTCTCAATTTGCGAAACGCGGAGCAACGTTATGGATTGTTTGCGGTCGGTGCTGTCGGCTCTCTTCGCACACCGCTGTAAGCAGATGGCCGATCTTCGAAACGGGTGGCACGGCGTCCTACAGGCAGCGGGTGGCTCGTCTCACCCCAAGCTCGCGCTGCATTTTCTAAGGTAGTAAGACGGGCGATGTGTCCGCGACCCTGAAGGAAAGATTCGATGAATTTCGTCAAGACCACCCTGATCGCCAGCTGCTTTTCGGTCGCCTCGTTGGCAGCGTATGCCCAAGATGCGATGACCAAGTCCGATGCCAAAACCTCGCCCACGCAACAAGACTGCAAAGACCGCGCGGCGGTACAAAAAGGCATGAAGAAGTCAGACCCAGCGACGGCAGATGTCGATGCCAGGTGCTCGGCGATGGCCGCAGACGACAAGGCCATGATGAAGAAAGACAAGATGCACAAGAAGGACAGCACGACCCCGCACGAGGCGCCTGCTGCGCCGATGAAGTAGTCGTCTGTTGCGCCGGGCCGGCTTCCTCAAAGGCTGGCTCGCGCCAACCTCACAAGCTACCCATCACCGGGTCGGGCTCCATTTGCGACTGCATGGCTGCAATTCGGTCGAACCCTGCGCCCCTTTGCAAAAGCATCTCTATTTCGTCCCCCAGCTCGCGCTTGTAGAGATAGCCCATCGACCACGCTTGATAGCGACGACGATCGATCTGTTTTTCGGATGCGATCGTCATGTCGATGTGTCGAGGATCGGCCCGCACGCGATTCGTCAGGTCAGTGACCGCCGCGTCCTCACCTTCAAGAATCTGTGCGAAGTGCTGTCCTGAGAACAACAAGCAGCCCGTGATGTCGGCGCGTCGATTGTTCCGACGCGAGGTGTCGAGAATTGCCCGCACCCCCAACTCCGACAACACGTGCCGCAGGCGGCTCACGTAGAAGAGTTGCTTGAGCATGAGAAGGCGCGTTGATTGGCGAACAGTGACTGGGAGAAGACTTCGCGCACCAGTATAGGAGTCGGTCACTGGTGTTTAGTCCGTTGCAGTGCACAACGAATGGGCTCGCGCTGCGCGATGACTTCTGCGCAATGACTTCTACGCAACGACCGCTGTGAGGTGACCGCTGCGCGTCGTCTGCGAGTGCCGGGGTCGTGGTTCAGTCGCCGATGACGATGGCCGCAGAGTCGCGGCTTCGACCGAATTCGACCTTTCGACGCTATTGGCGAATCACAGATAAACGTCTAACTTGGCGAAGTCAAAGCACTGATGCCGAGGAAGCCTTCATGCGAACGCAGGAAGGCTTCGACAGCGCGGCACCCACCGTGCGTTTCAGGCACGGCGGCACCGAGCACGAGTTGCGCTGCGACTTCATCGCCGGCTGCGACGGCCACCACGGCATCTGCCGCGCCAGCGTGCCGGTGACTGCGCTCGAGACCTTTGAAAAGGTCTACCCATTCGGCTGGCTGGGTGTGCTGGCCGACGTGCCTCCGGCCAGCCCTGAATTGGTCTACGCCAACCACGAACGCGGCTTCGCACTCTGCAGCCAGCGCACCGCATCGCGCAGCCGCTATTACGTGCAATGCCCGGCGAGTGAAAAAGTCGAGCACTGGTCAGACGATGCGTTCTGGGCCGAATTGCGTCGCCGCCTGCCGACCGCGCTCGCCGAGCAGGTCGTCACGGGCGCCTCGATCGAAAAAAGCATCGCGCCACTGCGCAGCTTCGTTACCGAACCGATGCGTTTCGGCCGGCTGTTCTTGGCCGGCGACGCGGCACATATCGTGCCGCCGACCGGTGCCAAAGGCTCGAGTCTCGCCGCCTCGGATGTGGGTTACCTGGCACGCAGCTTGATCGAGCACTACACCGACAAAAGCGATGCCGGCATCGACGCCTATTCGGCCCGGTGCCTGCGGCGCATATGGAAAGCAGAGCGCTTCTCGTGGTGGTTCACTTCGCTGATG
>JAYUWC010000122.1:0-6085 GCA_043753755.1 Rhizobacter sp.
CGAGACAATTAAATGAGAGGCCGAGAAAGACGCTCGGCTTCCAAACGCCGGCTGAAATGTTCAGCCAGACCGTTGCGTTGACCAGTTGAATCCGCCAGCCTTTTAGGTCGTTTCCATTTCGATCCCGACCTTGCGACTACGCCTGCACGCCCACTTGGTTTTACGGTTGTAGCTTCATCGGCTCGATCACATCTTTATGTTCGGGCACGCCTTCATTACGCCGGCCGCCGTGGCGAGCCAAGCTCCGTTCACGAGATGCAGAGCGCAGCCGAGGCCATTGCCGAAGCCACGAACAGGAGCATCAAGGTCAGCCGACGCCTGCGACGGCGCCGATGGCATGCACTGTGTGCCAACCAGTGGATAGGGATATACATCGCAATCACCGCGCCGACAGTCAGGGGGTCGAGTCGTCGGCAAGCGCTGTGCCTGCGCGCAGTGGGCAAGCCGCTTGAATGGCAACCATCGAGGCTGGCGTGCTCGGCACCCGATGCAAGCCTCGCAACCTCAGGTTCGGCTCACTGTACAAATTTGCGCAGTCCATACCGCCAAGTGCCTCGTTTGCAGCGGCCACGAAACGCCTCGCACCGCAGTCCCGGCCGCGTCCCCCAGGCATGCCGCTTGCCGTGTTTCCTGCATGGAAACGCACATTTATGGCCCGGTCGCTTTTTCCCCCAGCACGCGCAGCACGTGCTGTCATTGTGGCGTCGACGTTGCGTGCTGTCGTCATGCACTGCTCGGGGGGCCCACAACCGCCTTGATGCGCACGCCGGTCGACCTCGCAACGAACGCTGGCAACGACGCAGTGGTTGCCGAAAGACAGCAGGTCCGCCCTCGCTTTGGGGGGCCACCATGGATAAAGGCTGCGACAGTCTCATTCAGGCCGCGTCCGACGCCGCTTCGGAACGAGAGGGTTTCGACTATTTGATCGTCGGGGCTGGATTTGCGGGGAGCGTGTTGGCCGAGCGACTCGCCAGTCAGATGGATTGCAAAGTGCTGCTGGTCGACAAACGCCCGCACATCGGCGGCAATGCGTATGACCGCTACGACGACAACGGCATCCTGATCCATCCCTACGGCCCGCACATCTTTCACACCAACAGTGCCGACATATTCGAGTACCTGTCGCGGTTCACCCAATGGCGGCCGTACCAGCACCGCGTGTTGGCCAGCGTCGATGGGCAACGCGTGCCGCTGCCGATCAACCAGCTTTACGGGCTGCAGCTGACTTCGTTCGAGATGGAGAACTGGCTCGAATCCGTCGCCGAGAAGAAAGCCGAAATCGGCAACTCAGAGGACGTGATCGTCAACAAGGTCGGGCGCGAGCTCTACAACAAATTCTTTCGCGGCTACACGCGCAAGCAATGGGGTCTGGACCCGTCGGAGCTCGATGCGAACGTGACCGCGCGTGTGCCCACACGGACCAATCGTGACGACCGCTACTTCACCGATACACACCAGGCCATGCCGCTCCACGGCTACACCCGCATATTCGAGAACATGCTGGCGCATCCGAACATCAAGATCATGTTGAACACCGATTACCGTGAGGTCGTCGATCTGTTGCCCTGGCGGCACATGGTCTACACCGGGCCGGTCGATGCGTTCTTCGGATGCAAACACGGCAAGCTGCCCTACCGCAGCATCCGGTTCGAGCACCGCACCTTGCCGCAGGCAGAGTTTCAGCCCGTCGGAACCGTGAACTACCCCAACGACTACGGCTACACGCGGATCAGCGAGTTCAAGCACATCACCGGGCAGAGCCACTCACACACGTCGGTCGTCTACGAATATCCCTGCGCCGACGGTGACCCTTACTACCCCGTGCCACGGCCGCTGAACACGGCGCTGTACAAACTCTACGAAGCCGAAGCAGAGGCCCAAAAGAACGTGACCTTCGTCGGACGCCTGGCCACCTACAAGTACTAAAACATGGACCAGGTGTCGGGCAGGCACTCGCCGCGTTCAAGCGCATCGCTCAGCAGCGCGCATCGGCACCCGTCGCGTCGACGAAACCGATCGTCGACGGCGCCCCCTCGAACGTCGTTGCCTGAAGATGTCGGTGCTCGAACTGTGGGCAGGCCCCGAGTGCACCGTCAATCGGGTCGGGGACACATGGCGCGATCAGCTTGTCGAAACAGGCTTCGCGCATCGCCTGCAAGACATCGATCGCATCGCGAGCCTGGGCGTGCGGCGGATGCGCCTGCCGCTCTTGTGGGAACGGTGCGCGACAAAGGTGCCACCCGCCTTCGATTGGCGATGGTCGGATGCGCGTGTCGAACGCCTGCACACGTGCAAGCTGGAATGCGTTGTCGGACTCGTTCATCACGGCAGCGGGCCGCCCACAACGCACCTGCTCGACCCGAATTTCGCCCCTGAGCTGGCGCACTACGCTGGCGCGGTTGCCGAGCGCTATCCCGAACTCGACGCCTACACCCCTGTCAACGAGCCGACCACCACCGCCCGGTTCAGCGGCCTCGCCGGCGTGTGGTTCCCGCACCGACGCGACGATGCCGGTTTCGTGCGGGCGCTGCTCAATCAGCAGCGCGCCACGGTGCTGTCGATGCGCGCGATCCGCGATGTGAACCCTACCGCCCTGCTGGTGCAGACCGACGACCTCGGGTTCACACGCGCCACGCCCTCTTTGCAGTACCAGGCCGACTTCGAGAACGAGAGGCGGTGGCTCGGCTTCGACCTGCTCTGCGGCCGTGTCGATCCGGCGCACCCGCTGTGGGGCTACCTGCGCCGCCACGGCGCGAGCGCCGAAGAGTTGATCGAATTCGTCCACGCACCTTGCCCACCCGACATCACGGGCATCAACTACTACGTCACCAGCGAACGCTTTCTGGACGATCGCCTTCATCTGCATCATGTCGACGCGCACGGTGACAACGGCCGGGACCGCTATGTCGACGTGGAAACCGTCCGGGTTCATGGAGACTTGTCGGGCGGCGTGGCTGCGCGTTTGAGGGAAGCGTGGTGTCGCTACGGGCGGCCCGTGGCGCTGACCGAGGCGCACATCGGCTGCACGCGCGAAGAGCAATTGCGGTGGCTGAGTCAGGCCTGGGACGCCGCACACGCACTGCGAAACGCAGGCGTCGATGTGCGTGCTGTCACCGCATGGGCAGCGTTCGGGACTGTCGACGCCGCTCATTCGATCGAAACCTGCACCTGCTGCAATTCGTGCGCCTTTTCTTCGGGCACGGCATCCATCGCAAAGAAGCCGGCGGCCAGTTCGGTGCCGGCCAGTATCTTGAGTCGGTCGCGCGTGCGGTAGGCCGGGTAGATTTCGGCGTGCAGGTGCGACTCGGGATGCGGCCGGCCGTCGGTCGGTGCCTGAAACCAGGCCATCAGGTAGGGCATCGGTCGTTGCCAAAGGCCGTCGAATTTCATCAGCACCGTCTTGAGGGCGCGCGCGAGGTCGGCCCGCTGCGGCGCACTCAGGGTGCCGAAGCTCTCGACGGCTTCGCGGGGCCCGACCCTGACCTCGTACGGATAGAGCGCACACACCGGCACGAAAGCCACCGCGTGAGGGCCCTGGTACAGCATGCGCGCACCCGAACGCTCTTCGGCCGCGATGTGCTCCTGCAGCAGGCCGCGACCGGTTCGGCCGAAGTGCTCGTTCGCCTCGACTTGCATCCGCGCCGGAACCGGAGGCACCACGGGATAGGCATAAATCTGACCATGCGGACGGTGCGGGGTCACGCCGACTTCCGACCCCCGGTTTTCGAACGGCAAAACGTATGCAATGTCACCGCGCCTCGCAAGCCGATCGGTGCGGTCTGCCCACACCTGCATCAAAAGCTGCAGATGCGCCAAGGGAAGGATTGCGAGGGACGCCTTGGGGTCTTGACTGAACACGACCACCTCGCAGTGCCCAGTGGCAGGCGCGGTCGGAACGATGAGCTGGGGCGGCTCGACCGGAAGACCGCCGACATGGGCCCCGCCATCGCTGCCCGCGCGATCGAGCCGCTGTGCATGCTGTGGTGCATTCCGGGCTTCGTGGCCAACGACTGGATGCACGCCTTCAAAGTGCTGCGCCGAATGCGAAGACGGCAGCCGCAGCTGCCGTCTTCGAGGTCAGGTCGTCAATGACGAGTCACTTGCCGACCTTGACCCAAGCCCATTCGAGCCAGTTGTCGGCGCGGTGCACCGCCTCGACGTTCGAGCGCATCGCCCACGGGACGAACTGGCGGTGCAGCGGGATGTGGTGCACCTGGTCGTTGTGCTCCTTGATGGCCGCCTTGATGAGGGCTTCACGTTTGGCCGGGTCGGCCTCTTTGCTCGACTGCGCGGCAAGTTGGTCCATCTTGGGGTTGTTGACTTGGCCGTAATTGAACTGGCCATTCACGCCGTCGCGAGTGCGATAGATCGGCGTCAGCGTGCCCTCGGCGTCGGTCGAAGCGCCGCCCCAGCCGAGCATGTACATCGATGTGTCGAGCTTGCCGAGCTTGGCAAAATAGACCGAGCGCGGCATCGTGTTGACCTTGATCTTGACGTTCAAGCGCGCCCACATCGATGCCAGCGTCTTGCAAATCTCTTCGTCGTTGACGTAGCGGTCGTTCGGGCAGTCGAGCGTGACCTCGAAGCCGTCGGGATAGCCGGCGGCCGTCAGTAGCTTCTTCGCCGCGTCCAGGTTGAACGGCAGCCGCTTTTCGAGCGTCGGGTCTTTGAACGTGGCAAGCGGCGTGGGGATGGTTGCGCCGGTGGGTGCGGCCTGACCGCGCATCAGTTTCGTCTTGATGCTTTCTTCGTCGACGGCCTGGTAAAGCGCCTGGCGCACGCGCTGGTCTTTAAATGGGTTCTTGCCCTTGACGCCGCTGTAAAGCAGTTCGTCGCGGCCCTGATCCATGCCGATGAAGATGATGCGGTTCTCGGGACCATCGATGATCTTGACGTTGGGCGTGTTGCGCAACCTAGGGGTGTCGGTCGGAGGCGGATCGAGGATCAGGTCGAGCTCGCCGGAGATCAGCGCGGACACGCGGGTCGAAGTGCTCTTGATCGGCGTGTAGATCACCTCCTGCACGTTGCCCTCGGCTTTGCCCCACCAGTTCGGGTTGCGTTTGTAGACCGTCTTTACGTCGGGCTGGCGCGAGACGAGGCTGAACGGGCCGGTGCCATTGGCGTTTAGCGCGGCATAGCTCTGCTCGCCCGCGTTGAAGTCCAGTGGCTTGGTGACGTTGTTCTTCTCGCACCACGCCTTGCTCATGATGAAGACGACGCTGGCGTGCTCGAGAAATACAGGGTTGAATTGCTTGAGGTTGAATTCGACGGTCAAGTCGTCGATCTTCTTCGGCTCGCCCATGCCGCTTGCATAAGCCTTGATATCGGAGCCCTTCTCGGCAGCGCGCTTGACCGAAAAGACCACGTCGTCAGCGCTGAACGCGCTGCCGTCGTGAAACTTCACGTTCGGCCGCAGCTTCATGCGCCACTGCAGCGGGCCGGTCTGCTGCCACTCGATCGCGAGCTGCGGCACGATGCCGAGCTGCTTGTCGCGGCCGGTCAGCGTCTCGTAGATCTGGCCGTTGATCGAGTTGGTCAGCGACTCGTTGCGCGAGTCGGGGTCCAGCGTCTGCAGGTCGCCCTGCGAGGCCCAGCGCAGAGTCTGAGCCTGCGCGCCGAACGCGGATATCAGGCCGCAGGTCAGCATGGCGGCCAACGTCGTTGAAGAGACTCGTTTCATTCGATGCGGCTCCGGCAAGATTTTGAAAGTCCGGCAGTGTAGGCCGGTGGCTTGATGCCACCAGAGCAGGGGAAACCTGGGCCACTGCGACGCCGTGGAGTCGAGCAAGTTTCAAGCCGCGGGCAACGCCCGCAAAATGGGCATGCAGCAAAAAGCCGCTGGTTCGCAGCGGCTTTCAGGGAGTGCTCGGCGCGGGCTTTCGCCTCAACGCCAACGCGACTGCGGAACCGTCTTCAGCTCGGTCGGCAGGGTCGCGATGTAGCTCGCGAGTATCTTGGCTTCGGCGTGGGTGTAGGGGCGTGCCATGCCCATCATGATCGCGTTGTTGCGGCCGATCTTGGGGTTCCCGACGGTCTGGTACTCGCGCAGTGCGACGTACAGGTAATCAGGGTGCTGACCCGCGAG
>JAYUWC010000123.1:0-6083 GCA_043753755.1 Rhizobacter sp.
GACGCGTCGCTTTCGCGGATGACCATCGTCACCACCGGCTCCGACGAGGTCATCGAGCAGATCACCAAGCACCTGAACCGCCTGATCGAGGTGGTGAAGGTGGTCGATCTCACCGAGGGCGCCTACACCGAGCGCGAGCTCATGATGATCAAGGTGCGCGCGGTCGGCAAGGAGCGCGACGAGATGAAGCGCATGGCGGAGATCTTCCGCGGCCGCATTATCGACGTGACCGAGAAGAGCTACACGCTCGAGCTCACCGGCGCTGCGACCAAGCTCGATGCCTTCCTGGAAGCGATCGACAAAAGCGTGATTCTCGAGACGGTGCGCACCGGCTCGAGCGGCATCGGCCGCGGCGAAAGAATCCTTCGGTTGTAGACGGACAGCGGGGTACCGAAGGACCCCTTCCCATTTGATTTTTCGAGGAGACGGACATGAAGGTTTACTACGACAAAGACGCGGATCTGAGCCTCGTGAAGGGTAAGAACGTCACCATCATCGGCTACGGCTCGCAAGGTCACGCCCATGCGCAGAACCTTTCGGACAGCGGAGTCAAGGTGACTGTCGGGCTGCGCAAGGGCGGAGCCTCGTGGGCAAAGGCGGAGAGCGCACGCCTCAAGGTGATGGAAGTGGCCGAAGCCGTGAAGGCGGCCGACATCGTGATGATGCTGCTGCCCGACGAGCAGATCGCCGCCGTCTACAGCAACGACGTGGCGCCGAACATCAAGCAGGGTGCCTCGCTCGCGTTCGCCCACGGCTTCAACGTGCACTACGGCCAGGTCGTGCCGCGCGCCGACCTCGACGTGTGGATGGTCGCGCCCAAGGCGCCGGGCCACACGGTGCGCTCGACGTACACGCAAGGCGGCGGCGTGCCGCATCTCATCGCCGTGCATGCCGACAAGTCGGGCAAGGCGCGCGACCTGGCCTTGAGCTACGCGGCGGCCAATGGTGGCGGCAAGGCCGGCGTGATCGAGACCAACTTTCGCGAAGAGACCGAAACCGATCTGTTCGGCGAACAGGCGGTGCTTTGTGGCGGCGCGGTGGAACTCATCAAGGCCGGCTTCGAGACGCTCACCGAGGCGGGCTACGCGCCGGAGATGGCCTACTTCGAAGTGCTGCACGAGCTCAAGCTCATCATCGACCTGATCTATGAAGGCGGCATCGCGAACATGAACTACTCGATCTCGAACAATGCCGAATACGGCGAGTACGTGACCGGGCCGAAGATCGTGACGGCCGAAACCAAGGCGGCGATGAAGCAGGTGCTGAAAGACATCCAGACCGGCGAGTACGCCAAGAGCTTCATTCTCGAGAACCGTGCCGGCGCGCCCACGCTGCTGAGCAAGCGCCGGCTCATGGCCGAGCACCCGATCGAGATCGTCGGCGAGCAGCTGCGCGCGATGATGCCGTGGATCAAGAAGAACCGGCTCGTTGATCAGTCGAAAAACTGACCTGCAAGGTATCCTCGGTTCGATGAACGAAGCGCCCAACTTGCAAGACGACGAACCTGCACTTGCGGCCGAGACCCGACCGCGCCGCAAGGGCTTGTACGTGTTGCCGAACGCGATCACGTTGGCGGCATTGTTTTCGGGCTTTTATGCGATCGTGATGGCGATCAACGGGCGTTTCGAGCTGTCGTGCATCGCGGTGTTTTGTGCCGCGCTGCTCGACAGCCTCGATGGCCGCGTCGCGCGCATGACGAACTCGCAAAGCGCGTTTGGCGAGCAGATGGACAGCCTTTCCGACATGGTCAGCTTCGGTGCAGCGCCGGCATTGATCGTCTACATCTGGGCGCTTAAAGATTTGGGCAAGGCCGGGTGGATTCCTGCCTTCGTCTACATTTCGGGCGCGGCGCTGCGGCTGGCGCGCTTCAATGTCAACATCGGTGTGGTCGACAAGCGGTTCTTTCAAGGACTGCCGAGCCCGGCCGCTGCGGCGATCGTCATCGGTCTGATTTGGGTCGTCGACGATGCGGGGTTTAAAGGTGTGTCGCAGATTCCGGCACTGGCTTACACCGCTTTCGCAGTGACACTGTTCGCCGGGTTATCGATGGTGACGAACGCGCCGTTTTACAGTTTCAAGGTTGTCGGCTCGCGCCGCACCGTGCCGTTCATCGTGATCGTCGCCATCGCGCTGGCCATAGCGTTGGTCGCACTCGATCCGCCGAAACTGCTGTTCGCGATCTTTTGCGCCTATGGTTTGTCGGGATATGCGATCTACGGTTGGCGCCGGGTGAAGGGCAAGCGCACCAGCGTGATCGCCACGTCGACCCACGACCCGGACGAACAGGGCTTGCACCGCTGATCGCATTGCGACCTCGCGTGCTACATTCCGACCCATGACGCTCGCGCCCGCAACTTCGCTGCTGCTACTCCTAGAGGAACCACGGGTTCGCTAGTCACGCACGTCCACACGTTCTGATTTCAACGGCCCGCATGCAACCCGCAGCGGGCCGTTTTCATTTGTGCTGCGGGTTGGAATCTTCAACTCCGCTCGCCCACGAGGAATACCGCCATGACCGACAAGCTGATCATTTTCGACACCACCTTGCGCGACGGCGAGCAGTCGCCCGGCGCTTCGATGACCAAGGACGAGAAGCTGCGCATCGCGCGCCAACTCGAACGCCTGAAGGTCGACGTGATCGAGGCCGGTTTCGCAGCCTCTTCGAACGGCGACTTCGAGTGCATCAGGGCGATCGCGCATGCCATCAAGGACAGTACCGTTTGCTCGCTCGCCCGCGCCAACGACCGCGACATCTCGCGCGCTGCCGAGGCGCTGCAAGGAGGTACCTCGACGCGCATCCACCTGTTCCTCGCCACCAGCGCATTGCACATGGAAAAGAAGCTGCGCATGACGCCTGACCAAGTGTTCGAGCAGGCGAGACTCGCGACCCGCTTTGCGCGCAACCTGTCGGGTGATGTCGAGTTCTCGCCGGAAGACGGCTACCGCTCCGACCCCGATTTTCTGTGCCGAGTGCTCGAGGCAGTGATCAAGGAAGGCGCGACCACGATCAACGTGCCCGACACCGTCGGCTACGCGATCCCCGAGCTCTACGGCAAATTTTTGCTCGACCTGCGCACGCGCATCCCGAATGCCGACAAGGCAATTTGGTCGGTGCATTGTCACAACGACCTCGGTATGGCAGTCGCGAACTCGCTCGCCGGTGTGATGGTCGGCGGCTGCCGCCAGGTGGAGTGCACGATCAACGGCCTGGGCGAGCGCGCCGGCAACTGCTCGCTCGAAGAGGTGGTGATGGCGGTGAAGACCCGCCGCGACTACTTCGATCTCGACATCGGCATCGACACGACTCAGATCCTCGCTGCCTCGCGGCTCGTCTCGCAGACCACGGGCTTCGTCGTGCAGCCGAACAAGGCCGTTGTCGGTGCGAACGCGTTCGCACACGCCTCGGGAATCCACCAAGACGGCGTGCTTAAAGCGCGCGACACCTACGAGATCATGCGTGCCGAAGACGTCGGCTGGGCCGCGAACAAGATCGTACTCGGCAAACTTTCGGGCCGCAATGCGTTTAAGCAGCGGCTCAAAGAACTCGGCATCGAGATGGCCAGCGAGGCCGAGATCAACGCCGGCTTCGTGCGCTTCAAGGAACTCGCCGACCGCAAGAGCGACATCTTCGACGAGGACATCATTGCGCTCGTGATGGACGAATCGGTCACCGCCGAGCACGAGCACTACCGGCTGCTCGCTTTGTCGCAGCACTCCGAGATGGGCGAAAGGCCGCACGCCACTGTGGTATTTGCGGCGGGCGAGATTGAGCACCACGCCGAAAGCGACGGCAACGGCCCGGTCGACGCCAGTCTGAAGGCGATCGAATCGAAGCTCGAATCTGGCGCAGAAATGCTGCTCTATTCCGTCAATGCGATCACGTCGGGCAGCACAGAATCCCAGGGAGAAGTGACGGTTCGGCTGCAACAAGGCGGTCGGGTCGTCAATGGCGTGGGAGCAGATCCAGACATCGTCGTGGCGTCGGCGAAAGCTTACCTCTCTGCGTTGAACAAACTGCACAGCAAAATCGAGCGCGTCGCGGCCCAAGGTTGACATTCGGTCGCAATTGACCAGTCCCGAGGGTTGACTTGAGGAAAGACGCCTAAGTTTTTGATCTTGCGCGCTTTTTTTCTCTGACCTACACTCGCGCCACTAGGCGCAAAGGACTGCTGTGGCATCGATCATCAAATTTGTAACAACTGGGCTTCTGGCTTTGGTTGCTGCCTCGGCGATCGCCCTGCCGACTCATGCCGACGCCGCGCAGGGGGCCTTGGCAAAGAAAAAGGCGCACGCCGCTGCGCCGGTCAAATCGAAGCCAACGCCTGCGAAGTTGTCGCGGACGGCAAAGGGCTCGCGCCAAGTCGTCGTGCTTCGCAACACGGGCCATGTGGGTGGCATCAAACGGGTGTCCGCGGTGATGCGCATCGAGCCGGCCCGGCCGTCGTTCGGTCAGCTCTACGGCTTGCACAACACAGCTGACTCGCTCGACTTGAAGTCGAGCGTCGCTCTGGTGGTCGACTCCGACACCAACGAAGTGCTGTTCAGCAAGAACCCTCAGGTCGTGCTGCCGATTGCCTCGCTCACCAAGCTGATGACCGCCGTGGTCGTGACCGAAGCCAAGCTGCCGCTGAACGAAGCGCTGACGATCACCGACGACGACATCGATACCGAGAAGAACAGCCGCTCGCGCTTGAGGGTCGGCACGACGCTGAGCCGCGAAGAGATGCTGCACCTCGCACTGATGTCATCCGAAAACCGCGCTGCGAACGCGCTGGGTCGCAACTACCCGGGTGGTCTCCCGGCTTTTGTGCTGGCAATGAACGCGAAGGCGCGTGCGCTCGGCATGAACGACACCCGCTACGTCGAGCCAACCGGCTTGTCGAGCCGCAACCAGTCGAGCGCCCGTGACCTCGCGACGCTGGTCGGTGCAGCCCAGGAGCACGCGATCATTCGCCAGTTCTCGACTTCGCAAGAACTCGAAGTCGATGTGCTCAATCGCCCGATGCAATTCCGCACGACGGATGCACTGGTGCGCAGCCCGTCGTGGGACATCCTGCTGCAAAAAACCGGCTACATCACCGAGGCCGGCCGTTGCCTCGTGATGCAGGCGCGCATGGCCGGTCGCAAGGTGATCATGGTGTTCCTCGATTCGGCCGGCAAGCATTCGCACATGGGTGACGCCGAGCGCGTGCGCCGCTGGGTCAGCGAAATGCCCGTGCGGTCGGTAGTCCCGATGCCGGTGATCCCCGCGATTCCGGCCACATTGGTCGTGGCTCCAAAGATCGCTGCCTCCTGATTAATTGAGCCGGCGGCCTAGGCGCCGCGGTGGCCGAGCGCTGACGAGATTTGCGCGGCGGTTTCTTTCAAGCGTTCAAGCCAGCTTTCTTCGAGCCGGTCGGCCGGCGCGGAGATCGACAACCCGGCGATCAACTTGCCCTGGTCATCGAGGATGCTCGCGGCCATGCAGCGCACCCCCAGTTCCAGCTCTTCGTCGTCTCGCGCCGTGCCGTATTGATTGACGCGTGCCAGTTCGCGCTCGAGTTGCGCGAGTTCGGTGATGCTGTTTTTTGTGTGGCCGGCCAAGCCGGTGCGCGTTGCGTAGGCACGCACACGGGGCGTGTCGTCGTGCGCGAGAAACAGCTTGCCGACGGAGGTGAGGTGTAGCGGCGCGCGGCCGCCGATCGCCCGCACCACCTGCATGCCCGAGCGTTCGCTGTAGGTGCGCTCGACGTACACGATCTCGTCCCCTTGGCGCATCGAGAGGTTCACGGGCTGGTGCGTCAGCTTGTGCAACTCGCGCATCGGGCCGAGCGCCGCATCGCGCACGTCGAGGCGTGCCTTGACGAGATTGCCGAGCTCGAGCAAGCGCATGCCGAGCCGATAGCTGCCCGCCTCCGGCCTATCGACATAGCGGCCGATCGTTAAGTCATTCAGGATCCGGTGGGCCGTCGAAGGGTGCAGCCCCGTCTGTTGGCTGATGTGCTTCAACGAGACCGGATCAGGGTGGCTGGCAAGCACGTCGAGCAGCCCGAAGGCGCGTTCGAGCACCTGTATCGTCAGGGTCTTGTTTTCACTTTTCACCA
>JAYUWC010000124.1:0-1933 GCA_043753755.1 Rhizobacter sp.
GCCGGCGCGCCATGTCTACTTTCCGACCGACGGTTTCATTTCGTTGGTGGCGCTGATCGAGGGCACCCACGGGGTCGAAGTGGGCATGGTCGGGCGCGAAGGGATGCTGGGTGCCGAGATGGCGCTGGGCGTCTCGACCGCGCCTCTTCACGCACTGGTGCAGGGCCCCGGTGCGGCGCTGCGCATGAGTGCTGCGGCGTTTCGGCGCGAGATGGCAAGGAGCCCGGCGCTGCAGCGCGGCTTGCACCGCTACCTCTACGTGCTGATGGCACAGCTCGCCACATCGGCGGCTTGTCTGCGCTTTCACCTGATCGGACCGCGCCTCGCGCGCTGGCTGCTGATGACGCAAGACCGCGCTCACTCCGACAGCTTCTACGTCACGCAAGAGTTTCTGGCCTATATGCTGGGTGTGCGCCGGGTCGGCGTGACGGTAGCGGCCGGTGCGCTGCAGCGCGAAGGCTTGATCGAATACCGGCGCGGTAACTTCACGGTGCTCGACCGCGGCGGGCTCGAGGCCGCGGCCTGCGGCTGCTACGCCGCAGGCCGAAAATCGTATGCGGATCTGCTGGAATGAAACAGCCCACCTCAGTCGTGATGAGCAAGGGCATGGGGCTCGTGTTTGACGGCGGATATGTGCGCCGCCGTACAGACGGTCCGGCGATTGCGCTTTACAACCGGGGCTGATGGGGGGTTGCGGAAAATGATTGAAATTGTTCGCGCGCGGGCCGCACTGGCCGACACGACCGTCGATTCCGGATCGGGCGATGTAGAGATCTCCCACTGGGACGTGATGTTCGGCGCCGTAAAACTCCGCCTGCGCCAGACTGTCGACGAATGGTCGGTATCGCGCGAGGAGGGCCATCTTTCCGAAGCCGACGCGCGCATGCGTTTCAGCGCACTTGACTGCGCCGGCGCTCTCGACCAATTGCACGACACGCTGGCGCATGAGGCGCTGCGACGGCAACTCCTGGAGCGCAAGCTCGCCGATGCGAACGCCGTGCTGGCGCAAACCCAAGGTGAGTTGGCCGACTCGCGTTTCGATGTGCAAGCGGCACGCCACTTGGCGTTGCACGATGGCCTGACGCAGTTGCCGAACCGCCACTTCTTTCGCGAACGACTCGGTCAGTTCACGCCCTCGGGGCATCACAGGCCCGCCGCGTTGGCGCTGCTCTACCTCGATCTGGACGACTTCAAGGCGATCAACGACGAACACGGCCACGACGCCGGCGACGAGCTGCTGAAGATCGTTGCCGCACGCTTGGCCCACGCGGTGCGTGCGCAAGACCTCGTGAGCCGGGTCGGCGGCGATGAATTTACCTGTCTGCTGCTCGACGTGCCGAGCCGCGAGCAGCTCAGCCACATGGCCTGCAAGCTGCTGGACACCGTCGCCGCGCCGATCAAGATCGGCGAGCTCGAACTCACGGTGCGAGCGAGCATCGGCATTGCCACCAACGCCGATCCGTGTACCACTTCGGCGGTGCTGATCCGCAGTGCCGATGCCGCGATGTATGTCGCAAAGCGGCGCAAGTGCGGTTATGCGTTCTTCGACGAGCGCGCCGAGCTGGCGAGCCTGCCGCGTCTGCCTGCGGCCGAGCACCCGATGTTCATGGCACCCGCAGTCGAACACATCGAAGCCGCGCCGCGCTGAAGCGTCGTCGGGCCGTCGCGACGAGCCGTCTCCTCGAGGTTTCTAACCGACCTGCGTCTGCAATTGGCGCCGCAGGAGCGCCACCTCTTCGATGAGATCGGCGGTCAGTGCGGCAAGCTGCAGGTCGGCATCGAAGTTTGATTCGAGTTGCCTGATGCGGCGCGCGCGCACCAACGTCACCGCATCGAAGCGCCACTCGCTGCGCGCGGTGTCGACCTGCAGCACGCCCGCCTCGACATGCTCAATCACCCACTCGGGCATCACCCCACAGGCGCGCGCCAATTC
>JAYUWC010000125.1:0-1932 GCA_043753755.1 Rhizobacter sp.
GCGGTGCTGGCGCTGATGCGCGCCGCAGGCATGAACGCGACGGTGAGTTCGATCCACATCAACGGCTGGTTCGGCGCGCACGACAAGGTCAGCGGTGCGCAGTGGATCGTGCAGCGGCTGCTCGCGCGAGATCTCGAGGCCGAGCGCACGCGCTGGCTTTACGTCGGCGACTCGCCCAACGACCAGGCGATGTTCGGGCACTTTTCGCTCAGCGTCGGCGTGGCCAATTTGCTCGACTTCGCCGAGGCGCTGCAGGTCTGGCCCGCCTACCTCACGACCGGCGCGCGTGGTGCGGGCTTTGCCGAAGTGGCGCGTGGGTTGCTCGACCGACGCTGAACGCCGAATCGCTGCCGGCGGGCGTCAGGTGGTCGACGCTTCGATCAACGGGCTCATCGAGGTCATCGTTGCCGGCCCGAAGATCGTGGCGAAGGCCACGTCTTTCGCGTCGCGGCCGGTCGCGATGCGAACGAGTTCATCGACCGGTGACATTCGGGTCGCGTCGAACATGACCCAGCGGCCGCCGAGGTAGGCCTCGAACACCGCGTGAAAGTCGGGCGGCGGCGCCTGAAAGCGCGCATAGCCGACCACCAGGCGCGCCGGGATGTTGAGCGCGCGGCAAAAAGTAACGCCGAGGTGCGCGAAGTCGCGGCACACGCCGGCGCGTTGCACGAAGACCTGCATCGCGGTCGTCGTCGCTTGCGACGAGCCGATCTGGTAGTCGATGTTGGTGTAGATCCAGTCGACGATCGCCTGCACGCGCGCGTGGCCCGCAGGCACCGCACCGAACAGCTTTTGTGCCGCGGGGCCGAGGTGGTCGGATTCACAGTAGCGCGTCGGATTCAAGTTGTGCAGCACCTCGTCGGGCAGCTCGGCGATCGGCACTTCACGCGCCGCGAGGTCGACAGGCCCGGCAGTGCGGCGCACGCGGGCGCGGTATTTGACCGCGACCGTGCCCGCCTCGGCATGCAAGCGCAAGAATCGGTGACCGACAGTCGGGTCGGCGTAGACGTGTTGCGGCAGTGCGGGGGTGATCGTCATCGACTCTTGCAGCACCTGTTGGTCCATGCCGTCGAGCGCGTGCAGCTGAAACAAGAAGTCGGTCGGGCCCGAGACTTCGTAGACCAGCGAACAGTCGATGTCGAAGCTGCGGGCGGTTTGCTGCGCTTGCGCTGCAGTAGGCGCGGCGGCGTCGAGGGTGGCGTTGTCTGACATGGAGGCTCGCAGAAGGGATCGCCTGTTCGGCATAGGCTCGCGAATGAAGCCGAGGGTGTCGGGGCTCGACGATCGGCCCAAGGCGCGCGCACCGGTAGGACGGCGGCTCATTTCACTTCGCTGCGTGGCGAAGCATCGCGCGCTGCCCATGTGCAAGACTGCAGCGATGACGACTTCTTCTGCGTCGCTGCGACGCGAGACGCCCACCTTGCTCATCGCCGCAGCGCTGGCGCTCGCGGCGGCGGTCTCGCTCGGCCTGTCGCGTTTTTCGTACGCATTGCTGTTGCCGCCGATGCGGCTCGACCTCGGCTGGAGCTACCTCACCGCCGGCACGATGAACACGGTGAACGCCGCAGGCTATCTCGCCGGTGCACTGTGCGCGCCGCGATGGCTGCGTCGCTTCGGCGCCCGTCGCACCTTGCTCGGCGGCGGCTTCGCGGCGGCATTTTTGCTGGTCGCGCACGGCGCGTTCAACGGCGATGCGGCGCTCTACGTGCTGCGCGCGCTAACCGGCATCGCAAGTGCCGCGACCTTCGTCTCGGGCGGGTTGCTCGCCGCGCGGCTTGCCGGGTCGGCCCGTCGCGGCACGCGCGGCGCACCGTCGGCCGGCCTGGTGCTCGGCATCTACTACGGCGGCACCGGCGTGGGCATCGTGATCTCGGCCTTGCTGGTGCCGGCCCTGAGCGACGGCGCAGGCGCGCACGGCTGGCGCTGGGCCTG
>JAYUWC010000126.1:0-18321 GCA_043753755.1 Rhizobacter sp.
TTGCGCAGCGCGGTCTGGTGCCGTTTCTCGACATGGCCTATCAAGGCTTCGGCGACGGCATCAACGAAGACGGCGCCGTTGTCGGCCTCTTCCTTGACGCCGGGCTCGATTGCTTTGTCGCCACCAGTTTCTCGAAGAGCTTTTCTCTTTACGGCGAACGGGTTGGCGCACTGAGCGTCGTCTGCAACTCGAAAGACGAGGCCGTGCGCGTGCTGAGCCAGTTGAAGCGGGTGATCCGCACCAACTACTCGAATCCGCCGACTCACGGCGCGCAGGTTGTCGCAACGGTATTGACCACCCCTGCCCTGCGCGCGATGTGGGAGGGCGAACTTGCCGGCATGCGCGTGCGCATCAAAGAGATGCGCGTCGCGCTACAAGCCAGGCTGGAAGCGTCGGGCCTGCAGCAGGACTTCAGCTTCATCACGCGGCAGCGCGGCATGTTCAGCTACTCGGGCCTCACCAAGCCGCAAATGGAGCGGCTGCGCGACGAGTTCGGTATCTACGGCGTCGACACCGGGCGCATCTGCGTGGCGGCGCTCAACAACCAAAACATCGACGCGGTGGTCACGGCGATCGCCAAGGTTTCTGTCTGATTCCCGACGAGCGGTCGACAACACGCCGTTGATCCGCTCTCGGGTAACTCTCGGGCAGCCTCCGGATTCGAGGTGCGCAACTAGAATGCTGCGTCGCACAATCGTCTCGAACTCCGGGGGTTCCCATGCTCTATCAGGTCTATGAATCCCAGCGCGCGCTGCTGAGCCCATTTGCGGAGTTCGCAAGCGCGACCTCCAAGCTCTACAACCACCCGCTTTCACCTTTCGCGCACACGCCGGGCGCCCAGCGCGTGTCGGCCGGGCTCGACCTGATGCACCGGCTTTCGAAAGACTACGAGAAGCCCGAGTTCGCGATCACTTCGGTCAAAGTGGGCGCGGTCGATGTCGCCGTGCAAGAGCAGGTTGCGCTCCTGAAACCCTTCTGCCGGTTGCTGCGCTTCAAGCGCTTCACCGATGACGTCGCGGTGCTGACGCGCATCAAAGACCAACCGACGGTGCTGGTCGTGGCGCCGCTTTCGGGCCACCACTCGACGCTGCTGCGCGAGACCGTGCGCGAGCTGCTGCGCGACCACAAGGTCTTCATCACCGACTGGACCGACGCGCGCATGGTGCCCCTCGACGCCGGCCCGTTTCACCTGAACGACTACGTTAACTACGTCCAGGAGTTCATTCGCCACATCGGGCCCGAGGTGAACGTGATTTCGGTTTGCCAGCCGACCGTGCCGGTGCTGGCAGCGATCTCGTTGATGGCCAGCCGCGGTGAGCCTACCCCCCGCACGATGACGATGATGGGCGGCCCCATCGATGCCCGCAAAAGTCCGACATCCGTCAACAACCTCGCGACCACCAAGCCGTTCGAGTGGTTCGAGAACAACGTGATCTACCGCGTGCCGACCAACTTTCCAGGCAGCGGCCGCGCGGTGTACCCGGGGTTTTTACAGCACACCGGCTTCGTCGCGATGAACCCCGACCGCCACATGAGCTCGCACTACGATTATTTTCTCGATCTCGTGCGCGGCGACGACGACAGCGCCGAGTTTCACCGCGGGTTTTACGACGAATACAACGCCGTCCTCGACATGCCCGCCGAGTACTACCTCGACACGATCAAGACCGTGTTCCAGGACTTCGCACTGGTCAACGGCACCTGGGTCGTCGGCGACGAGCCGGTGCGCCCGGCCGACATCACTAGCACTGCGCTGCTCACGATCGAAGGTGAACTCGACGACATCTCGGGCGCGGGCCAGACCCGCGCCGCGCACGACCTTTGCACCGGCATCCCGAAGGCGCGGCAATTCCACTACGACGTGATCGGCGCCGGGCACTACGGCATCTTCTCGGGCCGGCGCTGGCGCGAGCAGGTCTACCCGACCATGCGCGATTTCATCGCAAGCCACCAAGGCGAAGAGCGCGTTGCTCGCCCGAAAACCGTGAAGGCATCGAGCGCAAACGCGACCCCAACGTCGCGCAGAGCAGCCGCGGCACCGAAGAAAGCCGCGCGCCGCGCGTGAGCGCCCATCAGGCGATGGCTTTGTCGGTCAACGCACGCGAGCGGTTGATCGCAGCGATCGACGACGCGCTGCCGCAAACCCAGTGCACCCGCTGCGGCTTTCCCGACTGCCGCCGCTACGCCGAGGCCATCGCCACTGGCGAGGTGCCGATCAACCAGTGCCCGCCCGGCGGTGACGAGGGCATTGCGCGTCTGGCTGCCCTCACCGGCCAGCCGGTGTTGGCGTTGAACCCGGCCAATGGCATCGAGGTGCCGCGCCGGCTGGCGGTGATCGACGAAGCCTGGTGCATCGGCTGCACGCTCTGCCTCAAAGCCTGCCCGGTCGACTGCATCGTCGGCGGGCCCAAAGGCATGCACACCGTGATCGAGGCCGAGTGCACCGGCTGCGAACTCTGCCTGCCGGCCTGCCCGGTCGACTGCATCGCAATGTTGCCGGCCAGCGGCACCGCAACCGGCTGGCAGGCCTGGAGCGCACCGCAAGCCCAATCGGCCCGCAGCCGCTACGTCTGGCATCGTGAGCGGCTGGCGGGCGACGCCACACCAGCGGCAACAACCTGCAGCACGCATGACGACCCGGCTGGCGGCTCGGCGGCACCGACGGACATTGCTGCCAAGCGTGCCGCGATCACCGAAGTGCTTGCCCGCGCTCGTGCCAGCCGCGCGCCGCGGGGCGGTTGATCTAGACCGCAGCGCGGCAGAATCCGCGCGATGCAAGCTGCTGCCATCGAATCCTTCTTCGCAACGCTGAAGGCCGCCAACCCCCAGCCCGAAACCGAGCTGGAATACACCAACGTGTTCGAGCTGCTCGCGGCCGTGCTGCTCTCGGCCCAGGCCACCGACGTGAGCGTGAACAAGGCCACGCGAGGCCTCTTCGCAGCCGCCAACAGCCCCGCCAAGGTGCTGGCGCTCGGGCTCGACGGGCTCAAGGCCCACATCCGCACCATCGGTCTCTACCCGACCAAGGCGAAGAATCTGCTCGAGACATGCCGCCTGCTGCTGGAGCGCCACGGCGGACAGGTGCCTCGCACCCGCGCCGAACTCGAGGCCCTGCCAGGCGTAGGCCGCAAGACGGCCAACGTCGTGCTCAACGTGGCCTTCGGCGAGGCGACGATGGCGGTCGATACGCACATCTTCAGGGTTTCGAACCGCACCGGTCTGGCACCCGGCAAGGACGTGATCGAGGTCGAGCGCGCACTGCTCATGCGTGTGCCCGCGGCCTATCTGGTCGATGCCCACCATTGGCTGATCCTGCATGGCCGCTATGTTTGCCAGGCGCGCCGGCCCCTTTGCGAAGCCTGCGCCGTGACGCAGTGGTGCGATGCCTATCCCCTCCTCGCCGGTGCGGTCGGCGCCACGCAGTTCACACATGCGGCCTTACCGCGCCTTTCACCGAGACAGGGCCAGGCTCGATAATTTGTGCATGTCCGACCTCACCGATCTCCAGTTTATTTCGGGACAACTCGAGCGCGGTGAGATCGACAGCGCACAGTACGTCGAGCAACTGGTTCGCTTCGTTGCCGCGCGCATCGGTTGCAGCCGTGCCGGCCTGCGCGTGTTCGTCGACGACGCCGATGCGCGGGTGCTGCGTTGCATCGCCATGTACGACACCAGCGTCGACGGCCTGGTCGGTGCCGCCGACATCGCCCACGCCGAAGGCGGCCGCTACCTCGATCAACTGCAACGCGACGGCTACGTGATGTCGAGCGATGGCCGCGAAGACCCGGTCATCAACGACTCGCAGCGCGCCTACCTGAACGAAAACGGCGTGGTCGCGTTGATGGACATGAGCTTTTCGGTCAACGGCGCACTCTTCGGCACCTTCGCCTGCGAGCACGCTGGCGCACCGGTTTACTGGACGCAGCGCCAACTGCAAAGCCTGCGCAAGATCGCGTCGCGCGCCAGCCTGACGCTGATGCAGGTCGTCAACGCCTCGGTCGACACGACCCCCGGCGCGTTGTGGGAGTCGAGCACCCCGAACCGCCTGGCGACGATCCCGATGCCGCTCAACCCGCTGCCCGAGTAAACGCACGACGCGTGCCGTAGCCCACGGCTGCCGGCCATGTCGACGCCTGCGGCGCGTCGGCCGAACGCCTTTCGAGCCACAGCGCCGCGCTGATCCAGCCCGCATGGCCAACCACGCAGACCTCGGTCGACTCTGCGAGAAAACTCGCACAACGGCCCAGCAGCACGCCGACGGTCTCGCCGCCACCCGGCGCCTGCATGACGAATTCGGCACACCACGCGTCGAAGTCAGAGCGCGAAATGTCAGCCCAGGGCCGGCCATCCCACGCGCCGAAGTCGAGTTCGAGCAGACGCAGGTCGATGCGGTGCTGCCAACCCCAGCGCCCGAGCCAGCGCCCGGTGTCGGCGGCGCGGCCCAGCGGCGAGGTGACGACCACATGCGGCGCCGCATGCCGCCGCGCCCAGGCCCGGATGCGATGGGCAAGCCGCTTGCTCTTGCGCGCATCGACCACGACCTCGGTGCGCCCGATGCAACGCCCCTGCACCTCGCGCGGCCGCGCGTGGCGCCAGACCATCACGCGGGCCACCGCGCCACCGCGAGCCAGCCGAGCAGCATCGCTAATTCGGTGAGCTGCTGGGTGGCACCGAGCGTGTCACCGGTGTAGCCCCCGAGCCGGGCACGCAACCAGCGAATGCTCCAGCCCGTGCCGGCTGCTGCCAGCAACAAAGCCGCGCCCACATGGGCGCTTCGAGCGGGGTTCAGCGCGACGAGCAAGGCAGCGAACCACAGCGCCCATCCGACTGCCACCGCGACTTCGATCGCCGAAACACTGCGGGCCAGCGGCTTGGCCTTGGCATGCGCCAAATCGCCGGCATACGGCAGCACGCGAATCAGCGTGACGGCTGCGGCGCGGCTCGCGGTGTGCGCGAGCAGCGATGCCGCCATCGCCGACATCAGGCCGGCATCGGTCAACGCAGACAACGCGGTGGCCTTCAGCCCGAGCACCGCCCACAGCGCGAGGGCGCCGTAGCTGCCGATGCGCGAGTCTTTCATGATCGCGAGGGCCCGCTCGCGGTCGACGGCACCACCGAGCGCATCCCAAGTGTCGGCGAGGCCGTCTTCGTGAAAGCCGCCGGTCAAGACCAGCGTGGCGGTCATCGAAAGTAGCACCGCGACCACCGGCGGGAACACCTGGCTCGCCGCCCACAACACCGCAGCTGAAACGACCCCGACCACGCTGCCGACGAGCGAAAAATAGCGTGCGCTGCGGTTCAACCAGTCGGGATCGAAGCCGACCCAGCGCGGCGTCGGCACGCGGGTCAAGAACTGCAGCGCGATGAAAAAAAGGCGCAGCTCGAGCACCACCCGGCTCATGACGCGCTGCGCTGTGACACCCCAGCCGACTCGAAGCTCGCCATCTCGTCGAGCAAGCGCACAGCGCTCTCGATCAACGGCCACGCGAGCGCGGCGCCCGAGCCTTCACCGAGGCGCAGCCCGAGTTGCAACAGGGGCTCGGCGCGCAGATCGGCGAGCAGCAGCGCATGACCGGCCTCGTCGGAGCGGTGCGCAAAAATGCAGCACGCGTGCACGGCCGGATCGAGCAACGTCGCAACCCGGATCGCCGCGCTGACGATGAACCCGTCGACCACCAGCACGCGCCGCTCTGCGGTTGCTTGCAATGCGGCGCCGACCATCATGGCAATTTCGAACCCGCCGAAAGCAGACAGCGCAGCCAGCGGTTCGCGTGCTTCGTTGTGGCACTCGAGCACTCGGCCCAGCACCTCGCACTTGTGAGCCAGTCCGGCATCGTCGAGCCCCGTGCCGCGGCCCACGCAGGCATCGATCGGATGGCCACCCAAGCGCGCCGCGAGCAGCGCTGCACTCGAGGTGTTACCGATGCCCATCTCACCGAGCAAGAGCGCGTTGCCAGGCAGCGCGGCCACGATGCGGCGACCGCGGGCGATGGCGTCGGCACATTGCGATTCGTTCATCGCCGGGCCGAATGAAGCGTCGGCCGTGCCAGCAGCGATCTTCTCGATCAGCAAGCCCGCGCGCGGCGCGATCGCAGCGCGCACGCCCGCGTCGACCACCGTCAGCGCGAGGCCGTGCTGCCGCGCCAGCACATTGACCGCCGCGCCGCCGGCAAGAAAGTTCTCGACCATTTGCGCCGTGACCTCGCTCGGGTAAGCCGAGATGCCTTGCGCCGCGAGGCCGTGGTCGGCCGCGAACACGACGAGTTGCGGCGCCTCGAGGCGCGGTTTCTCGCGGCCCTGAATCAGGCCGATCTGCAACGCCAGCGCTTCGAGCCGACCGAGCGAGCCGCGGGGCTTGGTGAGTTGGTCGAGGCGGTGCTGCAAGCGCGTCGCGAGCGCGTCGTCGTTGGAGTGTGTCGGTGAGTAGATCAAGGCGACTCCAGTTGCGGAATGGTGACCCAGTGCGTGCCGACGCGTTCGATGCGCAGCGCGCCGCCGAAGACCGCGATGAACGCGGCGTGCAGCCTAGGGTCGTCGCGCGTGCCTTCAGCGCAAATCTGGCCCGCTGCCATCACGACCAGATGGTCGGCGGCTAGCGCGAGCGCGAGGTCGTGCAGCACGCTGACCACATTGCAGCCCGCGCGCGCCTGGCGCTGCAGCAAGCGCACGAGCGCGACCTGGTGCTGCGGGTCGAGGTGGGTCGTCGGCTCGTCGAGCAGCAGCCACTGCGCCTCGACCGCGAGTGCGCGCGCGAGCAGCACACGCTGGCGCTCACCGCCCGAGAGTTCATGCAGGCGCCGATGGGCCCAGGCGGTGCACCCGGCATCGCGCATCGCTTGGTCGACACGGATCCCGTCGTCGGCGCTCGCCGCACCGAAGAGGCCGAGCCGCGGCAAGCGCCCAAGGTGAACGACTTCGCGCACAGTCAACTCGCCGCTTGCTTCGCCCTGTTGCGCCAGCCACGCCAGCTGTCGGGCACGCTCGCGCGGCGGCACGCTGGCGAGCGCACGGCCGTGCAGCATCACCTTGCCGGCGTCAGGCGGCTGCAAGCCGGCAAGCACGCGCAGCAGGGTCGATTTGCCGGCCCCGTTGGGGCCGACGATCGCCGTCCAGCCGGGCTGGGGCGCGAGGCTCACGTCGAGCAGGGCCTGGGTGCTCCCGAGCTTGACACTGACCCCGCGCGCTTCGAGACCGGTCACGGTGCCCGCCCCTTGCGCAGCAGCCAGATCAAATAGCCGCCGCCGAGCAAGGCGGTCAGCACGCCCACCGGCACCTCTTGCGGCGCGATCAGGCTGCGGGCGAGCACGTCGGCCGCGAGCAGCAAGGTGCCACCGGCGGCCGCACTCGCAAGCAGCGTGAAGCCGTGCGGTGCCGGCGCAAAGCGACGCACGAGATGCGGTGCAACCAAGCCCACGAACGCGATCAACCCGGCTTGCGAAACCGCGATGCCGGTCGCGAGCGCGAGTGCGCCGACCAGCGCGAGCCGAACCCGTGGCAGCGCCAAGCCCAGGCTGATAGCGCTGTCGACCCCGAGCGTCAATGCGTCGAGCGCGCGCGCCAGCCGCCAGCTCGGCGGCAAGGTCAGCACGAGGCCGATGGCCAGCACGGTGCAGCCGGCCCAGCCGACGTATCCGGTGCTGCCGAGCAAGAAGGCCTGGCGTCCGCGCAAGGCCTCGGGCGCGGCGCTGGTGAGCAGGTCACTTGCGGCCGACAGCACCACGCCGACAACCACACCGGCCAGCAACAAGCGCGTTGTTTGTTGCACCCCGCGCGCCAGCGTCAGCGTCAACAGCACGCCGGCCAGCGCGCCCCCAAATGCAGCGCCGACCAGACCGAGCCGCGCGAGCACACCCGCGGTAGCCATGCCGATTTCGTGGCCGCCCAGCGCACTTGCTGCCAACAGGACGACCACGCCGAGCGAGGCGCCAGAGGCCGAGCCGAGCAGGTAGGGGTCGGCCAACGGGTTGCGAAACAGACCTTGCGCGATGGCGCCGGCCAGCCCGAGCAGCGCGCCGACCAACCACGCACCCAACGTGCGCGGTGCGCGAATCTGGCCGATCAGCAAGGCGCCGTCGTCGCTGCGCAGGGTCTGCACCAGACGCGTTGGCGACCAACCGTCACTGCCTGCTGCCAGGCCGGCCATCAGCAGCAGCGCGGTCGCCACCGCCAGCGCAATGCCGAGACGAAGGCGGCGACCGCGGTCGATCGGCATCGTCAATGCGCCTTGGTCGCTTTTGCGCGGGCTGCGATCGCCTCGAGGCAATCGGCAACCCGGCCCGCTGCCTCGCCCATGCGCGGGCCGGGGCGAATCAACACTTCATAGTTCGCGGTCGCAAAGCCACAAGTGCGGGACTCGCGCAACGCGTGCAACGTGGCCCAGCCGGGGCGCTTCGGCATCTCGACGATGGCCATCTCGCCGGCCATGATCAGATCGGGCTGCAGGCGCACAACGTACTCCGGGTTCAACTTGGGAAACGGCCCGAGCGCGGCGGGCAGCGCGCTCGACAAACCGAGCTGCGCCAGCGTTTCGCCGATGAAAGACGTCGGGCCGGCGGCATAGGGCGCTTCGTCGACCTCGAAATACACCCGCTGCCCACGCAGCGATGTCGGCACGCGCGCGGCCGCGGCGCGGGTCTCGCGCTCGATCTCGGCCCAGACCCGCGCGGCTTCGGCCGGCGTGCCGAGCAGCCGCGCGATCGTCTCGAGGCTGCGCTTCGCATCGGCGCGGTCGCGCGCTTCGAGCACCGCCACCGTGAGCCCTAGCGCCTCGAGCCGGTCGACCACCCGGGCCGACGACGCGACCAGCACGAGATCGGGGTGCAGCGCGACGATGCGCTCGATCGGCGCGTCGTCTAGCCCGCCCAGGCGCGGCAGCGCAAGCACGCTCGCCGGCCAGTTCGAGTAACGATCGACACCGACCAGCCGCGCGCAGGCCCCGAGCGCGCACACGCTTTCGGTCAGCGAGGGCAGCAGGCTGACGATGCGCTGCGGTGGTGACTTGAGCGCGACCACTGCGCCGCGGTCGTCGCGCACCGCTCCTTGGGCATGGCTCGCGTTGCCGATTAACGCAGTCGCGCAGGCCAGCAAGCCGGATGCGAGAAGCCGCTTCATTCGGTCGCCCGCTTTACCGGCACTTCGATGCCGGCGACCATCAACGTGACCCGCGCACAGGCAGCGGCGAGCACCTGATGCAGGCGGCCGAGTTCGTCGACGAAGCGCCGCACTTCAGCGCCCAGCGGGGTGACGCCGAGCCCGATCTCGTTCGACACCAGCAGCACTGGCCCGCGCGCTGCGGCAAGCGCGTCGCACAGGGCATGGCGCGCTTCGGCCAGCTCGATGTCTGTGGCCGATTCGCCATGCAGAGGCATCAGCCGGTTGGTGAGCCAAAGGCTGAGGCAATCGATCACGACGAGCCGGGTTGGCGCCGACTGAGTCTGCATCACGCCAGCCAGATCCCGGGGCACGTCGAAGGCGGCGAGGCGCGGGATGCGCTTGGCCCGGTCAGCGCGGTGGCGTTCGATTCGCGAGCGCATCTCGTCGTCGCCGGCCAGCGCTGTGGCGAGCAGCACGGCGCTGTGTGCAGGGCGGGTCAGCCACTCTGCAGCGCGCATTTCGGCGCAGCGCGATTTGCCGCTGCGCTGGCCGCCGAGGATCAGTTCGTGGGCGGCCTTCAAGGCTCAGAACCCCGCGCTCGCGTAACGCAGGCCGATCCATGCCTGGCGACCGAGGGCCTGGTAGTCGTGCACCGGTTCGTACTGCCGGTCGGTCGCATTCAGCAGCTTGGCTTCGAATTGCCACTGCGGAGCAAACCGCCAGCGCGCGCTCAGGTCGAGCGTGGCATAGCGCCTCAAGGTGGCTGTGCCATCGGGACGCGCGCCAACCGCGAACAGCGCCGCACCGATCCGCCAGGCGCCGAGGTCGTAGTCGGCTGCGAGGCTCTCTTGGTGCGCAGCGCGGCGGCTCAGGCGGTGGCCGGTGTCGAGGTCTTTGGCATCGAGAAAGTCGATCGTGCCGCTGACCCGCAAAGCGCCGAAGCGCTGCGCGCCCGACAGCGTGGCGCCTTGCAGCCGCGCGCGGCCAGCGTTGCGCGCGCAGCCGTATTGATAGTCGATCGTGGGCGGGCAAAACGCTTTGTCGCCCTCGTACAAGATCAAATCGCGCACCCGGTTCTGGTAGACGGTGGCTGCCGCTTCGCTCTCGCCGCTGCGCCAGTTCAAGCCCAGCTCGATGCTGCGGCCGTGCTCGGGCCGGACGCGGTAGGGCTCGCCCGAGACACCGAAGCCCGGGTAGTACAGCTCGTTGAAACTCGGCGCACGAAAGGTCGTGCCGGCAAGTGCGCGCAGGCGCCATCCCGACGCGATTTCGATGCTGCCGCCCAGCCTGCCCGTCGTCTCACCGCCATAGACCGAGTTCTGGTCTTGCCGCACGTCGGCTTGCAGTGCCTGCGTGCCGAACTGCCCGGTGTAGCCAGCGATAAAGGCGTCGTTGCGGCGCATCTCGCCGCTCACGAATGCTGCCGAGTCGGCGCGTTCGTTCAAGTGCTCGTAGGCGAGCACCAGCTGCTGCCCGCCTGACAAGCTCAACGCGTTCTGCCAGGCGAACTGCTCACGCCGGGTGCGAAAACGCTCGATGACTGTGCCGCCGCTCTTCAGGTCGTCATCGTTGTGCGAGAGCTGCGCGCTGGTCGTCCATGCGTTCGAGATCACGCCGCGGTAGTCGAGCGAGAACACGTTGCTGTGCAGCTTGTTGCGAAAATCGGGCGAGGCATCCTGGTCGAAATTCGGCGGCAGGTATTCGCTCGCGTCGTATTGCGAATTCAAACGGCTCATCACCGCGCCCACGCCGATCCGGTGACCTGCCGCTGGCGCGACGCCGAGCTTGAATTGGCCGGTGTCGCGGGTGAAGCCGTCGTTGTCAGGATTGAAATTGCCGAAGGTGTCGCCCGGCTTCAAGGCCGAGACGCCGCGGCTGCGTTCACGCGCGATCGCCACCGCGTAGTCGACGCTGCCCGCGGCGCCGCTCAGACCCACACCGCCCTGCTTCGAGCCGTAGCCGCCGATCGCGGCGTTGGCGGTAAAAGCCGGCGCGCCCTGGCCACGTTGGGTGAATATCTGCACCACACCGCCGACCGCATCAGCGCCGTAAAGGCTGGCAGCGGGCCCGCGCAGCACTTCGATGCGATCGATCTGCGCGAGGCCGATCGACTCGAACCCGACCTGCCCTAACGTGGCCGAGCCGATGCGCACACCGTCGATCAGCACGACGGTATTGCTGGCGCCCGCACCGCGAATGAACACCGAGGCTGCCTGGCCTGGTCCACCGGTTCGCGAGACTTGCAAGCCGGCTTCCCGGCGCAGCAGATCTTCGACCGAATCGGCGCTGCTCTCCCGGATGCGGTCGGAAGTAATGACGACGACGTCGGCGGTGATGCGGTCGATCGGTTGTGGCTCGCGGCTGCCGACCACGACGACCGGACTCAAGGGGGTTTGCGCGTGAACGGGTGAGCTAATCGCAGCGAGCACGACGAGCGCGCCACCGGCCGCACGGCCGAAGGCAAAAGGCGCATGGAGCGCCGAAAAAGGAAACGACATGGTTGAACAAGCTCTGCCAAAAGGCGGGCGGCCTGCTTCCCCGCAGACGCTCGCGATATGACGGCACACGATTCGCGTGCAGTCGCTTGTTGGCCGGTATCCGGGCTGGCGGAGCGACCCTCGCGACCTTCCCGAAGGCGCAAAGCCTTCAGTGGTGTGTGCGCGAGAGCTGAAGCGAGTGGCGATGGATCGCCACCGGAGCTTCGTCCGCCGTACCGTTGCGGGGGCAGCGCAGATTCGGTTGTCGCACGCGAGGTGTGATTTCCTTCTGCTTCCCGTTTAACTGTGCCGACTGAACGCCGACACGGGCACCAACGCTTTTGATTGTAAGCAGGGCCCACACCTACAATCCCGCCACCCTTTGCCTCCACCTGCATCGCGCCATGTCGAAGATCGAAGAACTCGCCGACCGGGTCGAGCGGCTGCTCTTGCGGCACGCCGAATTGCAGCGCACGAACGCATTGCTCGAGCAACAGGTTGCCACCGTGGCGCACGAACGCGACAGCCTTCGTTCACGTCTCAACGCAGCGCGCTCCCGCATAGATGCCTTGCTCGAGCGGCTGCCGATCGAACCCGCCACTGCGCCTGGGATTGACGACACCGAAGGGCCGAAGGCATGAAGCAAATGGAAGTGACGATCCTGGGGCAAAGCTACCTGCTCGGTTGCCCAGAGGGCGGCGAATTGGCTTTGCTCGAAGCCGTAGGCAACGTCGACCGCGAGATGAGCGCAATTCGCGACGGGGGCAAGGTCAAGGCACGCGAGCGTATCGCCGTGCTCGCGGCGCTGAACCTCGCCTATGCGCTCGCCGGACGGCCCGCCGTGCGGCCTGCGACCGCGTCAGTCGGCACCGAGACCGCTGAAGTAAGCAAAGCCGACGTCGACGACCTCATTGCGCGGCTCGATCAAGCCCTCGGTGCCGACGGGCGATTGATCTGACATCCACCGATTCGCCATGCATGCGCCGTAGAATGTTTTTGTCCGTCGCGTACGCGTGAGTTTTATATTTCCTTGAACCTATGCTCTTTAGAGCAGGGGCTTGGAACATCGCTCGGCTGGTGTGATTGTCTCGCGTCAGATGAACCCGAAACCGGGCTGACCTCGCCCACCTGAACTCCTGGTTCAGGAATGCGGCTCACGGCTCGCGGCGGACACCTTATCTTTTACCCACTGTCGCCCCATCGACGCATCGGCTGCGGGTTGATGAAGAACGATCCGAGCGCTCGATTGGTGACCTAGAAGCCGCCGAAGAGCTGCACCTCGACGTCTAGATTGCTTGCAGACGCAAAGTCGTGGCAAGAAGCGCAGCCCATGACCGCGACTCAAACCGGGCCGGGGCCTGAGTCGAACCGAATGCTGGCCAGCGCCACGTGATTGCCGCCGCGCTTCTGAGCTTCACGAAGCGCCGTATCGGCGGCCTGCATCAGATCGCTCTCGGTATGGGCGGTATGCGGGAAACTCGCGACGCCCATCGACACGGTGAAGCCGAGATCGCGCCCCTCGAGAGCGACGATCTGGGTCGCGCACTGGCGCCGCAGACCTTCCATGCGCGAGTGCGCAGTGGCAAGGCCGACGCCCGAGAGCAAAACTGCGAAACGGTCTTCGTCGAGGCGACACGAGGCGTCCATCGCGCGGGTGTTGCTGCGCAACAGCCGGCCGAGCGCCTCGAGCACGCGGGAGCGCCCGTTGCTGCCGAGTGATTTGACGGTGTCGGTCAGCGGGTCGAGCGAGATCGATACCAGCGCGAACTCACGGTGCTCGCGCGACGAAAGATCGACCTCGCGGCGCAGTTGATCGTCGAAATGCACCCGCTGATAAAGGCCGGTGGCGCTGTCGCGCACGGTCTGGTCCTGGGTCTCGCGACGCAGAGCCTCGACCGCCAGTTGTTGCTGCTCGAGTTGCAGTAAGGCCTGCTTCAGTTGGTGCTCGCGCTGATGCGCCGCCGTGCGGTCGATCCAGACGCTGAGCACATTACGCGCTGTGCCACCGGCCACCCCCGGCAGCGGCATGCGGGTGACACTGAACTCGTGCCTGCGGCCATCGCGGTCGATTCGGTGCTCGCTCAGCGTTGGACCCTCATGGCCCAGAGCGCTTTGTTCGGCCGCGCGAATGCTTGCGACCTGCGCCAGTTCCATCAAATCGGCATCGGTGGTGACGAGCATCGTCGCAACACTGCGCCCAAAGAGCGCGGCCATCGCCTCATTGACGTGCAGGTAGCGACCGCTCGCCACCTCTTTGACGGAGAGCAACGCGTCTACCCGGTCAAGCATTTCGAGCAGGCCTGCCGCAAGGCCTGCCGGATCGGCCTCGAGGGCGTGGGCCAGCGACCGGGCCATTTCGGTGCGATCTAGCGACAAAGCCGGTGTCGTCTGGTTCATGGGGTTCGCGTCAATTTGAGCTGGGTCGGCGCTGCCGCCGGCTGCTTCATCTTCATCCGAGGGTGCACCAATAGCAAGCGCCTGGGCCTTGATTGCTGCCGAATTTCTGCAGAGGATCATAGCTTTGCGCGCCCTGGCGGGGCGCGGCCTCCACAGCACGGCCTTGCGCTTGAACCGGCGATTCCGCACGCGCTTGAACCGGCTATCGACTCGCCCTTCGTACCCGGTGGCACGGGAATCGCATCGTGCTGAGCCAACCCCCGTGAACACGGGGCTCGCTCAACTCGGGAGACGGCAGTGGCAGGCTTCAAGACATTTCTGAAAGCGGGACACGCGCCCACTCTTTTCGCTTCGTTTCTCTACTTCGATTTCACCTTCGCGATCTGGGTGCTCAACGGCGCAATGGCGCCTTTCATCAGCGAATCGTTTCACCTCGATGCAGCGCAAAAAGGATTCATGGTGTCGGTACCCATCATCGCCGGCGCGTTGATGCGCTTCCCGCTCGGGGTGCTGTCGCAGTACATCGGTCGAAAGAATGCGGCGATGGTCGAGATGGGTTTGATCGTGATCGCTTTGCTTTACGGCTACGGGTTCGTCAACACGCACGACGAAGTGCTGGCGATGGGCGTGTTGCTGGGTATCGCCGGGGGCAGCTTCGGGGTGGCGCTCTCGCTGGGCTCGGGCTGGTTCCCGCCCAAGTACAAGGGCTTGGCGATGGGCATTGCCGGCGCGGGCAACTCGGGCACGGTGCTGGCGGTTTTGTTTGCGCCGCCGCTGGCGATGAAGTACGGATGGACGGCGGTCTACGGCCTTGCCGCTGCCACCATGCTGTTGCCGATGTTGGTGATGTGGTTTGCCGCCAAAGAACCGCCTGACCGCGAAGAGCACCAGACCTTTCGTCAGCACGTCGCCTGCCTGTTCGAGAAAGACGGTTGGGCCTTCAGCCTGATTTACGTCATCTCCTTCGGCGGCTTCATCGGCCTGGCGAGCTTTCTGCCGACCTACTTCTACGACCAGTTCAAGGTCACCAAGGTCGAGGCTGGTCAGCTCACGATGCTGGCCACGTTGATGGGCTCGGCGGTGCGCGTGGTCGGTGGCTATGTCAGCGACCGGGTCGGCGGCATCAACACGCTCAGCGCCGTGTTGATCGGCGTGGCGGGCTCGCTGGTGCTGTGCGGCCTGGCCGGACAATCGCTGGTCGTCACCACGCTGCTCTTCATGCTGTGCTTCGCGATGCTGGGCGCAGGCAACGGCGCGCTGTTTCAACTCGTGCCGCTGCGCTGGCCGCTCAGCACTGCGGTGGCCGGCTCGATGATCGGCGAGATCGGCGCGCTGGGCGGTGGCTTCATTCCGAATGCGATGGGCCAGTCGAAGCAGCTCGCCGGCACCTACCTTTGGGGCTTCGTCGCGTTCGCGGTGCTTGCGCTGATGATGCTGCTGATGTTGCGCCGGGTGCAGATCCGGTGGACCCGCACCTGGGCCGAAAAGGGCGGTCGCGCCCGCCCTGCCGACACGGCGCTGGCCGACAGCGCCGACGCTGGCCTGCGCTTGCGGCCTGGTCGCGGCTAAGTTTTCAACACGGCAACTTCAGCGCGGCAAAAAGAGCAGCCAGAACACCAGCATCAGATTCAGCAACACCGACAGCGCCAGGCCGATCTTCCAAAGCGCGACCGGGTCGCGGCTGGCGAGCGGTGTGGCCAGGGGTGGCGCCAATGGGCGCGCGGCGCCGCGTTCGAGCGCGAGTTGCATTTCTTCGGCTGTCTCGAAGCGCTGCGCTGGCGTGCGGGCGAGCGCCTTCAACACGACGTGATCGAGCCAGATCGGCACGTCGGGTCGCAGCCGCGAAGGCGGCTTCGGGTCGCGTCGGTAACGCTGCGACTGGTAGGGCTCGATCTCACCGAACGGCAGGTGGCCGGTCAGCAATTGGTAGAGCATGACACCGAAGGCAAACAGATCGGTCTGCGGGCTTGCGGGAGCGTTTTCCCAGAGCTCTGGGGCCATGTAGCTCGGCGTGCCCGCGTGAAGGTCGCGCTGCTCGGCCGGCTCGCTGCCCGAAAGCGCCACCCCGAGGTCGAGCAGGCGCAGCCGGCCATCGACACCGAGGTAGAAATTTGCCGGTTTGACATCGCGGTGGATCACGCCGAGCCGGTGCAGCCGACCGAGCGCCCGCGCGCCCGCCAGGCTCCAGCCGATGATCGACTCGACCGGCACGGCGCGCGCTTCGCGTTGTGCTGCAAGCCGCTCCAGTGTCTGCCCGGCGTGCCATTCGTAGAGCAGGTAGAACTCAGTCGCGTCGGGCCGCGCGAGAAGCCGCACGAAGCCGTCGTCGACATGCTCGCCGAGACGTTCAGCGAGCCAGGCCTCATGGGCAAGCATGGCGCGCTCTTGCGGGTCGGCTGCACGCGACGGGTGCAGCGTCTTGAGCGCGCAAAGTACGCCGGCAGTCGGCTCGCGAACCTGATAGAGCACATGCACGCCGGTGTCGGCCACACGCGCCGTGACCACCAGCCCGTCGATCACATCACCGACGTTGAGCCGCCTCGGCACCGGCAGCCGGCGCGCACGCAGCGCCGCGTCTTCGAGCTGGGCACGGCTGAGGTCGAGCACCCGCAACACCACGGCGGTCGCGTTGTCGTTGGCGCCGGCGGCGAGTGCCGCTCGCACCAGCGCGGCAGCAGCCGTATCGGCCGAACCGGTGGCAGCCAGTTCATTGATACGAGCATCGCCGAGCGCAGCGTGCACGCCGTCTGAAGCAAGCACGAAGGCGTCGCCGGCTTGCAGATCGCCTTGCAGGTAGTCGACGCGCACCGCATCGTCGAGGCCCACCGCGCGGGTCAGTCTGCTGCGCAGGTCGGGGTGATCGAACGCATGATCTTGCGTCAGGCAGCGCAGCTCGCCCTCGCGCAGCAAGTAGCAACGCGTGTCGCCAACGTGTGCGAGCGTCCAGCTGCGGCCGCGCAGCACGAGTGCGGTGAGGGTCGTGAGTGCAGCGCTCGCGCCGAGTCGGTTGTGCGCGACCAACCATGTGTTGTGGGCGCCGATCACGCGGTCGAGCACGACTGTGGTCTCCCAGGTGTCGGGCGCGGCGAAGTAGTCGTCGACCAGGGTGAGCACGCTGGTCTGTGCCGCCATGCGCCCTTCGCCGCCGGCCGAGACGCCGTCGGCCACCGCGGCGATCAGGCCCCGCGCTTCATCGCCCGGCTGGTGACGGCGCACGGCCGCGAAATCCTCGTTCAACGGCCGCGGGCCACGCTCGCTGGCCTGACCGATCTCGACATCGAAGCTCATTTGACCCCTGCGTGATGACCGCCTCGGCGTGCTGTGTCATGGCAGCCGATCGCGTTGGTAGTTTTTGTTGGTGCCTGACGCCCGATTTCGTGCGGCAGTGTGCCAGTGCATCGACGCTTGCAAGAACGCTGCGCGGTGCTGGTGCGCGAGGTCACGGCGTATTGCTGGCACCCAGCTTGCTGTTACCAGAGACAGCCAATGCGGGCTGGGAGAACACTCGATGAAAAAAATGAAGCTCGTGATGGTCGGCAATGGGATGGCCGGTGTGCGCACGCTGGAGGAGCTGATCAAGATGGCCCCCGAGCTCTACGACATCACCGTGTTCGGCGCCGAGCCACACCCGAACTACAACCGCATCCTGCTGAGCCCGGTGCTCGCCGGCGAACAGACACTCGCCGAGATCGTGCTCAACCCGCTGAGCTGGTATGCCGAGCACGGCATCACGCTGCACCTCGGCAAGAAAGTCACTTCGGTCGATCGTCGCAATCGCCTCGTCAAATCCGAAGACGGCACAGAGGCCGAGTACGACCGGTTGCTGGTCTGCACCGGCTCGAACCCGTTCATCCCGCCGATCCCGGGCAAAGACCTCGAAGGCGTGATCGCCTACCGCGACATCCACGACACCAACACGATGATCGAGGCGGCGACCAAATACAGGCACGCGGTCGTCGTCGGTGGCGGGCTGCTCGGGCTCGAGGCCGCCAACGGTCTGATGATGCGCGGGATGCGGGTCACGGTGGTGCACTTGGCTCCGTGGTTGATGGACCGGCAGCTCGACGACGTGGCCGGCAAACTCTTGCAGACCTCGCTCGAATCGCGCGGGCTCACCTTCAAGATGGGCGCGCAGACGCAGGCCTTGATCGGCGACAAAGACGGCCGAGTGATGGCCGTGCAGTTTAAGGACGGCAGCGAATTGCCCGCCGATCTGGTCGTGATGGCCGCGGGCATTCGCCCCAACACGGCGCTGGCCGAGAAGATCGGGCTGCACTGCAACAAGGGCATCGTGGTCGACGACACGATGCAGACGGTCACCGACCCGCGGGTCTACTCGGTCGGCGAATGCGCG
>JAYUWC010000127.1:0-18289 GCA_043753755.1 Rhizobacter sp.
ACCTACGAAATCATGCGCGCCGAAGACGTGGGCTGGGCTACGAACAAGATCGTACTCGGCAAACTCTCGGGCCGAAACGCGTTTAAGCAGCGCTTGAAAGACCTCGGCATCGAGATGGAGTCCGATATCGAAGTCAACGCGAGTTTTGTCCGTTTTAAAGAACTCGCCGACCGCAAAAGCGATATTTTTGACGAAGACATTATCGCGCTGGTAATGAACGAGTCGGCTGCGACCCCAACGGAGCACTACCGCTTGCTGGCACTTTCGCAGCGCTCCGAGATGGGCGCACGGCCGCATGCGAGCGTTGCGTTTGCAGCAGGCGAGGTCGAGTATCGAGCCGAAAGCGATGGCAATGGCCCCGTCGACGCAAGTCTTAAAGCAATTGAGTCGCAACTGAAAACAGGTGCCGAAATGCTGCTGTATTCGGTCAATGCCATCACATCCGGCAGCACAGAATCTCAAGGCGAAGTAACGGTTAGGCTGCAGCACGGTGGGCGCGTGGTGAACGGTGTCGGTGCAGATCCCGACATCGTGGTGGCGTCGGCAAAGGCCTACCTTTCGGCATTGAACAAGCTGCACAGCAAGGTTGAGCGGGTGGCAGCTCAAGGCTGACATCTGGCTGACCAAAACCGTGCACTAGACCTCACTTTAGAAAAACTGCCTAAGCGTTTGATCTTGTGTGCTTTTTTGCCTTCATTTAGACTCGGTGTCGTAACCAAAAAGAGGCGGTGGCTGTGATATTCATCAACAAGTCAGTGACGAAGAGTTTGTTGGCGGTAGTCGCCAGTTTGTCGCTGCTTGTTCCGGCGTTTGCCGAAGCCGCTGCCAAGCACACTTCGAAAAAAGCGACTCATGCTGTTGCCTCGGTTAAGGGCAAGTCGACAGCCAGAGCTTTACGGTCGGCACGTTCGACACGGCAGGTGGCGGTGCTGCGCAGCAGCAGCCGAACGGGTAACCTGAAGCGGGTTTCGGCGGTTTTGCGTGTTGTCGAGCCGGCGCGCCTGTCGTTTGGTCAGTTATACGGCCTGCACAACACGGCTGATTCGCTCGACCTCAAGTCCAGCGTCGCGCTGGTGCTCGACTCCGACACCAATGAGGTCTTGTTCAGCAAGAACCCGCAAGCGGTGCTGCCGATCGCCTCGTTGACCAAGTTGATGACGGCGCTTGTCGTCACCGAAGCCAAACTACCGCTCGACGAGACGCTGACCATCACCGACGACGATATCGACACCGAAAAGAACAGCCGCTCGCGATTGAGGGTCGGCACCAGCCTGTCCCGCGAGTCCATGCTGCATCTGGCTTTGATGTCGTCCGAGAATCGGGCAGCACACGCCCTTGGCCGAGCCTATCCAGGCGGGCTTGACGCATTCGTCGCGGCGATGAACTACAAAGCGCGCGAACTTGGCATGCTCGACACGCGCTACGTCGAACCGACGGGCCTCTCGAGCCGCAATCAATCGAGCGCGCGTGACTTGGCGACCCTGGTCAAGGCAGCGCAAGAGCATCCGATCATTCGTGAGTTTTCGACCTCTGAGCAGCTCGAGGTGGAGGTCGGCAACCGGCCCACACAGTTCCGCACCACTGACGCACTCGTGCGCAGCCCGTCTTGGGACATCTTGCTGCAGAAGACTGGCTACATCACCGAGGCAGGCCGCTGCTTGGTGATGCAAGCCCGCATGGCGGGCCGCAAGCTCATCATGGTGTTTCTTGATTCGGCTGGCAAACATTCGCACATGGGCGACGCTGAGCGTGTTCGGCGTTGGGTGACCGAGCTGCCACCACGTCCACCGACCGCAGCTGTCGTGGCCCTGCCAAAGGTTGCATCCTGACCGGCTGACCGCTGACCGATGTCAGCGGGCTCTGTGCCCGAGCGACGCAGAAATTTGCGCCGCCGTTTCCTTCAGGCGCTCCAGCCAGCTTTCTTCTAGCCGATCGGCAGGTGCCGAGATCGAGAGCCCGGCCACCAGCTTGCCCTGATCGTCGAGGATGCTCGCCGCCATGCAGCGCACGCCCAACTCAAGTTCTTCATCGTCACGCGCTGTGCCGTACTGGTTGACACGTGCGAGTTCACGCTCGAGTCGTGTGAGGTCAGTGATGCTGTTACGGGTGTGGCCAGCAAGGCCCGTCCGGCTTGCGTAGGCGCGCACACGAACTGCATCATCTTGCGCAAGAAAAAGCTTGCCGACGGAAGTGAGGTGCAGCGGCGCCCGCCCACCAATCGCCCGCACCACCTGCATGCCCGAACGCTCACTGTAGGTGCGCTCGATGTAGACGATCTCGTCGCCTTGCCGCATCGAGAGATTCACGGGCTGGTGGGTCAGCTTGTGCAGGTCGCGCATCGGGCCGAGGGCGGCGTCACGTACGTCGAGGCGTGCCTTGACGAGGTTGCCCAGTTCCAGCAGACGCATGCCGAGCCGATAGCTTCCAGCTTCGGGGCGGTCGACGAAGCGGCCGATGGTCAGGTCGTTGAGGATTCGGTGCGCGGTCGACGGGTGCAAACCGCTTTGCTCGCTGATCTGCTTAAGCGCGACCGGGTCGGAGTGGCCCGCGAGCACGTCCAGCACGCTAAAGGCGCGTGCCAGCACCTGTATCGTCGGGGACCTGCCTTCGGTTTTAGCCATGCGTTCCATTCTCACCTCAATCGTCCGTGTTTTGCATCGCGAAAATTCGGGCTGCCATCCGGGATTAAAAGAGGTGGTGACAAGCGCGCGGGCGTTGTTTGCGCGGGCGTCGTTGATCGCTGCGGTCTTGGCGCTGTCGTCGCTACTCGCGGCGCTGCCGAGCTTCGGTCAGGCAGCAGCTCCGACTGTTGGTGTCGACTACCTGAAGCGCCGCTACGACTTCGGCCCGGTGCCAGCGGCGCTCACTTCACGCTCGCCGCAGTGGATCGTCATACCGCGTGCCGAAAATCGCCTGACCAGCCGCGAACTTGGCCTGGTCATCAACACCGTCGATCCGTACTCGGTCGAGGTCGGTGAGTACTACATCAAGGCCCGCAGCTTGACGCGCGCGCAGGTTCTGCGGGTGCAGCTGCCGATCAAGTCCGCGCTCACCCTTGATGAGTTCAAGAGCTTTGCCGCGGCTGTCGATTCGTTCTTCGACGTGCCAGTGCAGGCATTGGCGCTAGCCTGGACCCGCCCCTACGCCGTCAACTGCAACTCGATCACCGGTGCGCTCGCCCTCGGCTACGACGGCGCGCTGTGCGAGCACAGCTGCAGTTCTTCGCTGCGCTCGCCATACTTCAACAACGGGTCCAGCCGTCCGTTCTCGGATTTGAAGATGCGCCCGGCGATGCTGCTCGCGGCCAATGACGTGGCCGCTGCGAAAGCGATGATTGAGCGCGGCGTCGCGGCCGACGGCAGCCTCGGCCTGCGCGAAGCGCCGCCGGTTCACGTCTACTTCGTCACCACAGCCGACGCTGCGCGCAGCGTGCGGTCGCCGCTGTTTCCGCCAGCCGGGCCGCTGCGACGTGCAGGGGTCGAGGTGCATGTCGAAACCACCCAGGCCGTTGAGAACGCACGCCGCGTGCTTCTCTACCAGACCGGACTGCCTACCGTCGGCGGGCTGGCCACCATCAAGTGGGTGCCTGGTGCGTTGGCGGATCACCTGACCTCATTTGGCGGCGCGCTCGAGAGCGGCACCGGCCAGATGTCGGCGCTCGAGTGGATCGACTCGGGGGCCACGGCCAGCTACGGCACGGTCTCGGAACCGTGTTCGCATTGGCAAAAGTTTCCGCATCCACAAATCTTGCTGCTCAACTACCTGCAGGGCGCCACCGCGCTCGAGGCCTACTGGAAGAGCGTGATGTGGCCGCAGCAAGGCGTGTTCATCGGCGAGCCGCTGGCCGCGCCTTTCGCGAGGCGTTGAGGCGGCTTTGCTCAGCCGAGCGCTCGAGCCGCCGCCAATCCGTGTCGCACAGCGCCTTCGAGCGTGGCGGGGTAGGGTCCATCAATGTGGTCGCCCGCTGCAAACACGCCCGCGGCAATGCGCATCGAAGGCCGTTGGAGCCCGGGCGTGCAACGAAAGGTCGCGCGCTTCTCGGTCAGCGTCTTCACGACGCTGAGGTCCAGCCCGAGGGCCGTTCGCGCTTGCGCCAGTGTCGCCTGCTCGGTCGCAGCCGCGCCGCGCTCGACCCACAGCGCGGCACCGCTGATGACGAACGCGAGCAGCCCCGCAGGCCCGCCCAACTGGCCACGGTCGAAGACGAACTGCGCCGGCGCTTCATCACTCGCGCGCAAGGCAAGAATGGGCGCCGCGAGCCTGACCTCGTCGGCACGAAGGTAGACGGTGACGATCGGCTCGTAGCGCAAGCCGGCGGCGAATTGCGACCACGCAGGAGCGATCGGCTCGACGAGACGCGCAGCTTCTTTCGGCGAGGTGGCGACGATGACCTGATCGAATGCCTCGCCGTCGACCGACCAACGCACGCCATCGACACCCAGTGAATCGACCCGACGGGACGCTCGAAGGTCGGCGCCCGCAACGTGCAACCAGCGCCAGGCCGGCTCGGGCAACAACGCGCTCAACCCAACCCGGGGCAGCAACAGATCGGCCGAACCCGGGCCAGAAAAGAGGGCGTCCTTCAGCACATGCAAGAAGACGCGCGCACTGGCTTCGGCAGCCGGCGTGTTGAGGGCGGCGACGCAAAGCGAGTCGATCAGTTCGCGGCGCACCATGTCGGGCAGGCCGCATGTCAACTCAGCGACGGTGAGCAACGCATCGCAGCGAAACCCGCGAGCGGCCCAGCTGACGGCGGCGACCAGCAACGCGAAGCGATCGGCCAGGCGCCAGCCGCGTTGACGCATCACTGCGACCAAAAAGGCCAGCGCCGGCGCGCCGGGCTCAAGTTGCAGGCCGGCACCGTCGGGATAAGTTATCCGAAGGGGCAGGCGCACGAAAGCCTCGCGCACGTCGACCTCCAGACCTCGCATCAATGCAAGCGTTTCGGCGTAGGCACCTATCAAGATGTGCTGGCCGTTGTCGAGCGCGAAGCCGTCGCTTCGCACGTCGCGCGCGCGGCCGCCGGGTTGCGATGCCATTTCGAACAGGGTCACGGCATAACCACGACGCGTGGCCTCCACCGCGGCGGTGAGGCCGGCCCAGCCTGCGCCGATGACCGCGACCCGCTGCCCGCCCGCCACTAGCGACTGCGCCAGTTAGTGCGTACCGCGATCCACAATTTGCGCAGCGGCGTCAACGAAGTGCGTTGGTGCAGCACCTGAAAACCATCGGCTTCGATCTCACGCAGCAGCGTGCGGTAGATGTTGGCCATCATCACGCCAGGCTTTTGCGCGGTGCGGTCGGCGTCTGGCAGCAGCGCGAAGGCTTCGTCATAAAAACGGTGCGCCCGCTCGGCCTGAAACGTCATCAACGCGGTGAAACGTTCGCTGTAGCCACGGTTTAAGACCTCGTGCGATTTGACGTCGAACTGCTTGAGCTCGGACACCGGCAGGTAAATGCGGCCGCGGCGCGCATCGTCTCCTACATCGCGAATGATGTTGGTCAGCTGCATCGCCAAGCCCAGCTTGTGGGCGTAGGCGGTGGTCTTGGGTTGCGAGCGGCCGAAGATACCGGCGGCGACCTCGCCCACCACGCCGGCCACCAGATGACAGTAGCGCGCTAGACCTGCGAAGTCGAGGTAACGCGACTGCTCGAGATCCATCTGGCAGCCTTCGATCACCGCGAGCAAGTGCTCGGCCCGAATCTCGAAGGTCACGCAGTGAGGGATCAGGGCTTTCATCACCGGGTGGCTCGGTTGCCCAGCGAAGGCGGTGCCTACCTCCTTACGCCACCAAGCGAGTTTCGTCGCTGCTACCGAAGGGTCGCTGACCTCGTCGACCACGTCGTCGACCTCACGACAAAACGCATAGAACGCCGTGATCGCTGCCCGCCGCGGCGGCGGCAGGAACAAAAAGGCGTAATAAAAGCTAGAGCCGCTCTTGGCGGCCTTGTCTTGCACGTACTGCTCGGGTGTCATGCCGGTCGGCTTACAACGAGGCCTGCGGGAGCGCGCATCCGCAGGGCTCTCCAGACCATGACCGGAACATCGAGCGCGTGCAGCTTCGGCCGGGTATGGATGGTCGTGAAATCGAGTGCCGCCACCTTCTCGAGAATGCGCAGCCCGCCCTGCACCACGAGCCGCAACTCCCAGCCCGCGCGGCCGGGAATTGAATGCACCAGCGGCGCACCTGAAAGCATCAGCGTTCGCGCCCAATCGGCCAACTCGGCGATCAGGCTCCGCATGTTTGAGGTGTCGGCGCCCAGCAGCAGCGCATCGGCGTCGAGACCATGCCGCTCCAGATCGCTGGCTGGCGGGTAGAAGCGGCCACGGCGCGTGTCGACGCTCAGGTCTTGCCAAAAATTAGCCAGCTGCAACGCGCTGCAAATTGCATCCGACTGCCGCAGCAACTCAGCGCCGCCGACGCCGTACAGGTGCAGCAGCAACCGGCCCACTGGGTTGGCCGAACGTCTGCAATAGTCCAGTAGCTCGGCCCGGTCGGTATAGGCGTGTTTAACCACGTCTTGCTCGAAGGCGCTGAGCAGATCGGTCAGCAAGGTAATCGGCAGCGCGTGACGTTCGACCACCGGGGCCAACACGCCGAAGACCTGTGGCCAGCGTGACGAGACAGCATTGACACGCAGCATGGCGATCAGATCACTGCGATACGCCGCCAGGTCGGCGAGTCGCTGGTCGGGCGTTGCCTCGCCTTCATCGGCAAGGTCATCAGCGGTTCGGGCGAAGTGATAGATCGCTGCGACGGCAGGTCGCAAAGCCGGCGGGCAAAGCCAGGATGCAACAGGAAAGTTCTCGTAGTGGTCGACGCTCACGGCGGCGATTGTCCACGTTGTCTGATTCGTGCCGAGTTCGGTACCAAAACTCGCTTCGACATCAGGGTTTGACATGAGCGAGGGCTGCCGAATATATTACTGACCGGTCAGTCATTTACTCGCTCTTTCGCGATTGCGAGGTGAATCGATTTGATCAAAGGGCTCGCGCCCGACGCCCGCGATCGCTTGTCGCCCGTCCCCATCGACGCAATTGAAGGAACTCCATGCGCTACGTGCTGCGTCTCGTCCTGTTCGCCGCCACCGCGCTGGCGGCTTGTTCCAGGACCGAGCCCGCGCCTGAGCCGGTGCGCGCCGTTCGAACGGTCACGATCGCAGCACAAACGGCCGGCGGCGTCTACGAATACGCGGGCGACGTTCGAGCGCGCACTGAGTCTCGCCTGAGTTTTCGGGTGAACGGCAAGATGATCAAACGCCTCGTGGATCTGGGCGATACGGTCAAGGCCGGGCAGGTGCTTGCGCAACTCGACGCGCAAGACCTCCGTCTCGGCCAAGACTCAGCGCGTGCTGCTGCCGCCGCCGCGCAGGCGAGCTTCGAACAGACCGCTGCCGACTTCAAACGGTATAAAGAGTTGGCCGACAAGGGCTTCATCGGCCCGGCCGAACTCGACCGGCGCGAGGCTGCGCTGAAGACGGCGCGTGCCCAACTCGATCAGGCGCGAGCGCAGGCCAGCGTGCAGGGCAATCAGGCTCGGTACGCGGCGCTGGTGGCCGACGCGAGCGGCGTGGTCACGGGTGTCGATCTCGAACCCGGCATGGTCGCCTCCGCTGGCACGCCAGTGCTGCGCCTGGCGCACGACGGCCCCCGCGACGTGGTCTTCTCGGTGCCTGAAGACCGGGTCGCGATGGTCAAGGCCTTGGCAGCCAAGCCTGATGCGTTCAAGGTTCGGCTTTGGGGCAGCGATGCCAAACCGTTGCCGGCGAGCATCCGCGAAATTTCGGCCGCAGCCGACCCGGTGACTCGCACTTTTCTTGTCAAGGCCGACATCGGCAAGGCCACGCTCGACGGCACTCGTCTCGGCCAGACCGCCACCGTATTGATGACCCTGCCGCAGGTAAGCGGCGTGACCAAGTTGCCGTTGTCGGCATTGCGCGAAGAGCAGGGCCGCAGCACCGTCTGGCTGGTCGATCGCAGCAGCATGACGGTCAAGTCGCAAGACGTGAAGCTCGCCGGTGCCGACGGCAACGACGTCGTGATTACCGCCGGTCTTGCGGCAGGCCAGATCGTCGTGACTGCCGGGGTGCATGTGTTGAACCCCGGGCAGAAGGTCAAGTTTTACATCGACCCTGGCATTTCGGCCGCCGCGGCCTCGGCGCCCCAGTCCGCACCGGTCAGCGTCAAGTGAGCGAGCCCATCCACCGCCCCGTCGGCACGGCGCCGTCAACTGAGCCGAGCAGCGGCTTCAACATTTCTCGCTGGGCACTCGAGCACGCGGCACTGACCCGCTACTTGTTGATCGTGCTGATGGTGCTGGGCGCCGCCGCTTACTTTCAGCTCGGCCAGGACGAAGACCCACCGTTCACCTTCAGAGCGATGGCGATTCGCGTTTTTTGGCCTGGTGCGACCGCGCAGCAAGTGGCCGAGCAAGTCACCGACAAGCTTGAGAAAACGCTGCAAGAAGTACCGTACTCAGACCGGATCCGCAGCTACTCGAAACCCGGCGAGGCGTTGATCATTTTCCAGGTTAAAGACTCCTCGCCTCCGAAGGAAATGCCTCAGGTCTGGTACACGGTGCGCAAAAAGATCGGCGACATCCGCGCGACGCTGCCTGCGGGTGTGGTCGGGCCGTATTTCAACGACGAATTCGGCGATGTGTACGGCTCGATCTATGCCCTCTCGGCCGACGGCTTCACGAACCGGGAACTGAAGGATCAGGCCGACCGCGTGCGTCAACGCTTACTCAAGATTCGCGACGTCAACAAGGTCGCAATCTTTGGTGCGCAAGACGAAAAACTCTTTGTCGAAATCTCGCAAAAGCGCATCGCGCAACTCGGCCTCGACTTCAATCAAGTGCTCGCGCAGATCGGTCAGCAAAATGCTGTCGAGTCGGCTGGCGCGATCAACGCGCCGACTGATTTTGTGCAGGTCAGGGTCGGCGGGCAGTTCAGTACTGTCGATGAGTTGCGGCAGTTCCCGATTCGCGCGGGCGGCGCAACGTTCAAGCTCGGCGACATCGCCGATATCAAGCGCGCCTACCTCGACCCGCCGCAGGTGAAGGTCAGGCATCAGGGGCGCGAGTCGCTGGCACTCGGCATCTCGATGGCGCGCGGCGGCGACATTATCCGGCTCGGCAAGTCGCTCGACCTGACGATCGAACAGATTCGCGCCGAGCTGCCGGCCGGCATCGAGCTGCGCCAGTTTCAAAACCAGGCCAAAGTTGTTTCGAGTTCGGTGAACGAGTTCATCGGCACCTTGATCGAGGCAGTCGTGATCGTGTTGGTCGTCAGCTTTGTTAGCCTGGGCTTGCACTTCAAGCCGTTCAGGCTCGACTGGCGCCCCGGCCTGGTGGTCGGCATCACGATTCCGCTGGTGCTGGCGATCACCTTTGTCACCATGTACTTCTGGGGTGTCGGCCTGCACAAGATATCCCTGGGCTCCTTGATCATCGCTCTCGGCCTTTTGGTCGACGACGCCATCATCGCGGTCGAGATGATGGTGCGCAAACTCGAAGAGGGCTACGACAAGGTGCGCGCAGCGACTTTCGCCTACGACGCGACCGCCAAGCCGATGCTGACCGGAACGCTCATAACGGCAGTCGGTTTTCTGCCGATCGGTCTGGCGCAATCGACAGTCGGCGAATACACCTTCGCGATTTTTGCGGTAACGGCTGCGGCGCTGCTGATCTCGTGGGTGGTGTCGGTCTACTTCGTGCCGTTTCTCGGCGTCTGGTTGTTGAAAGCCAAACCGCACGTTGCAGGGGATCAGCCGCATGAGTTGTTCGACACGCCTTTCTACGGCCGCTTTCGTGCGACGGTCAACTGGTGCGTCAAGCACCGGTGGATCACGATCGCCTTGACGATCGGCACGCTGGTGCTCGGGATCGTCGGCATGGGCCGGGTGCAGAACCAGTTTTTTCCCGACTCGAGCCGTCCGGAGATCGTGGTCGATCTGTGGTTCCCCGAGGGCACGTCGTATGCGGCGAACGAGCAGATCACCAAACGCGTCGAAGCGCGTGTGATGAGGCTCGAGGGCGTCGACCACGTGACGACCTGGGTGGGCAGCGGCGTCGAGCGATTCGTGCTGGTTCTCGATCAGGTCTTTCCCCAGAGCAACGTCAGCCAGATGGTTGTGCTGCCGAAAGATTTGAGGGCACGCGAGAAGCTGCGGGCGCTGCTGCCGGATCTGCTGGCAACCGAGTTTCCCGAAGTGCGCGGGCGGGCCAAGCTGTTGCCGAACGGCCCGCCGGTTCCGTATCCGGTGCAATTTCGGGTTGTCGGGCCTGATCCATCGCGTGTGCGTGCTTATGCCGACGAGGTCAAGGCGACCATGCGCCAAAACCCGAATATGCGCGGCGTCAACGACAACTGGAACGAATCGGTCAAAGTGCTGCGGCTCGAAGTCGACCAAGACAAGGCACGTGCGCTCGGCGTGACCAGCCAGGGGGTGGCGCAGGCCGCGCGCACCATCAACACCGGCACGACGATCGGCCAGTACCGTGAACAAGACAAGTTGATCGACATCGTGCTGCGCCAACCGCTCGACGAGCGCAACGCGATCACCGACTTGGCCAACGCTTACGTGCCGACCTCAACCGGCCGCACGATCCCGCTCGGCCAGATCGCCAAAGGTAATTTCGTCTGGGAGCCGGGCGTGCTTTGGCGCGAGGGCCGCGACTATGCTGCCACCGTGCAAGGCGACATCGTCGAAGGCTTGCAAGGTGCCACGGTGACCGCGCAACTGGAGCCGCTTTTTAAGCCGGTGCGCGAGAAGATGTTGCCGGGCTACCGCATCGAGGTGGCCGGCGCGGTCGAAGAGAGCAGCAAGGGGCAGGGCTCGATCGCCGCGGGCCTGCCGATCGCGCTTTTCATCATGTTCACCTTGCTGATGCTGCAGCTTCACAGCTTTGCGCGATCCGTCCTCGCCTTCATTACTGGCATCTGGGGGATCGCCGGCATTGCTGCGGCGCTGTTGCTGTTCAACCGACCGTTTGGTTTCGTCGCGTTGTTAGGCGTGATTGCGCTGTTGGGCATGATCATTCGCAACTCGGTGATCCTGATTGACCAGATCGAACAAGACCGGGCTCAGGGCGTGCCCACGTGGGAGGCGATTGTCGAGGCCGCAGTTAGGCGGTTGCGACCGATCGTGCTGACGGCTGCGGCAGCGGTGCTCGCAATGATCCCGCTGTCTCGAAGCGTGTTTTGGGGGCCAATGGCGGTTGCGATCATGGGTGGTCTGATGGTGGCAACAGTACTCACGTTGCTCTCGCTGCCGGCGATGTACGCGGCGTGGTTTCGCGTCAAACCGGCGAGCGAAGAGCGCGCTGCGGCGAGCGGCTAAACTCCGCGCTTCGCCGAGACAACCAGAAGCAAAACGGAAGGGTTCGACCGAATGAGCCTGCTTTTCTGTTGAGCCACAGGCCTCTCGCGCGCGGGTGGCGAAATTGGTAGACGCACCAGGTTTAGGTCCTGACGCCAGCGATGGTGTGCGGGTTCGAGTCCCGCCCCGCGCACCAGACAAGCAATCAGAAAGAGTTGACACACCATGACCGTTGAAGTTGAAACCCTCGACAAGCTCGAGCGTCGGATAACGCTCACCTTGCCGACCGCGACCATTGCCTCCGAAGTCGAGACGCGCCTGAAGAAGCTTTCGCGCACCGTCAAGGCCGACGGATTTCGGCCCGGCAAGGTTCCGATGAGCGTGGTCGCACAGCGCTACGGCTACTCGGTTCATTACGAGGTGATGAACGACAAGGTCGGGCAGGTGTTCAGCGAGGCAGTCAACGAAGCGAAGCTTCGCGTTGCCGGCGCGCCAAAAATTTCTGAGAAAGACGGCGCAGCCGAGGGGCAAATGGCTTTCGATGCGACTTTTGAGGTTTACCCAGAAGTCAAGCTCGGCGACCTGTCATCGGCCGAAGTCGAACGCGTGTCGACTGAGGTCACTGAACAGGCGATCGAAAAAACGGTGGACATTCTGCGCAAGCAGCGCCGCACCTTTGCGCAGCGACCGGCGGCTGAGCCGGCTGTCGAAGGCGACCGCGTGACGATCGACTTCGACGGCAAGATCGACGGAGTGCCGTTCGAGGGGGGCAAGGCCGAAGGTTTTCAATTCTTGATCGGCGAAGGTCAAATGCTCGAACAGTTCGACCTGGCGGTGCGCGGCATGAGATCAGGCGAATCCAAAACCTTCCCGCTGCAGTTTCCTGATGACTATCAAGGTAAGGACGTCGCGGGCAAAGAGGCCGATTTCTTGGTCACCTTGAAAAAGATCGAGGCCCAGCACTTGCCCGAAGTGAACGAGGCGTTCGCGAAGTCACTCGGGATCGGCGACGCCACTGTCGAAGGCCTGCGCGCCGACGTCAAGAAAAACCTCGAGCGCGAAGTCAAGTTCCGTGTGTTGGCGCGCAACAAGGCGAGCGTGATGGACGCGCTGGTTGCCACCTCGGAGCTCGACGTGCCGAAGGCGCTGGTTGCCGGTGAGACCGAGCGGATGGTCGAGGCGGCGCGCGCCGATTTGAAGAAGCGCGGCGTCAGGGATGCCGACACCGCACCGATCCCTGCCGAGATTTTCCAACCGCAGGCTGAAAAGCGTGTGCGCCTTGGCCTTGTCGTAGGTGAATTGGTGCGTGCAAACAACCTGCAGGCGAAGCCCGATCAGCTGCAAAAGCACATTGAGGAGATGGCGCAAAGCTACGAGAAGCCCTCGGAAGTCGTGCGCTGGTATCTGGGCGATCGGCAGCGGCTGGCTGAAGTCGAAGCAGTGGTCGTTGAAAACAACGTGGCCGAATTCGTGTTGGGTCAGGCGAAGGTCAGCGACAAAGTTCTGCCATTCGATGAATTGATGACAGGCTGATCGCGCGCTCGTCGGCTGGCCGAATATGGAGGGGCGCAGCCGCAGGGTGAGCGCCCGTTTTCATGGCCGCGCCATTCCGGCAGAGCCAGGCTTGCGGCGACATAATCTGCCTAGACATCTTTCACATCCCCATCCAAGGAGTGCCATGAGCGCGCTTGACACCAACGACCTCGGCATGGTGCCTGTGGTCATCGAGACATCCGGCCGCGGCGAACGCGCCTATGACATCTACAGCCGCATGCTGCGCGAACGCGTGATCTTTTTGGTAGGCCCGGTCAACGACCAGACGGCCAATCTGGTCGTCGCACAAATGTTGTTTTTGGAGAGCGAGAACCCGGACAAAGACATTTCGCTGTACATCAATTCGCCGGGTGGATCGGTCAGCGCAGGCTTATCCATATTCGACACGATGCAGTTCATCAAGCCAGAGGTCTCGACGTTGTGCATGGGCATCGCGGCCAGCATGGGCTCGTTCCTCCTGATGGCCGGTGCGAAGGGCAAGCGGATGGCACTGCCAAATTCACGGGTGATGATTCACCAGCCTTCCGGCGGCGCCCAGGGCCAAGCGACCGATATCGAAATTCATGCCCGTGAGATTCTCAAGACTCGCGAGCAGCTCAACAAGATCTATGCCGAGCGGACTGGACAGACGATAGAGAAAATTCGCGCAGACATGGAGCGCGACATGTTCCTTGACCCGACCGAAGCCAAGGCCTACGGTTTGATAGATCAGGTGCTGATGCACAGGGCGACACCGTCGAGCGCAACCTGAGGTGCACGTGCCGACCTGAAAGCGTGAATGGTCGGCAACAACACCCCGAACGGGGCCTTTCTCAACGGTAAGGCCCCGTTTTCTTTTGAACTATCATTCGTCAACTCCTCTTCTTTTGCCTCGAAAAACCACCTCTATGGCCGACAAAAAAGGCGCCTCCAGCGAGAAGGTTCTGTATTGCTCCTTCTGCGGCAAAAGTCAGCACGAAGTCAAGAAGCTCATCGCCGGCCCGAGTGTTTTCATTTGCGATGAATGCATCGAGTTGTGCAACGACATCATTCGCGACGAGGTCCCGGCGGAAGGCGCAGATCCGAAGGCGGCAAAGTCCGACCTTCCAATGCCCAGCGAGATTAAAGCCAGTCTGGATCAGTACGTGATTGGGCAAGACGTCGCCAAACGCACGCTTTCGGTGGCTGTCTATAACCACTACAAACGGCTCAAGCACATGAGCCGCACCAAGGATGAAATCGAACTCGCTAAAAGCAATATTTTGTTGATCGGGCCGACTGGCTCTGGTAAGACCTTGTTAGCTCAAACGCTTGCGCGCCTTCTCAACGTGCCGTTCGTCATTGCCGACGCGACCACGTTGACCGAAGCGGGGTATGTTGGCGAGGACGTCGAGAACATTATCCAGAAGCTGCTGCAAAATTGCGGCTACGACGTGGACAAGGCGCAGCGCGGCATCGTCTACATCGACGAAATCGACAAGATCAGCCGCAAGGCCGACAACCCCAGCATCACCCGTGACGTCTCAGGCGAAGGCGTGCAGCAGGCGCTGCTAAAGCTGGTCGAAGGAACGATGGCCAGTGTGCCGCCCCAAGGCGGACGCAAACACCCGAATCAAGACTTTTTGCAAATCGACACGACAAACATCCTCTTTATCTGCGGCGGCGCGTTCGACGGACTCGAAAAGGTGATTCAAAACCGGTCTGAGAAATCGGGCATCGGCTTCGGTGCCACGGTGCACGGCAAAAGCGAGAAACGGGTATCCGAGGTGTTTCGCGATGTTGAACCCGAAGACCTAATAAAGTTCGGCTTGATCCCCGAGTTGGTGGGACGGTTGCCGGTTGTGGCCACGTTGGGCGAACTGACCGATGACGCGCTGGTGCGAATCCTGACCGAACCGAAGAATGCGCTGGTCAAACAGTATCAAAAGTTGTTCGCAATGGACGGTGTCGAGCTTGAAATTAGACCGTCGGCCCTGCAGGCCATTGCTCGCAAAGCACTCGCTCGAAAGATTGGTGCGCGTGGCCTGCGGTCAATCATGGAGCAATCCCTCATCGACACGATGTTCGACTTGCCCACACTGGATGGTGTAGCCAAGGTCGTGCTCGACGAGCACACGATCGAAGACGACGCCAAGCCACTGCTTGTCTATCGAGAGCAAAAGGCGAGCGCCTGAGCGGGCATCGCCGATAGAACGGTCATTCCGGATTCGCCGGCTGGCAACACTCGCCGCGGCTTCTTGCAATTGATGGCTCGAGCCTCACATCGGCTCGAGAAAGAGAGGATTTCTCATGTCCGGACACCCAATTCTTCCCGCTGAACAAATTACTTTGCCGCTGCTCCCTTTGCGTGACGTAGTGGTGTTTCCTCACATGGTGATCCCGCTGTTCGTAGGGCGACCGAAATCGATAAAGGCGCTCGAGGTCGCGATGGAAGCTGGTCGGCAAATCATGCTGGTGGCGCAAAAAGCTGCCGGCAAAGACGAGCCCAAGCCCGATGACATGTTCGAGGTTGGTTGTGTCTCGAGCATCCTGCAGATGCTGAAGCTCCCGGACGGGACCGTGAAAGTATTGGTTGAGGGCATACAGCGCGCGAACACCCACAGCATTAGCGACAACGGCGAATATTTTGTTGCTGACTTGACACCTGTTCCCCCCGAGGTCGAGTCAAAACCAGAAATCGAGGCTTTGCGCCGAGCGGTGACGCAGCAGTTCGACCAGTACGTCAAACTCAACAAGAAAATCCCTCCTGAAATTCTTACCTCAATCGCCGGAATTGACGATGCGGGTCGTTTGGCCGACACCATCGCCGCTCACCTCCCACTGAAGCTCGAAAACAAGCAATCGGTGCTGGATTTGTACGCCGTGGACAGGCGGCTCGAAAAACTGCTCGAGCAGTTGGAGCATGAGGTCGATATCCTGCAGGTTGAGAAGCGCATTCGCGGTCGTGTAAAGCGACAGATGGAAAAAAGCCAGCGCGAGTACTACCTGAACGAACAGGTAAAGGCAATTCAAAAAGAGCTGGGCGACGGCGAAGACGGCGCCGACATGGAAGAGCTTGAGAAGAAAATCGTCGCCGCCAAGATGCCCAAAGATGCGCGGAAGAAGGTTGATGCGGAATTCAAGAAGCTCAAGCTGATGTCACCGATGTCGGCCGAAGCGACCGTCGTTCGCAACTACATCGACACCCTGGTTAATTTGCCGTGGGCCAAGAAAACCAAAATCAAACACGATCTCGCTTTTGCTGAAGAAGTTTTGAACGAGGATCACTACGGTCTCGACAAGGTGAAGGACCGCATCCTCGAATATCTTGCGGTCCAGCAACGTGTTGAGAAAGTGAAATCGCCAATTTTGTGCTTGGTCGGACCACCCGGTGTTGGCAAAACTTCCTTGGGCCAAAGTGTGGCACGGGCGACCGGCCGGAAGTTCGTGCGAATGGCACTTGGCGGTGTACGCGATGAGGCCGAAATCCGGGGCCATCGCCGCACTTATATCGGTTCAATGCCGGGCAAGGTATTGCAGAGCTTGGCCAAGATCGGCACCAAGAACCCGTTGTTCCTGCTCGACGAGATCGACAAGCTGGGAATGGACTTCCGAGGCGATCCGTCGAGCGCCTTGCTCGAGGTGCTTGACCCAGAACAAAACCACACCTTTAGTGACCACTACGTCGAAGTCGACTTCGACCTGTCAGACACGATGTTCATTGCAACCAGCAATTCGATGAACATCCCGCCGGCGCTTCTCGATCGGATGGAAGTGATTCGCTTGTCGGGTTACACCGAAGACGAGAAGGTCAATATCGCGCTGAAGTATTTGTTGCCAAAGCAAGCGAAGAACAACGGCGTCAAAGATAGCGAGATGGAAGTGACAGAGTCGGCGGTCCGGGGCATCGTTCGCTACTACACACGAGAAGCCGGCGTGCGATCGCTTGAGCGTGAGATAAGCAAGATATGTCGCAAGGTGGTCAAGGCGATCCAGTTGAAGCAAGTTAGCGAGAAAGTGGTGGTCACCACCGACAATTTGAACGCCTACCTTGGCGTGCGTAAATACGACTACGGTCAGGCCGAGAAACAAAATCAGGTCGGCCAGGTGGTCGGCCTTGCATGGACCGAGGTTGGCGGGGATCTGTTGACGATCGAGGCTGCGGTGATGCCGGGCAAGGGCAACATCATTCGCACCGGGCAACTGGGCGATGTGATGAAAGAGTCGGTCGAGGCGGCTCGGTCCGTGGTGCGTAGTCGTGCACGGCGTCTCGGCATCAAGGACGAAATGTTCGAGAAGCGCGATGTCCACATTCACGTGCCTGACGGTGCAACACCTAAAGATGGCCCGAGTGCCGGCGCAGCGATGACCACAGCTTTCGTGTCTGCGCTTACTGGTATTCCGGTGAGAGCCAACGTTGCCATGACCGGTGAGATCACGCTGCGCGGTGAGGTTACAGGCATTGGCGGCTTGAAGGAAAAACTCCTTGCAGCGCATCGTGGTGGCATCACGACCGTCATCATCCCGGAAGAAAATGTTAAGGATTTACAGGACATTCCCGCGAACGTGAAAGACAAGATCGAGATCGTACCGGTCAAGTGGATCGATCGTGTGCTCGAGATTGCGCTCGAGCGAGTGCCAGAAGCGTTGCCCGAAGACGAGCCTGTGAAAGCCACGGAGGCGGCCGCGAAACCTGCCGTGCCGACAGCTGGGTCAGAACTGTTGACAACACACTGATGCGCTCTATGCGCTTGCAGGCTGGTCGTTTCTATATCTATAATGCGGGCTGGGCCGGTACGTAGGATCAGCATAAATGCGGGAGTAGCTCAGTTGGTAGAGCGCAACCTTGCCAAGGTTGAGGTCGAGAGTTCGAGACTCTTCTCCCGCTCCAGATACGAAAAAAGGGAAGCCGGGTGCTTCCCTTTTCTCTGTCTAGAATTCATGCACCGAGCTGAAGCGCGGTCGACACGAAGTTCAGAGGCGCGATAGCAAAGCGGTTATGCACCGGATTGCAAATCCGTTCAGCCCGGTTCGACTCCGGGTCGCGCCTCCATCGCTAGCGCCCGGGTGGTGAAACTGGTAGACACAGCGGACTTAAAATCCGCCGCTTCTTGAAAGAGGGCGTACGGGTTCGAAACCCGTCCCGGGCACCACGGCCGTTGCCCTTAGAGGTCGAGTGATGCAGCTTTGAGCTTCGACCCTTCCACGAACGTTGCCGCAAGGTGGTGGGTCGTATGAGTCGCAGCAGTGCTGAGAGCGCATACCGTCGCGGCTGCCGCGCTCATGTCGTCATCACCGACATTCGGCCGGCTCGTGTCAACGCCGGCTTGGCTTTAATGCCGGCTCAAAGCCGACAAAAACCGTTTTAGGCCATTGCGAGCGCAGGGTCTCGATCGCCAGGCCAGGGCAAGGTCTTTGGCCGGGCGACCGGTGGCTGGAGGACAGACAGGTTAC
>JAYUWC010000128.1:0-6057 GCA_043753755.1 Rhizobacter sp.
CCACCGCATGCATTACGCTAGAAGCCTCATGGAAGCGCTGCAACTCGACATCTCCGGTCGGCCGCAGGCCTGGATCTCCGCGAAGGAAGCCGCGGTGATCTACGCAAGCGACGGCGTGGCATGGACGCTCGGCGATGCGTTCTACGTGCTGCGCGGCGGCATGCAACGCCGCACCGGCTTGCAGTCGCGTATCGAGGTGCACCCGATCATCGCGGTCAAGGGCTCGGTGCCCAGCCGGGCCTGGCGCCAGACGCCCGCGCTCTCGAACCCCAAGCTCTTCGCACGCGACCGTGGTGTCTGCGCCTATTGCGGCCACCGCTTCCACCTCGAAGACCTGACCCGCGAGCACATCGTGCCGACCTCGCGCGGCGGCTTGGATACCTGGATGAATTGCATCACCGCCTGCCGCCCGTGCAACGGCCACAAGGGCAACCGCATGCCCGAAGAACTCGGCATGTCGCTGATGTATTTGCCCTACGTGCCCAGCCTGCACGAAGACATGATCCTGCGCGGCCGACGCATCCTCGCCGACCAGATGGAATTTTTGCTCGCCAGCGTGCCGCGGCACAGCCGGCTTCACGTCTAACGCGAGTTGCGGCCGGCAACGGCGCGAGCCGCGCCCCGTCGCTATTCGGCGATGAGGCGCCAGCTGCCGTTGGTCAACTGCATCAGCTCGCGACCGCGTCTGTCGAAACCCGAATGGTCGGCCGCGCTCATGGTGTAGATGCCCTGCGTGCCGACCAGATCGCGAGTGGCTTCGAGCGCATCGCGCAGCGCGACTCGAAACGCCTCGCTGCCCGGCTGCGCCTTCTTGAGCGCCTCGGGCACCGCGCGCTGCAGCAATAGCCCGGCGTCGAACACATTGGCGCCGAAGGTCGCAGGCTTGCTGCCGTACAACTTTTCGTAGGCCCCGATGTAGTCGACCGCGACTTTCTTCGAAGGGTTGCTGTCGGGCACCTCGCTGAGCACCAGCATCAGGCCCGCGGCCATCACCGCGCCGTCGACCGCCTTGCCGCCGAGGCGCACGAAATCCGGCGTGGCGGCACCGTGGGTCTGGTAGACCTGGCCCTTGTAGCCGCGCTCGACCAGCGTGGTGTGCGGCAGCACGGTCGGTCCGCCGGCCGCGCCGACCAACACCGCATCGGGGTTGGCGGCAACGATCTTGGTGACCTGACCGACCACGCTTTGGTCGGTTCGTTGAAAGCGCTCGTTGGCGACCAGCTTGATGCCGGCCCTGTCGATCATCGGCACCAGGGCGCGGTACCAAGACTCGCCGTAGGCATCGCCGAAGCCGATGAACCCGAGCGTCTTCACGCCCTTCTTGACCATGTGGGTCACCAGTGCCTCGCAGATCAGCGCGTCGTTCTGCGTGGTCTTGAAGACCCAGCGCTTCTGCTCGTCCATCGGCAGCACGACCGCCGTGGTGCCGACTGGCGCCAGCATCGGCGTCTTGGCCTCGGCGATGAACTGCAACGCGGCCATCGCATTGGGCGAACCCGAGGGGCCGATGACCGCGTCGACCTTCTGCTCGACCAGCAGCTTTTTGACCAGCGCGACGGTCTGGGTCGAGTCGCTCGCGTCGTCGAGCACGGTGTATTCGACATCGAGGCTGCCGATTTTTTTCGGCAGCAGTGCGGCGCTGTTTCGTTGCGGAATACCGACCGCGGCGGTCGGGCCGGTGGCAGAAGCAATCACGCCGATCTTGAGTTGAGCGTGGGCGCTGACGACGGCGCCGCACGCGGCCAAGGCGAGCGTCAGGCGCAGCAACGGGGCAGTGAATGTCATCGAAAGGCTCCGGGGTCGAGGTCGAACTCGAGATCGAGGTGGGACGGCGAATCCTAGTGCAACCATCGTGGCCGCAACGCAGCGCGCACCCTCTTCAGCCCTCGCTCGGCGCGCGGCTCAACCCGTTGTTGGCCGCGACCAGAACGCGCAGCATCCGCATGAACTCGGCCTGCTCGCTGCGGCTCAGCGGCGCGAGGACGCGCGCCTGAGCGCGCAGGATCGCCGGCGCGGCGGCGCAGAGCAGCGCGCGCCCGGCGGCCGAGAGGCCGAGTCGGCACGCGCGCCGGTCTTCGGGCGTGGTGTGCCGAGTCGTCAGGCCGTGCGCTTCGAGGCGGTCGATCACGCCGCCGAGGGTGGAGGTGTCGAAGCCGATCGCGCGCGCGCGGCCGCGCTGGTCGATGCCCGGCGCGTCGCCGATGGCCTGCCGCGCGGCTTGCGGCACCGGCGTGATGCCGTGGGTGTCGGTCTCTTGCAAGAACACCGCGACGGCAATCTTTTGCAGGCGCCGGATGTTGGAGCCCGGCAGGTGGTTACGTTCGACCTCCACCGAGTCATCGGCGCCAGCGCCCTGCCGTTTGCGGTCATGCGGCATCGGGTTGGGCCATTGGTGCGGCGTTTCGAAAGGCTTCGATCTGGCCGCAGTGCGCGTCGACTTCGGCGATCAGAGGCCAGCCTGCGAGCTTGACCTTGAAGCGCCGCGCACTCGCGACCTGGGGCACGAGGTAGGCATCGGCGATCGTCGGTGCGCTGCCGAAACAAAAGCCGCGGCGCTGCGTGTCGGCCGCGAGCGGCGCCTCGATCGCGTCGAAGCCAGCGCCTATCCAGCCGGCGCACCAGCGTTGGATGGCGGCCTCGTCGGCGCCGAACTCATGGCGCAACGTCTCGAGGATGCGGCGGTTGTTGACCGGGTGAATGTCGCAGCCGACGATCGCCGCGAGCGCGCGCACATGGGCGCGGTCGGCCGCGTTCGAGGGCAGCAGCGGCGGCTCGGGGTGTCGCTCTTCGAGCCACTCGATGATGGCCGGCGACTGGGTAAAAACGCGGTCACCCTCGAGCAGCACGGGCAGCAGGCCCTGCGGGTTGATGGCCTTGAACGCGGGCTGCAGGTGCTCTTCTTTACCCAGGTCGACGCCGACATGGTCGAAAGCCAGGCCCTTCAAGCCGAGCACGACGCGAAGCCGGTGCGAGGTGCCACTGCGGAAAAAACTGTAGAGCTTCATGGTGGGTGCCGTGAGTGTCGATCAGCCATGCAAACGCGCCCGCTGCCTTTGCGCGCGCTCCACTCTTCGGCCTTGCGGCTGTGGAAGATGTCGACTACGTTGCACTGCTCGCCGCCGCGCAGCGGGTGGCGCATCAGGCAATCGCCTGAGCCGACCCAGGGTCCCGCCGCGTTCGAGCGCAGGTCTCCGCAGAAGTCGTTTTTTTTGACCACCGCGCGGCGCACCGCATGCGCCTTGCCGAGCAAGCCAAGCGTCTTGCCGGCGCGGTCGAATTTGGCTGTTCGAGGCATGGAGTTCTCAGGCTCGGCTCAACCGGCCGCGACACCCAACCAGCGGTCGAGGGCCAGAGGGTCGGCAGCGAGCGCGGCACTCGGGCCACGGTAGACGATGCGGCCGCGTTCGAGCACGACCGCATCGCGCGTGATCGCCAAGATCTGATGCGCGTGTTGCTCGACCATCACCACCGCCATGCCGCCTTCGCGCACCATGCGCGCGATCACCGCGAGCAGCTCCCGCACGATGATGGGCGCAAGGCCCTCGAGCGGCTCGTCGAGCAGCAACAGTTTGGGGTTGAGCATCAGCGCGCGACCGATCGAGAGCATCTGCTGCTCGCCACCCGAGAGCTGGTTGCCTCGGTTGGCACGACGCTCGGCCAGACGTGGAAATGCAGCGTAGACCTTCGGCAAGTCCCACTCGCCGGGCCGTGCGGCGACGGTTAGGTTCTCTTCGACGCTGAGCGAGGCGAAGATGTCGCGCTGTTGCGGCACCCAGCCCAGGCCCGCGGCGGCGCGTGCGTGGCTGGGCATGTGGGTGATGTCCCGGGCACCGAAGCGAATCGCACCGCGCGTCTGCTTCGTGGCGCCCATCAGCGTGGCGAGCAGGGTCGACTTGCCCATGCCGTTGCGGCCGATCAGCGCCAGGCTCGCGCCGGCTTCGAGCGTGAACGAGATGTCTTCGAGCACGGTCGCCGCGCCGTAGCCGGCCCGAACGCCATCGACACACAGCAGCTCAGCCATGTGCACTCGCGGCTCGGGTATCAGCGGCGGCAGCGTCACCGAGATAGACCTGCCGCACCCGCGGGTCGACCGCGACTTCGGCGGGTGTGCCTTCGGTCAACAGCGCCCCGCCGACCAGCACCGAGATGCGCTCGGCGAACCGGAAGACCAAGTCCATGTCGTGCTCGATCAGCACGATGGTGACCTCGCGCGGCAGTTCAAAGAGCGTCTCGAACAGCTCGCGGCTCTCTGCGGTCGGTACGCCGGCTGCCGGCTCGTCGAGCAGCAGCACGCTGGGTTGCGCTGCGAGGGCGAGCGCCATCTCGATCAGCCGCTGGCGGCCGTAGGCAAGGCCCTTGGTTTGGGCATGGGCGACGTCGAGCAAGCGCAGGCGATCGAGCAGCGCGGCAGCCTCGTCGATCGCCTCGCTGTGCGCGCCGACCGGCCGCCAAAACTTCGCGCCGATGCCGCGCTGCTCGCACACCGCAAGCGTCACTGACTCGAGCACCGTGAGGTCGTTGAACAGCCGGTTGATCTGAAAGGTGCGCGCCAGACCCGACTTGACGCGCTGATGCGGGGCGAGGCGAGTCACGTCTTTGCCGCCCAGCAGCACCGTGCCCGAGGTCGGCTCGAGAAAACCGGTGAGCAGGTCGATCAGCGTTGTCTTGCCAGCGCCGTTCGGGCCGATCAGCGCATGGCGCGCGCCCGTTTGCACCTCGAGCGTCACGTCACTCATCGCGACGAAGCCGCCGAATTTTTTGCACAGGTTTCGGGTCTGCAGCGCGAGTGTCACGTCAGGCCTCCCGCCGGGCCGCCCTGGACCCCCTGGGGGTAGGAGCGAAGCGACATAGGGGCGGTCATCTCATCAGGCCTCCCGCCGAGCCGCCCCAAGGGCAGGCAGCCGCGCACCCAAACGGCGCAGGGCGCCCATCAGACCGTCGCGCGCGAACAGCACCACCGCGATCAGCATCAGCCCAAGCCAAAACTGCCAGTACTGCGGGTTCATGCCCGAGAACACGTGATGCACTGTCATGAAGACGATCGCGCCAAGCATCGCGCCATACAGGCTGCCGGTGCCGCCGAGCACCACCATCAACAGCAACTCGGCGGAGCGCGAAAAGCCCAGCACGTCGGTCGAGACGAACTGGGTGGTCTGCGTCAACAAACCGCCAGCGATGCCCGCATACGCCGCGCCCAGCGTATAGACGGCCACCAGACGCGCATTGACAGGCGTACCGAGCGCCGGCATGCGCGACGGGTTGAGGCGTATGCCGTGCAGCGACAAGCCGAACGGCGAATGCACGAGGCGACGCGCGACCCAGAACAGCACGAACAGCACGACCACGCAGTAGATGTAGCCGGTCTTGCCCAGCATGTCGAAGCCGAAGCGGCCGAGCAGCGGTGTCATCGCGATGCCTTGCAAGCCGTCGAGCCCGCCGGTGAACCGGGTCGCCTTGTTGGCCGCCTCGAAGAGCATCGACGCCACGCCCAGCGTGACCATCAGGCGGGTGAGATCGGTACCCCGCAACACCAGAAAGGCGGTGACGAAGCCGACCGCTGCCGCGAGGCCGCCGGCTGCAATCAAGCCGAGTAACGGATCCCCGAAGCCGTTGCGCGTGAGCATGCCCGCGCCATACGCGCCAAGGCCGAAGAACGCCGCATGGCCCAACGAGACGATGCCCGCATAACCCAGGATCAAATCGAGTGAGATCGCAAACAGAGCCGTGATGGCGATTTGCGACAAAAGTGCCAGGTCGCTCGGAAACACGAAGTAGGCGGCCACTGGCAGCAGCCAGAACGCGAACTCGCCCGTGCGCCACCGCGCTTGCGTGCGCAGCGTGCCGGTATCGAACGCCAAGGCCGCTGGGCTGGTCACCGAAGGCAGCACGGCGCTCATTTCGCCGCCGCCCGACCGAACAAACCGTGAGGCCGAAGAATGAGTGTCGCGACCATCACCGCATAGATCACGAAGGCGCCGACCTGCGGCATGTAGTACTTGCCGGCCGCGTCGCACACGCCAAGAATCAGCGAGGCATACAGCGAGCCCAAGATGTTGC
>JAYUWC010000129.1:0-18253 GCA_043753755.1 Rhizobacter sp.
AGTTTCAACCGGTCGACAGCAAGGCTGTAAGCGATCTTCTGCGAGTATTCGGTTCGCTGCAAACTTAATTTTGCTGTCTGGTACTGAAGTCGAAGCGCCTTGAGACCGTCGACGCTGATGGCCTCTCCAAAAGAATTAAGTTTTGCGGCACCATAGTTTCGTTCGATGTTGTTGATCTGTTTTTGCGTAGTTTTCAGCGCCAGCTCGGCGTTCTCCACGGATACCCCGACACCTTTCATGGCGGTGTCGTAGGATCGTACAGCATTATTCAGCGCCTGAAACGAAGTAGCGGCAGTGACCTGCGCCAGTTGCATCTGCCGCAGATTGATGGCGACCCGTTCTAATCGGACTTGTGTGCCCGGCCATATGTTCGGCACCGTGGCGACGGTACCCCCAGAGACTAATTTTAACGCGAGATTCTTTAACTGCAGCGGATTCATTAGCGACAGTGATAAGTAGTCTGCCATGGCCTCAATCTTGCCGGCGTAGTACTGGCCCCAAGCCTCTACAACAAGCGTATCAACATCAATACTGACTTTTTTTGCATAAGCTTTGAACCACTCTGGCACGCCGACTTTCAAACCAATTTCGTGACCGATGATCTTGAGTTGTGCCGTGGCATCGATGGGCTTCAGTTTTTTAAGGGACTCAGCACTGATGCGGCCTACTCCACCCGCCAGGCTCGACCTGTAATTTTTGGCGGTTTCGAACTTCTCATTCAGCTTAGACGGATCGAAGTTCTTGCTTATCACGATCGACCGCAGGGTCTCCATCTGCTTGACGCTTTTAAATCCGAGATGTTTTGCAACTGCCTCGATGCTGCCATATTGTTTGACAAGCTCTGCTAACTTGGTTTTCTGTCGAAGTGCATCCGACCCGAGTCCATCGACGTTGAGACGAGGTTGGCCAACCACCTGCGGGTTGAGAGACTCGATCGTCTTTAAATCGAGTTTGCGAAGGGGAATATAGAACTGCCCCATTTGAGTTCGTTGCGCAGAGGTAAGCACAACATCGCCTATGAGCGCAGGCACGGGAATAATCCCGTTTTTATCGGGTACAGCGAAACCTTGCCTCATATTCGTTTCAATCGCTCTATTTGCGCCATCGAGCACCTTTTTGATGGAACCGTTGAGCTTTCGATTCGATAAAGCAATCTCGTTGTTGCCATTTGCTCGCAACTGCGCGACCGATTGATCGACAGTTTTTAATTCCATACCGATCTGCTTTTGTGCCGCAGATATATTTGTGTACAGACCCTTCAGATTTACATCGAGACTCTTGATTCTGGTGCGGACCGAAGTACCAGCATTCTGATAGCTTAATAGCGCGACTTCTCCGGCACTCGTGTCGACCACGGCTCGAATCTTCGAAATCTCCACATTCAACCGGGCCAACGACAACTGATATCCGGCCGCCGATACTTGCCCAGCACCGTAGAGGGCAGTCAACTGCGATCTGGCTGCCGTCATTGCGTTGATCGACATGCCCGCCTGAAGAAGCTGGTCTGAATACAGCCCGTGGAGTTGCTCGTACAAGGACGCCGTCATCTGCGGCGAACGCGTCCAGCGTGATATTTTGTTCAATTCATTAATCTTGGACAGCACCTTCCCTGAGTCAGTAATGTTCAACTCCGCACTGCCCCCAGGACCGAGAATGTTTGTTTGTTCTACTGGCGGTGTAATTCCTAAATTTCTAAGCTTATTTCTAATTGCGTCCGTTAGGGGAAGCGGCGCGACCGGAACCACATAATTCCCTGGCGATCCGGCTTGGGCCAAGCGGCCTTTGTTCTCGCCTGCGTTGCCGGCGAGAGTCGAGATATTTGCGTTCGAACCGTTATAGGCGCCGAGCGGGCTGGAAGGCGAGACAGGCATGGTCATGTAGTTGGCTCCTCATGCTTAGTTGCAAAGACTGTGCCCAGGGACATTGCGCCGGCTTTGCTGCGCTTCACTAGTGGCCGAAACGGGTAGTCGTGGTCTTACGGGAGGACGCGAGCACTTCCGATGCACCCATGCCTGCGGCTCGATAGTCTTCTGTCGTCACCCCAGTCACCCGCAAAAAGACGACATGAAAACATCTGAAGAAAACCGCGATTCCGCTGAGGCAAACACTGCTCAAGGTGGCGAAATTCACCAGTCGGCCGGCGGCACGCACCCGAACCTGACCACCAACCACGGCCTGCCGATTTCCGACAACCAAAACTCGCTCAAAGCGAACCCGCGCGGGCCGACCTTGCTCGAAGACTTCATCCTGCGCGAGAAGATCACCCACTTTGACCACGAGCGCATCCCCGAGCGGATCGTTCATGCGCGCGGCAGCGCCGCTCACGGTTACTTCGAGCTGACGCAGTCGCTTTCGAAGTACACCCGGGCCAAGGTGCTGACCGAGGTCGGCGTGAAGACGCCGCTCTTCACGCGCTTTTCGACAGTTGCCGGCGGTGCCGGCTCGAGCGACACGCCGCGCGACGTTCGCGGCTTTGCCGTCAAGCTCTACACGACCGAAGGCAATTGGGATCTGGTCGGCAACAACATCCCGGTGTTTTTCATTCAGGACGCGATCAAGTTCCCCGATCTGATCCACGCGGTGAAGATGGAGCCCGACCGCGGCTTTCCGCAGGCGGCGAGCGCGCACGACACGTTCTGGGATTTCATCTCGCTGACGCCCGAATCACTACACATGATCATGTGGGCCATGTCAGACCGCACGCTGCCGCGCTCGTTGCGCATGATCGAGGGCTTCGGCATCCACAGCTTCAGGTTGGTCAACGACGCTGGTGAGTCAACCTTCGTCAAGTTTCACTGGCGGCCGCAGCTCGGATTGCAGTCCACCGTTTGGGACGAAGCGGTGAAGATTGCCGGTGCCGACCCCGACTTTCATCGGCGCGATTTATTCGAGGCGATCACCGCCGGCAACTTTCCGGCCTGGGACTTGGCGGTGCAGCTGTTCACCGAGGAAGAAGCCGAAAAGTTCCCGTTCGACCACCTCGACTCGACCAAGCTGATTCCGGAAGAGTTGGTGCCATTGCAGGTGATCGGAAAGATGGTGCTAGACCGCTGGCCCGACAACTTCTTCGCCGAGACCGAGCAGGTGGCGTATTGCCCGTCGCATCTGGTGCCGGGCATCGATTTCTCTAACGACCCGCTGCTGCAAGGGCGGCTGCATTCCTACCTCGACACCCAGCTTTCGCGGCTCGGTTCACCCAACTTTCATCAAATTCCGGTGAACGCACCGAAATGCCCGTTTTCGAATCATCAGCGCGATGGTCACATGCAAATGGAGCGGCCCAAGGGTCGGGTCGCGTATGAGCCCAGTTCGCTCGGCGACAACACCGCGCGTGAAACACCGAAACACGGCTTTCGCAGTTTCGGTGCCGAAGAGTCGGGCGTGAAAGGGCGCATCCGTGCCGAAACCTTTGCAGACCACTACAGCCAGGCGCGGCAGTTCTATCGCAGCCAGACGTCGTTCGAGCAGGCCCACATGGCCTCGGCGCTGGTGTTCGAGCTCTCGAAGGTCGACACCCTGCACGTGCGTGAGGCGGTGGTGGGCCACCTGCGGCACATCGACACCGATTTGGCCCAACGCGTTGCCGATGGCTTGGGGCTCGGCAGCCTGCCGCCCGCGCCGCCGGCCGCTGTGGAACCCGAAGACCGCCCGCCTTCGCCCGCGTTGCAAATCATCGGCAAGATGAAGCCGACGCTGCAAGGCCGCTGCGTCGGCATCCTCGTGGCCGATGGCTCCGACGGCAAAGCCGTCGAAGTAGTTCGCAAAGCGGTGCTCGCTGCCGGCGCCAGCGTCAAGATCGTTGCGCCCAAAGTCGGCGGGGCGAAGCTCTCGAGCGGGGCCTTGTTGCCGGCCGACGGCCAACTTGCTGGCACGCCTTCGGTCATGTTCGACGCGGTCGCGGTGATCTTGTCGCCCGATGGCGCTGCGCAATTGGCAAAAGACGGTGCGGCGATCGACTTCGTTCACCATGCGTTCGGTCACCTCAAGGCAATCGCAATCGACGCCGGCGGCCAGGCGTTGTTGCAGTCTGCTGGCGTGACACCCGATGCGGGTGTGATCGCATCGCACGACGCCGTTGCGTTTATCAACGCCGCACAGACCCGCCAGTGGGCGCGCGAAGCCAAGGTCAGGATGCTGGCCTGAGTCGATCTGCCGGCGACGGCAACGCGAGGTCGCATTGCTCGTCGGGCTTCCGTTCCATGCGGCATGCCCCGGTTATTGAGTTGCGGTGGCCTGAACCCAGAGGCCGAGCAGGACATTTCGAAGTACCTCGCGCTTGTGCCCGGCTGACTTGAGCCGATGACACAGCTGAAGCGATCAGCCTCACCCCCGTCCGCCGGCCGCCGGCCGCCGGCCGCCGATTGCCGCACCCGCGCATCGCGATGCCTGCCGCCGATGTGCAGGTTTCGGCGCCCCGCTTCACGTAGACCCGCTCCAGGTGCTTTTTCACCGTGGCCGGGCTGGAGCCGAGGATGTCGCCGATGTCGCCGATGTCGCGGTTGGTCTTGTCCTTGACGAGCCAGTACAGCACCTCGGCCTCGCGCAGCGTGAGCTTGAAGGCGTGCACGATCGCGTCGACCGCGGCGGTACCGGAGACCTCGCGCATCACGGTGAGCAGGTCGCCGTCGCCGGTGCGCTGTTGGAGCGTAAAAACAAGCTGGCGCACCATGTCGTCGGCCTCGCGCTGCACCGGCAGTGACCGCGGCTCGCGGCCACTCGCGTCGGGCGATGACTCGATCAGCAACCACGGCAGCAGCGCTTCGGGGATCTGCACCGGGCCGGCGTCGAAGTAGTCGTGCATCAGCCTGCGCGCGAGTGATCGCGGCCTCGAGCGCGGTCGCCCATCGCTTTGCCGAGTCGCACGGGCTCGATCCGATCTTCCGCCCGGTCGACGGCGCCAATTCGCCGACGGCCGACGTGAGCACACGGGCAGCGCGTCGAACGGCCTACAGCATGTTGATCGAGAAGGGCGTGCTCCGGGTCGGCCAGCCGATGCCGGCGAACGCGCAGTTCGAACTCGTCGCGGTCGACGACCCGTACGGCTACGCTAGCGCACACGATCTTTCGTTGTTCCGCCGGCCACTGCCGACCACCAACCTCGGCTTTCTCAGCACCGTGATGTAGGACGCCCGCGAAACCTTTCGCGACGCCGCCTCGACCGACTGCAACTTCGGCACCACGACCTGCTTCGCCTCGATCGGCTTCAACCTGCTGCACCAGTCGAACGCCGCGAACGAGACACACGCGCAGGCGCTGGCGCCGCTCAGTGCAGCGCAGCGCGCGGCGATCGTCGACTTCGAAACCGGCCTGGTCACGGCGCAGGTGCATGACCGGCACGCGGGCCGGCTCTCGGCTCACGGCGGGAACGGCGGCGTGGCCGCACTTGCCAGGCAGCCGTTCTATTTCGGCATCAACGACACGCTGGTCGGCGACTACCGCACGCATGCGAGCTTCACTGCGCTGGCGATGACGCTCTACGGCGGCTGGCAGTCGTATCTGCCCGACGCGCTCGATCGCGATGACGGCGAGCACCGCGACCGCGGCGTGGCGGTGGCCCGCCGCGCGGTCGCGCGCGGCGAGGCGCTGGTTAACACCAAACCGATCACCATCAGCGGCGTGAAGGGGCTCAACGACGCGCTGCAAACACCCTTGATCGCCGGCACCTGCACCACCTGTCACAACGCGCCGAATGCCGGCAACCACTCGGTGCCGTTGCCGCTCGACATCGGCCTCGCCGACGCCTCGCGGCGCACACCCGACATGCCGCTCTACACACTGCGCCACAAAACCACGGGCGAGCAGATCCAGACCACCGACCCGGGCCGCGCGCTCATCACCGGCCAGTGGCAGGACATCGGCAAGTTCAAGGGCCCGGTGCTGCGCGCCCTCGCGGCCCGCGCGCCCTACTTTCACAACGGTTCGGCGAAAGACCTCGACGCGGCGGTCGAGTTCTACGACACCCGCTTCGGCATCGGCCTCACCGACCAGGAGCACGACGATCTGGTGGCCTTCTTGAAGGCGCTTTGAAGCGAGAGGGTTCTGCGAGCCACGCGCTGCCCGCGAAGCCCTGGGCCGACGTGCCTCGGCCCAGGGCGCCATGGCAACGGCAACGGCAACGGAAACGGCCAAGGCTTGATGCGGTATGCATCCTGCTATCTTCCCGACCCATGGAACTGACCCCGCGCGAGAAAGACAAGCTGCTGATCTTTACCGCAGCGCTGCTGGCCGAGCGCCGCAGGGCCCGCGGCCTGAAGCTCAACTACCCCGAGGCCGTTGCACTGATCAGCGCCGCCATCATGGAAGGCGCGCGCGACGGCAAGAGCGTCGCCGCGCTGATGAGCGAAGGCAAGACCTGGCTGACCCGCGCCGACGTGATGGAAGGCGTTGCCGAGCTGATCCCCGAGATCCAGATGGAAGCGACCTTTCCCGACGGCACCAAACTGGTCACCGTGCACCAACCGATCGCTTGAGGCACCGACCGATGATTCCTGGCGAACTTTTCACCGACGGCCCCGACCATGAACTCAACCCGGGCCGGCGCACGCTGACCACGGTGGTCGAGAACACCGGCGACCGGCCGATTCAGGTCGGCTCGCACTACCACTTCGCCGAGACCAATGCAGCACTGCGTTTCGACCGCACCGCGGCGCGCGGCATGCGTTTGAACATCGCCTCGGGCACCGCCGTGCGCTTCGAGCCGGGGCAGCAGCGCACGGTCGAGTTGGTCGACTATTCGGGCGAGCGCAAGGTGTTCGGGTTTCGCGGTTTGGTGCAGGGGGCGCTTTGAGATGAATCGCGACTTGCTGTTTTGTGACGTGATCGAAAGCGTTCGCACAGGCATGGGCGTGAGAGCGCTGCAACGGGGCGCTGTGCTCCGTTCGTGTCCCCCGTCCAGGCTGCGCCTGGCCTCCTCCCTTACCTCACTCCGCACAACGCCCCGCCGCAACGCTCAGGCAACACCGTGGTCGTTCGAATGTCGGCGACGTGCAAGTCGTTGCAGGTCGAGGATGTTGGGTGTCCGGCGCAGTGAGGTTAAGGAGGAGGGTCGGGCAAAGCCCGGCCCGGGGGACACGAGCGGAGCCGGTCGCCCGGCATCCTCGACGCGCGCCGACATTCGCACCCGGGACAAATGACATGGCAACCATCACCCGCCGCGCCTACGCCGAAATGTTCGGCCCGACCACCGGCGACCGCGTGCGGCTCGCCGACACCGGCCTCATCGTCGAAGTCGAAAAAGACTTCACGCTGCAAGCCGGCGGCTACGGCGAAGAAGTGAAGTTCGGCGGTGGCAAGACGATTCGAGACGGCATGGGGCAAAGCCAGCGGCTCGCCGCCGAGGTGGCCGACACCGTCATCACGAACGCGCTGATCGTCGACCACTGGGGCATCGTCAAGGCCGACATCGGCATCAAGGGCGGCCTGATCCAAACCATCGGCAAGGCCGGCAACCCCGACGTGCAACCCGGTGTCGACATCGTCATCGGCCCGGGCACCGAGATCATCGCGGGTGAAGGCGCGATCGTCACCGCCGGCGGCGTCGACAGCCACATCCACTTCATCTGCCCACAGCAGATCGAAGAGGCGCTGATGAGCGGCGTGACCACGATGTTGGGCGGCGGCACCGGCCCCGCGACCGGCACCCTGGCCACCACCTGCACGCCGGGGCCGTGGCACATCCACGCGATGCTGAAGGCGGCCGAGTCGTTCCCGATGAACCTCGGGTTTCAAGGCAAAGGCAACGCCTCGCTGCCGCGCGCGCTCGAAGAGCAGGTCGAGGCCGGCGCTTACGGGCTCAAGCTGCATGAAGACTGGGGCACGACACCGGCGGCGATCGACAACTGCCTGAGCGTGGCCGACGCGCACGATGTGCAAGTGACCATCCACACCGACACGCTGAACGAATCGGGTTTCGTCGAAGACACGATCAGCGCGTTCAAGGGCCGCACGATCGCCACCTTTCACACCGAGGGCGCCGGTGGCGGCCACGCGCCCGACATCATCAAGTGCGCCGGCTTGCCCAATGTGTTGCCCTCGTCGACCAACCCGACGATGCCCTACACCGTCAACACGATCGACGAACACCTCGACATGCTGATGGTGTGCCACCACCTTGATGCGGGCATCGCCGAAGACCTGGCGTTTGCCGAGAGCCGCATCCGCCGCGAGACGATCGCCGCCGAAGACATCCTGCACGACCTGGGCGTGTTCTCGATGATGAGCTCCGACAGCCAGGCGATGGGGCGTGTCGGCGAGGTCATCATCCGCACCTGGCAGGCGGCGCACAAGATGAAGGCACAGCGCGGCGCACTGGCTGAAGACTCGCCGCGCAACGACAACTTTCGCGTGAAGCGCTATATCGCCAAGTACACGATCAACCCGGCCATCACCCAGGGCATCGCGCATCTGGTCGGCTCGATCGAGCCCGGCAAGCTGGCCGATCTGGTGCTCTGGAAGCCGGCTTTCTTCGGCGTCAAACCGAGCCTCGTCATCAAGGGCGGCATGATCGCTGCGGCCGCGATGGGGGACCCGAACGCCAGCATCCCGACGCCACAGCCGGTGCACTACCGGCCGATGTTCGGCGCGTTCGGCTCGGCCATGAACGACACCTGCATCACCTTCATCTCGAAGGCCGCGGCCGACCTCGGCGTGCCGGCGCAGTTGGGGCTGAAGCGCCGCACCGAGCCCGTGAAGAACACGCGAACGATCGGCAAGAAAGACATGGTGCACAACAGCGGCACGCCGAACATCGAAGTCGATGCGCAAACCTATGAAGTGCGTGCCGACGGCATCCTTTTGACCTGCGAGCCGGCCACCGAGTTGCCGCTGGCGCAGCGCTATTTTTTGTTTTGATTGCCATGCATCGCATGGTTGCCCCGCCACCACCGTGACCGCATGAAAGCTCGCCCGTGATCGCACTCCGTGGCCTTGCCCTGCTGTTGCTGCTGCAGGCGGCGGGCGAAGGTCTGGTGCACACCTTGCAACTGCCGCTGCCGGGCCCGGTGGTGGGCCTCGCGTTGCTGCTGCCGGCGCTCGGCATCGAACGTGTGCGCGAACCGGCGGCTGCGTGTGCCGAGCTGCTGCTGGCCAACATGTCGCTGCTGTTCGTGCCGGTGGGTGTGGGCGTGATCACGCACCTGCATCTGCTGGCCGACTACGGCCTGCAGTTGGTGGCCGTGACCCTGCTCTCGACCTGGGCCGGGCTGGCCGCCACGGCCTTGACCCTGCGCTGGCTGCTGCCTGCCGAACCCGAACCCACGGGCGCGGGCAATGACTGACTTCGTCCAACTCTGGGTCTACCTCGCATCGACCCCGCTCTTCGGCCTCACTGCCACGCTCGTGGTCTACGTGCTGGCGAGCGCTTTCTCTGACCGGCTCGAGCGTGCGCCTTGGGCCAACCCGGTGTTGTGGTCGGTGGTGTTTCTCGGCGCCTTGCTGCTGGCCACACGCACGCCCTACCCGACCTACTTTGCCGGGGCTCAGTTCGTGCACGTGCTGCTGGGGCCGGCGGTCGTCGCGCTCGGGTGGCCGCTTTGGCAGCGCCGTGCCGAGATGCGGCGGCGCGGTGTCGCGTTGACGGTCGCAGCATTGGTCGGCGGCGCGGTGGCGGGCGGCACGGCCGTGGCTTTGGCGCTCGCCTTCGGCTTGCCGGGCGACATCGTGCGGTCACTCGCGGTCAAGTCGGTCACCGCACCGGTGGCGATGGGCATTGCCGAGCGCATCGGCGGCGTGCCGGCCCTCGCCGCGGTGTTTGCGGTGCTTACCGGATTGGTCGGCGCGGTATCGGGCCGGTTCATCTTCAATGCGCTCGGCGTGCGTGCCTGGGCGGTACGCGGCTTCGCGCTCGGCACGGTCTCGCACGGGATAGGCGCCGCGCGGGCCTTGCAGGTCGACGCCGATGCCGGTGCCTATGCCGGTATCGCGCTCGGCTTGCAGCTGCTGCTGGCCTCGCTCGTGGTGCCGCTGCTGTTCAGGCTGGCGGGTTGAGGGCCAGCGAGGCGGCGATCGGGCTTGCCGGTGCTTTGTCGCTCGGTCACTGAATTACCGGTTGGCTACGCTTGAACGCGCGGGCGTCATTTCACGCTGCAGCGACCGGATGTTGGATTCGTGGCGCTGGATGGCCTCGGTGATGCGGCGCTGCTCGTCAGCGGTCAGGTCGGCCTGCGCGCGCGGGCTGCGCAACAGGCGGCGCTTGAGTTCGAGCTGCTGCTCTTCGGTCATCAGCTCTTGCACCAGGATGCGCTGGCGGTCTTCGTCACGCGCACTCTGCTGCTGGCCGCTCACGCGGTAAGTCTCGCGCAGTGCAACCGGCACGAACGCGTTGCCGGACGAGGCCTTAGTTGCCTTGCTGGCGGCAGCCGCCGCCGTCGAAGGGGCCGCATCTTTTACGGCATCTCTGGCCGCATCTCTGGCCGCATCTCTGGCGGTGTCGGGTGCTGCCTGGACCGGCGGCGCCGAGTTGCGGCTGACCAGCATCTCGACGCCCTGGGCGTTGACATAGCGCGAGGCTTCCAGGCTCTGCGCCTGCGTGCCGTCGCAGCACCAAAACAACGACAAGGCAGCGGCCGAGGCGGCCACGATGGTGGGCAAGGTGGGCTTCACAGATTGCTCCTGTAGAACGGGCTTTGCATGCGCACCACCGCTTCGCTTTGAATGCGGATGCGCGGGCCCTTGACGAAGGGCCGGGTGCAGGAATCGACCGGCAGACCGCCGCTGCCGATGCCGAACGGGTCGCTCATGCCCTGGGCTTGCAGCGGATGATCGAACGGCGTGAGCGTGTTGCTCACGGCATGGATCATCCGGCCCACCACCGGCACGATCAGGCGGTAGCAGTAGCTGACGCGCAGGTGCAGCAAGTTGGCGTCTTGCACCGATACGCCCGACGCCGCGCCGGCCGCGGTACTGCGGTAGGTGAGCGTGTCGTTCGGGATCTCGCGGTCGGCGGCGCCGCCCTTGCCGTCGAGACGAGGTTGGCCGAAATCGCTGAAGGCCGCGTCGGTCGGGTTGATGATCGAGAAGCCGGCCAGGTTGGCGACATTGATTTCGGTGAACGCCTGGGTGCGCGCCGCGAGGTAGCCGGCCTCGCTGGGCTCGCTCGCGAACAGCGGCGTGAGGCCGGCCGCCAACGCTGTTTTCATCGCGCTGCGGTCGCCGTTGTGAACGGCGCCCGAGCGCGCGGCAAGCAACGCGGCATGGTTCAGCGCCGAGCGGGCTTGATAGATCAGGCTCCACTGGATCACGCCGAACAAAAGAAAGATCAGCGCCGGGTAGATCACCAAAAACTCCACCATCGACTGACCGCGTTGGGATGAACAGCGATTCATGAAAACGCCTCTTTCTTCGATTTGCGCAATGCCGGCAAGACATCGTTCACACAAAGGCCATGGCGCTGCGCACCGCCTGCGGCCAGCTCGAGCGTCTGCCACGCGCGCACGCAGCCTCGCACGCGCGAGCGCGGCACGGCCGTGTCGATGCGCCGCACGACACCGGCGCGGTCGATGAACACCAGATCGATCGGGTAGGCCATGCCGAAGGTGTGCACCAGCCGGCACGGGCGCAACAACAAAGCCTCGAAGGGCGCCAGCGGCGGGCGCGCCAGCAGTCCGCGCATGCGCTCGGCGGCGGTCTGTGCCGCCCACACGCGCAGGTGGCTTCGGCCGCCCGCCTGGGGCGTCAACAGGTTGACGGCTTGCGATTTCAAAACGTCACCCCCGACTGCATGAACTTGACCGCGATCGGAAACATCAGCACCAAAAACGTGATCGGGAAAATAAAAACGACCAACGGAAATATCAACTTCACCGGCGCTTCCATCGCCAACTTCTCGGCGATTTGAAAACGCTCGACGCGCCGCTGCTCAGCCTGAAAACGAAAGGTCGAGCCCAGGCTCGCACCCAGCCGCTCGGCCTGTACCACCGCGCTGACGAAGCTGCTGACCTGCGGCACGCGGATGCGCTCTTCCATCCGGCGCAGCGCCTCGGCACGGGTCAGGCCCGAGCGCAGGTCGCGCAACACCAACGCGAACTCGTTTTTCAGCGGGCCGACCGGCCCCTTGGTCACCGCCTGGGTGATCGCCCCGGCCATGTTCAGGCCGGCCTCGACGCCCATGGTCAGAAAGTCCAGATAAACCGGCAGCGCGCGCACGATCAGCCTTTGCCGCTTTTTCAGCGAGTCTTTTAGCCAGATGCGTGGGTAGATGTAGCCGAGTACGGCAATGCCGGCGACGTACATCCAGTTCAGCATGTCGGCAAGGTGAAGCACCAGCGCCGCCACGCCCATGAAGCACGACATGCTGACCATGCACAGTGCGATGAACTGGCGCGGGCCCATCAGGTAGAGCAGGCCCGACAAACGCAGCGCCTCGGCCGGCCCGGCCATCCAGCGGTCGGGGATGCGCTGGCACAGGTGGTAGTCGACAAATCGCACCAGCGGCCACATCAGGCGCAGCAGCTTGGGCAGCGGGTCGAGAAACTCGCGGTCTTCGTCGGGCACCTCCGACTTCAAGCGGTTCGAACTGTAGACCACGGCCGCCGCGAACAGCATGAAGCCGATGCCGACCGCCAGGGCTATGAGGATCTGGTCCATCGCTGAGAATCTCTCTATGTGTTGAGCGCAAACTCGGAAAGAAGTCGGATCTGAGTTGGAGCGCAACGCTCAAACATCGATCGCAACGATCTTGCGAATGAAAAAGTAGCCGATCAAGTCGGCGACCACGATCACCGCCACAGTGGCCCAGCCGTACCAAGTGGTGAACATCGGCTCCATCGCCTCGGGCTCCATGAACTTGAGCACGCCGATCAAGAAGCCGGGCAGGCAGGCCATCACCAGGCCCTGCATCTTTCCCTGTGCGGTGAGGCTTTTGATCTTGCCCTCCATCTGCAGCTTGGCGCGAATGGTCTTGGCGATCGAGTCGAGCGTTTCGGCCAGGTTGGCACCGACCTCGCGCGAGAGGGCCATGCCGGCCGTGACCATCGCGAGGTCACCGACCGGCACACGCTGCTCGAGGTTGCGCAGCGCCACGCTGAAGTCGACACCGAGCCGCAGTTCGCGCAGCAGCAACTCGAACTCCTGGGCCATCGGTGGCCTGGCTTCGGTCGCCACGGCCTCGAGCGCCATCGGCAGGCTCGCACCAGCGCGCAGGGCCCCGGTGATCATCAAGAGGCCGTCGGGCAACTGCTGCTCGAATTGGTCGAGCCGGCGCTGCTGCATGTGCTTGACCAGCCAGCGCGGCGCCACGAACGCGGCGACCACGAAGCACCCGACCACCACCACGCTGCCGGTGATCGCCCACGCCACCACCGGCAACAAGATCAAGGCGCCCAACGAGATGCTCTGCAACTTCTGCGCATCGGTAAAGATGAACATGCCCTGCAGCGCATCGCTGGCCATGCTGGCTTGCTTGTTCTGGCGCGAGTTGAACCAGCGCCCGCCGTACTTGAGCACACCCCAGGCGAGCAGCAGGCTGCCCGCGAACACCACCCCGATAACGACGATCAGCGTGTCCATCAGGCCCTCGCTTTCATGGCTTGCCGCTCGGCGAAGCGCTCGCGGCTGAAGATGCCGGTGTCGCAGGCGATGCCGCGGCTGATCAGGTCTTCGTAGAACTCGGGGATGTGCCCGGTGGGCACGGTCTCGCCCTTGATGCGGCCCTTAGCGTCGAAGCCGTTCTGGCGAAACACGAAGATGTCTTGCATCTGGATCGTGTCGCGCTCGATGCCGGTGACCTCGGTGATGTAGGTTATGCGCCGGGTGCCGCACGAGAAGCGGGTCTGCTGCACGATGATGTCGACGGCCGACGCGATCTGCTCGCGAATCGCCTGCACCGGAATATCGAGCCCGCTCATCAACGTCATCACCTCGAGGCGCGAGAGGCAGTCGCGCGGGGCGTTGGCGTGGGCGGTGGTCAGCGAGCCGTCGTGGCCGGTGTTCATGGCCTGCAGCATGTCGAGCGCCTCGCCGCCACGGCACTCGCCGACAACGATTCGGTCGGGTCGCATCCGCAGGCAGTTCTTGACCAGGTCGCGAATCTGCACCGCGCCCCGCCCTTCGATGTTGGCGGGCCGTGCCTCGAGCGAAACCAGATTCGGCTGGGTCAGTTGCAGCTCGGCCGCGTCTTCGACCGTGACGATGCGTTCGTCTTCGGGGATGTACGACGAGAGCACGTTGAGCAGCGTCGTCTTGCCCGAGCCGGTGCCGCCGCTGATGACGATGTTGGCGCGCCGCTCGACCGCCACCCGCATGAACTCGAGCATCTCGGCGCTGCACGAACCGTAGCGCACCAGGTCTTCGCCGGTGAGCTTGGTCTTGGCGAATTTTCTGATCGTGAGGCTGGGCCCCTTGATCGCCAGCGGCGGGATCACCGCGTTGACACGTGAGCCGTCTTTGAGCCGCGCGTCGACCATCGGCGAGGCTTCGTCGATGCGCCGGCCGAGCGGCGAGACGATGCGCTCGATCGCCGCCACCACGGCCGCATCGTTCGAAAACGAAATCTCCGAGCGCGTCAGCTGGCCGTCACGCTCGACGAAAATTTCACTGAAACGGTTCACCATGATCTCGGTCACGGTGTCGTCTTCGATCAGCGCCTCGAGCGGGCCCAGCCCGACCACTTCGTCGAGAACCACCTTGCGCAGCGCGGCCTTGTGGCCGGCGAGCGGCTCGAAGGTCGGGTCGGTCTCGAGCAGCTCGTCGATCAGTTTGCCAACCGTGTTGCGCAACTCGTTGTCGCCCATGCGCGAGACGTTGACGCGGCGCAGGTCCATCGCTTCGATCAGGCGGCGGTGGAGCAGCGCGCGCAGCTCGAGGCCCTGCTGGGTTTCGATCGGGTTCACCGGGCGCGGCTGCGCACGCGGCGGCGCCGCGGTGTGGCTTGGGTTGGCGGCGTTGGCGGCGTTGGCGGCGTTTGCAGCATTGGGCAAGGTCAGCACTTCGGCGGCGGCAGCGGGCCGCAAGGTTGCGGCATCGGCACGCAGCTTCGGTCGCTCGGTCAGGTTGATGCGGATGCGGTACTCGCCGAGTTCGACCGTGTCGGTGCTGGTCAGCGGGCCGTGTTCGCTGATCGGTTTGCCGTTGACCTTGAGCGCAGCCAGACCGCCGCCGTCTTTGACGAACAACGCGCCGTTCCGCAGCTGGAACTGCACTTGCTTGCGGCCGATGCGCCAACCACGCAACTCGACCAATGCGCCGCTCTCTTTGCCTAGAAAGCACGACTCCTGGCCGCTGATGGCATCGCCGACCGGCGCGTCGCCTTTGAACACTTGCACGCGATACATGGGGTGTGCCTTTTTTGTCGTTTTAAGCTGTCGATCGAAGTTGGACGAAATACGGCCTCGGCGCTCAGCGCCCGGTGGCGGCGTCGACCGTCGGGTTGCGCGCCGGGCCGCGCGCCGGCACAGGTTGCCCGGGCTGCGGTGCTTCGAGTGCCTTGACCTCGAACTCACGCACGTTTTCAGCGCCGCGGCTTCTCAGCCGCTCGGCCATGCCGTCGCCTGCCGTCACGATCTCGGGCTCGAGGAGCACGACCAGGTCGGTGCGCTTGTTGCGAAAGTCGTCGGAGCGAAACAGCCGCCCCAGCACCGGCACATTGCCGAGGCCCGGCACCTTGTCGATCGCGTTCGACAGCTCGCTGTTGATAAGGCCCGAGAGCGCCACCATTTCGCCCGGCCTGACGCTGATCTCGGTCGAGGTCATGCGGGTCAGGAAACCCGGGATGCCCTGCACCGTGAGCGTCGGGTCGATCTGCGACAGCTCGGTCGACACCTTGGCGGTGATCGTGTCGTTCGGCCCGATCACCGGCTCGATGTTGAAGATGATCCCGTAGGGTTTGAACTCGACCGTGGTCGCACCGAAGGCACCGGCCATCGGGATCGGCACCTCGCCGCCGACCTGCAGCCGCGCTTTGCCGCCGCTGATGGCAGTGAGCTCGGGCGACGCCAGGATGCGGGTGTCGCCATCGGAGGTGCCGAACTTGAGCCGCGAGGCGATCGTCGTCGCGAGGCCGAAGAAGACGCCGCTGGTGCGCCCCGCCGCCGAGACGAACGCCGGATTGGGGTCGAGCAGGTTCTGCCCGTCTTTGGCGGGCGGGATGTTGCGGTAGATGCCGTCGCGCACCGCCACACCCTGGGCGCCGAAGGTCGGGCCTGCGGCGTCGCGCGACCATTGAATGCCCAAACTTTCGAGCAGCGATTTGTTGACCTCGACGAAGTGCAGCCTGAACAGCACCGAGCGCGTGTTTTCGCGGTCTTCGCGCACATTGAGCACGAGGCTGGGCACGAACTTCTGCACCCCTGTGAGCTGCTCGAGCGTGGCTTTGCTGGCCGAGCCCGAGACCACCAGCCGCGACTCGAACTCCCGCAGCTCGAGTCGGGGCGCGTTGTCGCTGATGATCTTGTCGAGAAATTGACGTGACTCAGCCGCACCGGCAGTCGCCACCCGCAGGCGATAGGCGCTGACCTGCTTGTCGCTCCAGACCATCATCGAGGTGGTACCCGGGGCCTCGCCGATCAGCATGATGCTGTTGTCGATCGTCGTCGCGCTGGCATACGTGCCGTTGCCCATCGCGATGCGTTTGATCTTGCCCTGGATCGGCAACACGCGAATGCCGCCCACGGTGAGGTTCAGTTCTTCGGTTGGCAACTGGCCGAGCGGCGCGAGTGGTTGTTGGGCCAGCGCGAACGAGGCCGCGGCGGCGAGCGAGGCGCCAAAGAGCAAGCGCTTGACGGATTGAAATGCGGTGACGTTCACGGTGAGTTCCTCGGGTCGAATTCGATGTCGGATCGGTGCGGGCGGTAGGCTCATTCGCCGGCTTTGTCGACAGCAGCGCCGATGCGTCGCTGCGGTGTGCCGGCTTCGCGCAGTGCTTTGACCATCGCATCGCGACTGGCCGCGGCATCGGGCTCGCCACCCGATGCGACCGGCGCGCGCGGCCCGGCAGCCAGCACGGTGGGCACCAGGGTCGGCGTGAGCGCCGGCGGCACGCCGCCCTGCCGGCCGCCGACGATGTACTCGACGCCGGTCTCGCGCGCCGACCGGCCCGGCATCACGTCGCCCGCCATCAAGGGCGCGACCCGGATCGCCGCCTCGTCGGCCTTGCCGCGGAGCGCGACCCGGTAGGTGCCGATCTTGCTGCCGAGCAACAGCCGCTGCGCTTCGGTCGGCGTGACCAGCACGGTGACGCTGTCGAAGTTGTCGCCCTGGCGGCGCATTTCGCCGGGCCGCACCATCTTGTCGGTGCGTTGTTGCTGCGCCGGGTCGACGCTTTGAAACTCCTTGCCGGCTGCGATCACTTTCAGGTTCTGCATGAAGAGCGATACCTGCTGACGCGCGGCCTCGGGCATCTCGACTCCTTTGATCGGCTCGACCTTGGAGACCAGAAACACGTCGACACGGTGGCCGGCTCGCAGGGTCTGCGCGATCGAGTTCACGTCGTCGATCTCGATGGTCACGGCACGTGTGCCCGGCGGCAAGATGCCCGCAACGTCTTTCACCTCCGGCGCCTGCAGGTCGGACAAGCGCAGCGGCCGGCCCTTCATCACGCCCCGCGCCAACTTCTGGCCGCGAACGGCGTCGAATTCTTTCACCGTCACCGTGTCGGCATAGACCAGGTCGGCGTCGATGTCGCGCGAGACGAACACGTTGAGCTCCACCGCGGTGCCGACCGGCACATCGGCGCGCGGCACCACCACCGAGGCCCGAGGCCCCTGCTGGCTGGCGACACGGCGGGCCATGTCGTCTTTCATGCGGGCCTCGCGCTGCACCAGGTACAGATAGGCCACGTAGGCCACGGCAGCGGCGAGCAGCGTGGCGCCGAGCAGCAGCACCCACGGGCTTTTCAATTTGGAGGCGATGTTGGCCATGATGGTCAGAGTCCGAGTTGCGGGGTCACCGAAATGGCCCACGAAAATGCTTTGAAAAATTTCTGCAGCGCATCGAGCAGTTGGTCGATCACCGAAGGATCGACCGCCGCGACGATCAGTGCGATCGTGGTGAGCGCCAGCACGACGCCGTACTCGACCGCAGCCTGCCCGCCCTGCGAATTCGGTCGTGAAGACTTCACAGCGATTGCCCCCGGTTGATGACGGCCGCAGTGCCGTGGCTGTCGAAGACCACCACCTGCACGATGTCGGCGCCGCGCTGGCCGCTGACGATTTGCGCCCGCTGCGGCGAGCCTCGGCCCTGAACTTCTTGCACGCGCACGTTGGCGTCGCCGGCGTGTTCGAGCGCGCGCACGAAGTGATCGCGCAGGTCGACCACCGAACCC
>JAYUWC010000130.1:0-6018 GCA_043753755.1 Rhizobacter sp.
CCCGGGCCTACGAGGCCGGCGCCACCGACTTCTTCGTCAAGTCGACCCAATGGAGCCTGCTGGCCGGCCGTTTGCGCTACTTGCTGCGCGCCTCGCGCACACGGGCTGAACTCGAGCGCAGCAAGTCGCGCCTCGCACGCGCCCAAGATCTGGCGCGCATGGGCAGCTTCGACTGGAGGCGGGGCCACGGCGGCCCGATTTTCTCGGTCGAAGGGCTGCGCGTGTTCGGCCTCGGCCCGCAGGAGGGCCTGGCGTTTCGACCGCTGCTGCGCATGTTGTCCGATGACGACCGCGGCGGGTTGCTGCAAGTGCTGCACGAAGTCATGAAGCACTGCACCGTGCTCGCGACCGACATCCCCGCCACGCTGCGTGACGGGCGTGCGCGCATCGTGCACGTCGAGGCCGAGCCCGAGTTCAACGAGCATGGCAACCTGATCGGCTACAGCGGCATCGTTCAAGACGTGACCGACCGCCGCATGGCCGAAGACAAGATTCGCCACCTTGCCAATTTCGACGTTCTCACCGGCCTGCCCAACCGGCGCCAGCTGATCTGGCGCGCCGAGCGCGCGCTGGAACACGGCCGGCGCCTGGGCCATCAGGTCGCACTGCTGCTGATCGACCTCGACCGCTTCAAGATCATCAACGACACGCTCGGTCACGGCGCCGGTGACGAGTTGCTGATGGAAGTGGCGCGCCGGCTGCGCTCGGCGGTACGCCACTCCGATCAGGTCACCGACAGCTCGATAGACACCCTCGGTTCGCGCTCGCACCGTTCGCTAGAAGCGGTGGGCCGGCTGGGCGGCGACGAGTTCGTGGCGCTGCTGCCCGAGGTTGTCGACGAGCGCGATGCCGAGCGCGTGGCGGGGCGCATCCTCGAGCTGATGCGCGAGCCGATATTCGTCGGCGGCCAGGAGTGTTTCGTGACCGCCAGCGTCGGCATCGCGATCTATCCGCGCGACGGCCTCTCGGTCGCCGACCTGATGCGCAATTCCGACGTGGCGATGTACTCGATCAAGTCGACCGGGCGCAACTCGGCCGCGCTTTACCGGCCCACGCTTGCCGGGCAGGGGCGCGAGAAGCTCGAACTCGAAAGCGCGCTCCACAAGGCGATCGAACGCAACGAACTGGTGCTGCACTACCAACCCAAGGTCGACGTGCGCGGCGCCAAGATGGTCGGTGTCGAGGCGCTCATGCGTTGGCGCCGCAACGGCGTGCTGGTGCCGCCGGGCGAATTCATTCCGATGGCTGAAGAGACCGGGCTGATCGTGCCCCTCAGCGAATGGGCGATCCGCGAGGCCGCGCGGCAGGCGCGGCTTTGGCAAGACTCGTTCGGTTTCACCGACTCGATTGCGGTCAATTTGCCGAACCGGCTGTTCGAACGCACCGATCTGGTCGAGTACATCCACAACGCGGTCACGACCTACGGCGTGCCGCACCACGCGATCGAGCTCGAGATTACCGAGACCGGGCTGATGAAGGACTTGCAGAACGTGATTCCGTCGCTGCACCGGCTCAACGAGATCGGTGTCGAGATCTCGATCGACGACTTCGGCACCGGCTATTCGTCACTGGCCTACCTGACCACATTGCCGATCAGCGAACTCAAGATCGACCGCAGTTTCGTGCGTGATTTGGGCATGACACCGCAGAGCTCGGCGGTGGTCACGGCAATCATTGCGCTGGCGCGCTCGCTCGGCCTGCGCGTGATCGCCGAGGGCGTCGAGAACCTGCGCCAGATGGAGGTGCTGCACCGCCTCGGATGCGGCGTGATGCAGGGCTTTTTGTTCAGCCGCCCGCAACCGCCCGAAGACATCGAGAAGTGGCTCGAGCAGACCATCCTGCCGCGCAAGGCGCCGTGGATCGGCAAGGCCGGCGACACCGAAGTGCTGCGCATGGCCGACGGCCGCGACCCGCGCGCAAAGCCCGGCGGTTGAGCACGTCGGCACCTGCATATAGGCCCAACCAATGGAAACGACCCGCCCTGCGACCTTGAGCACAAGTGCTGTCGACACCGCACAACGCGCCAAGGCGGCATTGCGGCGTCTGGCCGTCGACAAGCTCGAGCCCACCCCCGAGAACTACGCTCGTGCATGGCGCCAGGAAGGCGGTGAACCGCCTGCCACCATCGCACCTGCCGACGATGGACCCGCCATCGCGGCGCTGATCGAGCGCATCGTCGCCGGCATCGAGCGCGTCAGCCGCGGCTGGACGCCGGCGCGCAAGAAAGACAGTCTGAAGCGCGTACTGGCCGGCAGCCGAAGTGACGCGAAACGACTGCAGCATCGGCTCGGTCAGCTCGTCTCGAGCTGGGATGGCGGCCCCAGTGAGGCCGAGTCGACCCTGGCCGGCGACAACCTCACGCCGCTGCACGAGCCCACCAACACGGTTGCCGCGGCGCTCGATTCGCAGCCGACCGTCGAGCGCGGTTGGCCTCGGGCGATCGAGGCGCTGGTGGCCACCGTGCAGCAAGCGTTGCCGCCGCAGGCCGATGCCCCCCACCCGATTGCCGCCCAGCTCGCGGCGGGGGTCGCTCGCATTGCCCGTGAAGGCGTCTCGCCTGCGGCGATCGACGAGCTTGAGGCGGCATGCCGCGTGGCTGCACCGGTGCTCTCGCAACGCCAGTACTTGGTCGAGCAGTTGAATAAGCTGTGCGCCGAGCTGACAGAAAGCCTCACTGCGCTGGCCGAAAACGACAGCTGGGCTCGCGGCCAATGTGAGGCTATGCAGCTGCGAATCGAAGAGGGGTTGACGGTGCGCGGCATTCGCGCGGTCAGCGAATTGTTGCGTGACACCCGAGTACGCCAAGGGCGCTTGCGTGACGAGCGCGAACAGGCACGTGAGGCACTGAAAGGCCTGATCAACCAGATGCTCGGCGAACTCGGCGAACTCGGTTCGCAAACCGGGCAGTTCCACGACAGCGTGGGTCGCTATGCCGACGTGATCGAGAACGCGGACTCGCTCGAAAGCCTGGCCGGCGCGGTGCGTGAGATGGTCGAAGAAAGCCGCAGCGTGCATGCACTGGTGCAGCAGACGCAAGCGCGTCTTCGTGACGAGCACGGCAAGGCGCAGGGTCTAACGCAGCGAGTCAGCGAACTCGAGTCCGAGATGCAACGCCTCTCCAGTGAGGTTTCGACCGATCAGCTCACCCAGATTTCCAACCGGCGCGGGCTGTTGCAGGCGTTCGAGGTCGAGCGTGCGCGGCTCGAGCGCGAGCCGGCCGGCCTGGCTGTCGGATTGCTCGACATCGACAACTTCAAACGCCTCAACGACGACCTCGGTCACGGGGCAGGCGACGAGGCCCTCAAGTCGCTGGCCGCGCGGGTGAGCAGCACCTTGCGGCCAACCGACCACGTGGCCCGCTATGGCGGCGAAGAGTTCGTCGTGCTGCTGCCCGCCACACCGGCCATCGAGGCCCAGCTGATCCTTACACGCCTGCAGCGGTCGCTGACAGGCGGCCTGTTCATGCACGAGCAAAAGCAGGTGTTCGTGACCTTCTCGGCCGGAGTTACCGCCTACCGACCCGGTGAGCGGATCGAAGACGCGCTAGAGCGCGCCGATCAGGCGCTGTACGACGCCAAACGTGCCGGCAAAAACCGAACTTGTCTGGGCTGAGCAGCGTGCGGCGCGCGACTGCGCTCAGCAGCCCTTCAAGGCGCCAACGGTAGCGCTGCTGTTCGCTGAGGCCAGCACCGCAACCACCGCTTCGCGGTCGCTCAATCGACGCTGCTTGGCGAGACGAGTCGCCTCATAAGCCTGGCTTTCGAGAGCCGTTTTGCTCGACAAGCCGCTGCATGCCAGGAGGTAGACCACGTGTCGCGAGGTGCCCAGCGTGGCGCCCGACTTCGCGGCCACGCGTGGGCCCATCGCCATCAACTCGTCATAGCTCATGCCGACCCGCGGCGCGACCTCGCTCAAATGCCTGGTCTCGGTGCGGCCCAGGAAGAAAACGAAGACGAAAGCCGCGGCGAGTCCGAGCCCGACGATCGTCGCGATGTACTTGGCCATCCGTGCCTCGCTGCGGTAATTGTCGAAACCGATGGTACAGGCGAGCACGCACAACGCCGCTGATGACTTTTGAGGATGCACGCCGGCGCCTGGGCAGCACTGAGTGGCGGCTGCGACAATACCGGCCCGATTCGACTCGTCCCGTACCCGGCCGCCATGACTCAAATCCTGCTGCTCAACGGACCCAACCTCAACCTGCTCGGTATCCGCGAACCCGAGGTGTATGGCCACGACACGCTCGCCGACGTCGAGGCCCTGGTGACGCGCATCGGTGCGACCCGCGGGATCGCGCTGACCTGCTTTCAAAGCAACCACGAAGGCGCGCTGATCGACCGAATCCACGCCGCGCGCCATGACGGCACTGCCCACATCGTCATCAACCCGGGCGGCCTCACGCACACCAGCGTGGCTCTGCGCGACGCGCTCTCGGGGGTGGCGATTCCATTCTTCGAGGTGCACGTGTCGAACGTGCACCGGCGCGAGGCCTTTCGGCATCACTCGTATTTGTCGGGAATCGCCGAAGGTGTGATCGTCGGCTTCGGCGTCGCCGGCTATGCGATGGCGGTCAATGCGGCAATCGACCGACTGGCTTCTGTCTGACAGGCGGCTGACATGGGTTTGACGCGCGCCTGACGCGGCGAAAACATCTGTAAAGCCGGGGCTCACCCGGTCAGCCGACGACGGTCTGCGGGAGTTAAGTCGAAGACCGCAGTTCGTTGCTCGCGGTTGCCGATGGAGAGCCGCCATGCCCAGAATCCGATTGTTGATTGCCCCGCTGTGCGCCGCCGCGCTCACAGCTTGCGTGGTTTCGCCGTACCCGGCGCGCCGCGTGGTCTACACCCAACCCGTGCCGATCGCGTCACAGCCGGTGCCCTACAGCGACGAGGTGGTGGTCGACGTCGCGCCGCCGGCGCCTTACCTCGAGGCCGTGCCGGTCGCTCCCTACTACGGCGCCGTCTGGATCGGTGGCTATTGGGGCTGGCACGGCAGCCGCCATCAATGGGTGCCGGGTCGCTGGGAGCGCCCCCGCCAGGGCTACGGCTGGCGGCCTCACGGTTGGTTCAACGAAGGCGGCCGCTGGCACCTGCGCGCTGGCGGCTGGATACGCGGCTGAGCGCTGCGCCGCGGCCGCTTCAGTTGCGCATCGCCTCGACCACGGCGGCCGTCGTGTTGATCGCATGCTGCGCAACCTGCGCCGCGTTGCCGGCCAGCACCTGCAGCGGGTAGGTGCCCGAGACGATGCCGCCACAAGCCACTTCGACCGCACGCACCTCGGGCGGCAGTCCCTCGACCGCGGCGGCCAGGCAATGCAAAACCGAACCCAGTCCCGCGTCGTCGAACAGCAGATCACCATCGGTGAGCACGCGGTAGTCGTACGCGTCCTGGCTGCGGTGGATTTCGATGCGAACGATCATGCGGTTCACCCTTTCGATTTGCGCCTTTTTTCAGCGCCGGGCCCGATTCTCCGCGACCTGCCGCAAACGGCCGGCGGGTACGCCGTAGAACGCCACAGTACGCCGCAAAGCACTCATCGGCGTGCGGCATGATGGCGAGCTGTCACGCCAGTCACGCGCCGCGCCTGCCTCATGCCGAAGGTCCACAGCCACTACGAGAACCTGAAAGTCGCACGCGACGCCGCGCCCGATGCGATCCGTGCGGCGTACCGCAGTTTGACGCGGCAGCATCACCCCGATCGCAACCCCGGCAGCGCCGAAGCCGAGCGGATCATGGCGATGGTGAACGTGGCCTACGGTGTGCTTTCCGATCCGGCGCGCCGCCTCGAACACGACCGTTGGATCGCCCTGGCCGAGGCGCCCGTGGCCAGGCCGGTGCGCTCCGGCCACACCCTGCATTCGCCGAGCGCCGAGCCTGCAGCGGCACCGGCTACCGACCGCGACGCAGCGAAGCTCGCGCGGCAGCGGCACTTCGATCGACGGTTGCGTCGCGCGGCCGCGCATGTCGAACGCTTTGGTGTCGGCTACGGGCTGGCGGGCACCGCGATGGTCGCGGGCT
>JAYUWC010000131.1:0-6002 GCA_043753755.1 Rhizobacter sp.
CGAGCGAGGTCATGGCAAGGCGCATCACCACCATCACTTTCATTGCGGGCAGTGCGACAAGGTCTTCGCACTGCACGCCTGCCCCGGCTCGATGCAGGAGCTGGCGCCCCGCGGCTTCGAAGTCACGGCGCACCAGATCACCCTGCACGGCCTGTGCGCCGACTGCAGTGGGGCGCGCGCGTGACCGGGCTCGACCTGCCAGCGAGCGGCATGGCGCTGTTTTTTTTGCTCGGTCTGCGCCACGGCATCGAGCCCGACCACATCGCCGCGATCGACGGCCTGACCCTGCGCGCCCACGATCACCACGAAGCCCACGCGCCGTGGACGGGCAGCCTGTTCGCGCTCGGCCACGGCCTCGCGATCGGCGTGATTGCGATCGGCGTGAGCCTGTTGGCGGCCTCGTTCACGCTGCCGCCCGCGCTGCTGCGCATCATTGACTGGCTGCCGATCGTTTTGCTCACACTGCTCGGTTTGTGGAACCTGCGCGCGTTGCTGGCGCGCGGCGCCTACCGGCCGAGTTCGGTGCGGATGAAGCTGATCCCGGCGAGCTTGCGCGAACGCACCGATCTGTGGTCGACGGTCGTGATCGGGCTTTTGTTCGCCCTGGTCATCGACACGGTCGCGCACATTTCGGCCTGGAGCGTGTTTGCCACCCACCAGGGCGGTTGGTGGGCCGGCGCGTTCGCGGGGCTGCTCTTCTCGAGCGGAATGTTGATTGCGAGCACCGCCGATTCGCAGCTCGTTTCGCGGGTGCTGCGCAGTGCCGGCAGTGAAGCAGCAGCCTCGAAGCTGCGCCGCGGCATCGGCTGGTTCGTGGTGGTGCTGTCGTTCGGCGTGGTGGCTCAAGCCGTGGCCACGCGGCTCAGCACCTGAACCAGGGCGCGGAAGCTTTCAAACGATCTTGCAAGTCTCGTCGAACGCCAGGCGCGGGCTGCGCGGGTACAACTTGCCCGGGTCGCCGTGACCGAGGTTGCAGATGAAGTTGGTCTTGACCGAGGTGCCGGCCCAGAAGGCCGCATCGACCTTGGCCGCATCGAAACCGCTCATCGGCCCGCAATCGATGCCGAGCGCGCGCGCCGCCATGATGAGGTAGCCGCCTTGCAGGCTGGAGTTGCGAAACGCGGTCGCGTCGATCATCGGCTGGTTGCCGACAAACCACGATTTCGCATCGGCCGCCGGAAAGAGCTGCGGCAGCTTCTCGTAGAACTGCATGTCCATGCCGACGATCACGGTGACCGGCGCCGATTTCGTCTTCTCGACATTGCCCGGCGCCATGCCCTCGAGTAACTTGGTCTTTTGCGCGGGCGAGCTGACGAAAATGAAGCGCGCCGGGCTGCAGTTGGCCGAGGTCGGGCCCCACTTCAGCAGGTCGTAGAGCTGGCGCAGCTCGGCTTCGGAGATGGGCTCGGGCGCAAAGCCGTTTTGCGTGCGGGCGTCGTCGAAGAGCTGTTCGGTGGTGATGTTCATGAGCGGGAAACCGAAAGTTGCAACAGCCGCATTCTCGGTACTCCGGCAAGACCCGGCGGGTTGTCGATTCGCGGACGTGGCTGAGTTCGGGGGAGCGCCAGCCGCGGCAGAATCCAGCAATGTTCCAGCCTTCGCAAAACGACGTGCGCCGCTTCTTCTGCGAGGCTCACCGCAAGCAACGCGAAGCCATGCCGCTGACGCCGATCGAGGCCCTGGCTGCCGACTGGATCACCCAGCACCCCGAGCACTTCGAAGCACTCGACGACCCCGAGACCGCGCTCGCCGCGGTGTACGACGTCGAAGACGGCCGCACCAATCCTTTCTTGCACCTTTCGATGCACCTGACGATCACCGAGCAGTTGGCGATCGACCAGCCCACCGGCATCAAGCAGGCTTTCGCGCTGCTCGCCGCGCGCCTCGGCTCGGCGCACGAAGCGCAGCATCAGGTGATGGAGTGCCTGGGCGAGATGGTCTGGGCTTCGCAGCGCAGCGGCCTGCCGCCCGATGGCGAGCGCTATCTCGAATGCGTGCGCCGGCGCGCATCGCGCTTGCGCTAGTTCTTGGCAGCCTGCTGCGCAGCGGTGGCCTGGAAAGTCTCGCCGAACAACGAGTTGCGAAACACCGACGAACTCGCGCGGTCGTCCATTGCCCAAAGCAGCAGCGCGCGGGCGGTCATCGGCTTGGCAAACAAGAAGCCTTGCAGCTCATCGCAACCGAGTTCGGTCAGGATCTTGTGCTGGTGCGGCGTCTCGACGCCTTCGGCCACGACCTTCAACCCCAACGCGTGGGCGAGCTTGACGACCGCATCGATCACCGCGCGCGCGTCGAGGCTGTGTTCGAGGTCGCCAACGAAGCTCGCGTCGATCTTCAGCTCTTCGGCCGGCAAACGGCGCAGGTAGCTCAGGCTCGAGTAGCCGGTGCCGAAGTCGTCGATCGACAGGTGCGCGCCCAGTTCGCCGAGGCGGCGAAAGGTTTCTTGCGTGGCGCCGGTGTCTTCCATCGCCGCGGTTTCGGTGATCTCGCAGGTCAGCAGCGACGGATGAATGCGGTGCCGCTTCAGGGCTTCGGCGATGCGGTCGGCAATGTCGTCCTGCCGCATCTGGTGGGCCGAGAGATTGATCGCCACGCGCATGCGCAAGCCCTTGTCGCGCCAGGCACGAGCCTGCTTGCACGCGGCCTCGATGACCCAGTTGCCGAGCGGCCCGATCAGGCCCGCACGCTCGGCCAGCGGCACGAAGTCGTTGGGCATCACGGTGCCGCGGGTCGGGTGATTCCAGCGCAACAGCGCCTCGACGCCAGTGATCTTGCCGCTGCGAGCGTCGATCTTGGGCTGGAAGAAAAGTTCGAGCTCGTCTTTGGCAAGTGCTTCGCGCAGATCATGGAGCATGTCGAAATTTTGCTGCACACCGGCGTCCATCTCGGGCGCATAAAAGCAGTGGCGCGAGCCACCGGCGCGCTTGGCGGCGTACATGGCGGCATCGGCGCGGGCGATCAGCTTTTGCGACTGGCAGCCGTCGGGGTAGGTCGCGATGCCGACCGAGCACGAGATCGTGACTTCGCGGTCGTCGAGTCGATAGGGCTCGCTCAGCGTGTCGACCAGGCGCTGCGCAATGCCGGCAACACGGTCGGTGTCGCCGGGGCCGGTCGCGAGCAGCAAAAACTCGTCGCCGCCGACACGTGCCGCCACGATCGAGCCGCGGCTCATCGCCTTCAGCCGCTGCCCGACCTGCTCGAGCACACGGTCACCGCTGCTGTGGCCGAAGGTGTCGTTGACCGGCTTGAAGCCGTCGAGGTCGATGAACAGCACGGCCAGGCGGCCGGCGCGTGCGTCACAGCGCTTGGCCGCGACATCGAGCCGCCGTTCGAAAAACAGCCGCGTCGGCAGCCCCGTCAGGTGATCGACCGCTGCTGCGCGCGCCGGCCGGAAGCTCACCTCGGGCGTGTGCCCGCGGCGGCTCACTGCAAGCAACACGGCGCCCAGCGCCAGCAGCGAAAGCATGGCGAGCCAGTCGGGCCCGATGACCCACTGCGCTGCATCGGTCACTGTCACCGACGCGGCCGCACCCAGGGTGCAGATCGCCGCAGCGGTCAACGCACCGACCGCGCGCACGCCCCGTGCGAAGGGCGCCTCCGACGGCCGCCAGAGCGGCGCGAGCAAGGCGAGCGACAAGATCAACATCAAGGCGCCAGCGCCGACCCAGCCGGGCAGGTGGGTCAGCCTGAACACCCCCGGCGCCGACAGCATCGCGTGCACGTAGGCTGCGCCCGGCATCGCCACCGCCACGATCACCGCACGGGGCCGCAACCCGAGGCGCCACAGCATGCCGAAACCGACGGACAGCGCGGCAAGCAGCACTGCCGGCAGCAGGCCCCAGAACCATGACGGCCCGGGTGAACCTTCGACGCCCGGCAGCCGCAATGCGATCGCTGGCCATGCCACCCCGCAGGCGCCCAACCACACCGACGAGCCGATCAGCGCGCGGGCGAGCGGCCGAGACTGCGACTCGGATACGGCCGCCAAGCCCGTAGCCAGCCAGAGCAGCGCGGCGCTGACGGCGAAGGCGGCGACCAAAAAGATGAAGGGCAAGGCAGGCATTCGACACCAACACGCAGGCGAGGCGGGCTGCGACCGACGGCAACGCCGACACCCCACATGTTGCAGGGTTTCCCCGCCGCGCGCCGGCTGGAAGCGCGCCGGGCGCAGCTCGAACGTGACGAATGCCGCGCCGTGTCGCGTGAGGGACTCAACAGTCGGCAATCAGCGATCAGCGATCAGCGATCAGTCGCCGACCAAACCGTTACGAATCGCGTAGACCGTCATCTCGGAGTTGTTGGTGAGGCCGAGCTTCTCGAGCACGCGGGCGCGGTAGACGCTCACGGTCTTCGGGCTCAGCGTCAGCTCTTCGGCGATGTCGGACAGGCGCTTGCCCGAGGCGATCATCACCAGCGTCTGCAGCTCACGGTCAGACAGCTTCTCATGGGCATTCACGAGCTGCGGCGTGGTCAGGCTCTCGACCAGCATCTGCGCGATCTCGGGTGTGACGTATTTGCGGCCCTGCGCCACGGTGCGCACCGCACTGACAATCTGCGCCGGGTCGCCGCCCTTGTTGACATAGCCGAAAGCGCCGGCCCGCAGCGCCCGAATGGCGTACTGGTCTTCGGGGTACATCGAGACCACCAGCACCCGCATCGCGGTGGCTTCGTCTTTCAGCACGTGCAGCACGTCGAGGCCGCTGCGGCCGGGCAAATTGATGTCGAGCACCAGAACGTCGGCGATCTTGTCGCGCATCAGCGTACGCAGCTCGCCGTAGTCACCGGCCTCGCCGACGACTTCGATGTCGGGCGCATCGGAGAGCGTGTCGCGAATGCCGCGCCGAATCAGCGCATGGTCGTCGCAAAGAAACACCTTGATCATCGATCGCCCTGTTTTCCGTGTTGCGTTCGAGCGTGAATGAGCGCGCTCACAAGTCACCCCATTGGCTGGGGTCGTCGGCGTCGTGCGGGTCGGCTGCGAGCGGCTCGGCACTCGCCTGCAAGCTCAGCGGCACCGAGAGAATCATCGTGGTGCCGCTTTTGCCACTGGTCAGTTCGACCCAGCCGCCGACCGTGCCGGCACGCTCGTGCAAGCCGCGAATGCCGAACGAGCGCACCTTGGTGAGGTCGTCAGCCTGCAGCCCGCGGCCGTTGTCGCTGATTTCGAGCGAGAGCACGCCACCGGCAAGCGCCAGATCGACCGCCACCCGGCTTGCGTGCGCGTGCTTGGTGATGTTTGTCAATGCCTCTTGCGCCGTGCGGTAAGCGACCAGCGGCACGCCGGCGCCCAGCGCTTGCAGCTCGGGCCCGTCGGCAGGCAGGCGCAGCAGGCATTCGATACCGGTGCGCTTTTCGAACCGCGAGGCCAGCCACTGCAATGCCGCGACCAGCCCCTGCTCGAGGATCGCCGGGCGCAGGTTGTGCATGATTCGCTTGCTGGAATCGATCGCCAGCGTCACGGTCTCGAGCGCCGATTGAACCCGCACACGCACCGCCTCGGAGTCGCTGTGGCGGGCGATCCAGGCCAGATCGAACTTGAGCGCGGTGAGCGAGCCGCCGACGTCGTCGTGAATCTCGCGCGAGATCGCGGTGCGCTCTTGTTCGATGCTGTTTTGCAGGTGCTGGGCCAGCTCGCGCAGGCGCTGCTTCGACGCGTCGAGTTCGCGGTCGGCACGCACGCGGGCGCGGCGAGTCTCTGCAGCCTCGACCGCATGCAGCAGCGCGGGCACGAGTCGCGCCAGGTTGTTCTTCAGCAGGTAATCGCTCGCGCCGTTGCGCATCGCCTCGACCGCGGTGTCTTCGCCGATCTCGCCCGAGACCAGGATGAACGGCAGGTCGCGCCCGCTGGCCTTGAGCAGGTCGAGCGCCACCAGACCCGAGAAGCCGGGCAGGTTGTAGTCGGAAATGATCGCGTCCCAGGACTGGGCCTTGAGCGCCCCCAAAAACTCGGCCTCGGAGTCGATGCGCCTGAGCTCGGCATCGAGCCCGCCGCGGGCCAAATG
>JAYUWC010000132.1:0-6000 GCA_043753755.1 Rhizobacter sp.
CGCCCGAGCACCTCTTGCTCACCGCAGGCGGCAGCTACATCAGGATGGAGGGCGGCAACATCGAGATCGGCACAGTGGGGAATGCAGACTTCTGGGCGAGCTTGAAGGTGTGGAGTGGGGGGAGAGTGCTGAGGCGAAGTTGGATTCACCCCAGGGCAGGAACGGTCCACATCCTCATGTCGCACCTTGCAAATGCGACGCGAAATCACACGCGCTCGCCGACACGGTGTGAAAACGCGCCCCGCGCTGGCGGGGTCTGTCTGAAAGCCGCGGAGCAACACTGCCCGCCGTGCGCGTCATCATTTCATCCCGAAACTAAAAGCCTGACATACGCAAAGTTTGGCAGTGGCGCGGCGGCTGTTTACTTACTCCTGTGCGGCCTCCGCGTTTACTGCTGCCTCGGCCAGTTCGCTCAGCATTTCGTCGCTGGAGCGCATGGATTTCACTGCCGCAGACAATTGCTTGGCGTCATCTTTCAGCTTCAACGCCTTGGCAAACGCCGCTACCGTTCCGAAACCGGTGATGCCGTAGTGGGTCATCCGCTGGTACTGCGCGATGATTGCCGCGTCGAGCAACGGTCCCTTGGGAGGCGCTTCTTCGATGGTGTGTTTGACTGCTTCGGCAACCAGCCCTTCCATACCTTTGCAATGCTCTTTGGCCACTTCCTCGTCTTGATTCGCGATCAAGGCCTTGAGCAGGTTGGTATGGTCCGCAATGCCGGCTTGCGATTCGTCCAACATCGCCTTCAGCTCGGGATGAGTCGATTTGGGGGCGATTTTTTTGAGTACTCGTGCCATCTGGTCATTGGCTGACCAAAGATCTTTGAGTTCATCGACGTAAAGATCGAGAAGACTAGAAATGTCGGACATGGGGTTCTCCAGGAAAGTGGTGGGTGCGGTGCAAGACCGCGCTTTGAGCAGTGCAGCGACTGCAGAACAACTTTTGGCTTCGAAGCGATTGCTCGAGGTGTTTGGGTAAGTTGCCGCGAAGAAAAAAAGAAGCTCTGCCTTTGTCGTCGTCACCCGTCCGGGCGAGCACTGATCGGCACTCTATCCAGCGCATCGGCCGCAGTGTTCAGCCAATGCGCCGCACCGCCGTAGGAGCGCCGCTCGTCACTTGCGATGACGTTTCGTTTGTCTGCAACCTCGCGCCCGCTTCGGGCGAGTCGGGTCAGGCGTCGACTTCCCCGCGCCGCAGTCGCCCTGAAGCCGACTCCCGGCCCCCGGTCACCGGCTTCGCTGCCATGACCTTGCCGAGCCCGAACGGCGGCATGTTGACGTAGATGTTTTCGTAGGTGCCCGGAGACGCCATGTAGGTCTCGTGCCAGATGCCGACCGAGCCGTCGGTGCCGACCGACTTGTTGAACGCGCGCCACGCCGGCAGATGTTCTGCTTCCTTGTCTTTCGCATAGGCCAGCAACTGGTTCATGGAACGCCAATACTGAACCACGATGATGGTTCGCGAGAACCACATTTCGGCGTGAAGAAAACCCAGTTCGGGCTTCTTCCGCAACTCCACGATCATGCGCGGCATCGCTGCCGCCACGGGCAGCCATTTGTGGACCTTCATCGGGCTGTTGATGCGCATGCCGATGATGAAGACGACGAAATCGCCTTCGAGTTCGACCGACACACGTTCTCGACAAATCATCTGCATCGACCCTTCAGGTCACTTGGCTTTTGTGGTGGGTCCGGTCGACGAAACCTTAGGGGTGAAACCGGGGCACTGCAGGCATCGGTGAATGCCTTCTCTGCAGCTTATCAGGCGGTCGACCGCCTCTTGCCTCGTCGACGAATGCCGTCGAAATCGCTTCTCCCTTCGCCTCGCTCTTTTGCGTGACGGCGCCGCCACCCTGTCAGTTCTGGCAGTGCGTGCGGAAGCTGCAAAAACCTAGGATGACCCGGCGCCAAGCAACTGCCCTTCACGGGGCTTGCGAGAGCGCGGCAGGCAAGGGCAGACCAACGTCATTCAAATTTGCGAGGAGTAGGGCACATGCAAAACACACAAGCGGCCGACGGCAATGCAGCGACCGCATCGGCATCCGAAAAAGCGCGGCCGCATGACGTGGCCATCGTCGGTATCGGCTGCCGGTTTCCCGGCGATGCCAATGACCCGAAACGCTTGTGGGACAACCTCATCGAAGGGCTCGACTCGATCTCGGAGACACCCGCCGAGCGCTGGTCGATCGGCAACTTCTTTCATCCGCGAAAAGGCGTGACGGGGAAGTCGGCGACCAAGTGGGGGGGCTTCGTTGCCGACATCGACCGATTCGACGCCGAGTTCTTCGGCATCTCCCCGCGCGAAGCCCGGTTGATGGATCCGCAGCAGCGCATGTTGCTCGAGGTCTGCTGGGAAGCGCTCGAAGACGCGGGCTGCGTGCCTTCGCAATGGCAGGGCCGCGGTGTCGGCGTCTACGTCGGTGGCTTCACGCTCGACTACATGCTGATGCAGCTCGGCGGCGGCGACTACCGCTCGGTCGAGCCCCACACCGCCACCGGTTCGATGATGACGCTGCTGGCCAATCGACTGTCGTACATGTTCGGCTTCAACGGCCCGAGCCTGGCCGTCGACACGGCCTGCTCGTCATCGCTCGTCGCCGTGCACCTGGCCTGCCGCAGCCTCGCTGCAGGCGAATCCGAAATGGCGCTCGCAGGGGGCGTGAATGCATTGCTCACGCCGAGCTACACGGTGGCCGAATCGCGCGCCGGCATGTTGTCGCCCACCGGGCGCTCCAAGGCGTTCGACTCGCGCGCCGACGGCTATGTGCGCGGCGAAGGCGCCGGGCTGGTGGTGCTCAAGACCGTGGCGCGCGCGCAGGCCGACGGCGACCACATCTATGCCGTGATCCGCGCCACCGCCGTCAATCAAGACGGCCGCAGCGAGGGCCTCACCGTGCCCAGCGGCGATGCGCAAATGGCGCTGATGCGCTCTGCGTTGGCGCAGGCCGCGGTGGCACCGCATGAGCTGCACTACATCGAAGCGCACGGCACCGGCACACCGGTGGGTGACCCGATCGAAGCCGGCGCCATTGGCGGCGTGGCCCGAGAAGGTCGCGGCGACGGTGAACGCTGCCTGATCGGCTCGATCAAGACCAACTTCGGGCACACCGAAGCAGCGGCTGGCGTGGCCGGTCTCATCAAGACGGCGCTGGTACTGAGCCAGCGTTGTGTGCCGCCGCACCTTCACCTGCAGCGGCCCAATCCGAAAATCGATTTGGCGGCGTTGAAGCTCGAGGTTCCGGCAAACGTGACAACCCTGCCCGCAGATGGCACGCTTTACTCGGCCGTCAACTCTTTCGGGTTCGGTGGCGCCAACGCGCACGCGATCCTGAGTTCGGTCGATGCGCTGCCGGTGGCGACGACGGCACCCGCGAGCCCGGTGCCATCGGTCTGGGTCTTACCCGTTTCGGCGCGCAATTCCGAATCGTTGGCCGCGGCTGGCGGCCGCCTGGCCCGAATGCTGGCCGACAACCCCGTCGCGGCGCACCGCGTCACCGCACCCTCAGACGACCTGCGCGACCTCTGCGACACCGCCGCGATGCGTCGTGAGCAGCACCCGCACCGCGCCTGCGTCGTCGGGGCCGATGCCGCCGAGTTGATCGACGGGCTGATGTGTATGGCGTCGGGCGAAAGCCACCGGCACCTGCTCACTGCGGTGCGCCCGGTGGTCGATCAAGCCGGGCCGGCCGCGCTCAGCTTCGTCTACTCGGGCATGGGCCCGCAGTGGTGGGGCATGGGCCAGCGCCTCTACGCCACCGAGCCGGTGTTCGCGGCGATGGTCGACCGCTGCGTGGCGCTGTTCGACGCCCTCGCCGGGTGGTCATTGCTCGAGGCGATGTCTGCCGACGAAGCGTCGTCGCGCATGGCCGAGACCGAGGTCGCGCAGCCCGCGAACTTCGTGCTGCAGGTGGCGCTCACCGAGCTGCTGGCGTCCTGGGGGATCTGCCCGCAGGCCATCGTCGGCCACAGTGCCGGCGAGCCCGCGGCGGCTTATGCCGCCGGCGTGCTGTCGCTCGAACACGCCGTTCGCACCATCTACGTTCGCAGTCACTTGCAGCAAACAACGACCGGCATGGGGCGCTTGTTGGCGGTGGGCCTGTCGGCCGAGGCCACGCTGGCGCAACTGGCGGCGTTGGGCGAGGCGTCGCTCTCGCTAGCGGCGGTCAACAGCCCATCGGCCGTGACCGTGGCGGATGAAGGCGCGGCCATCGACCGCTTCAGGGAAGCACTCGATGCGCAGGGCATCGTCGCCCGTGCGCTGCGGGTGAGCGTGCCGCACCACAGCGTCTTCATGGAGCCTCTGCGAGCGCCGTTGATGGCGGCGCTGGCGGGCATCACGCCGCGGCCGGCGACGCTGCCGCTCTACTCCACGGTGCTGGGCCAGCGCATCGACGGGCCGGAGATGACCGCCGACTACTGGTGGCGCAATGTGCGCCAGCCGGTCAAGTTTTTGTCGGCCATGAAGGCGATGGCCGACGACGGCTTGGCGGCTTTCGTCGAAGTGGGGCCGCACCCGGTGCTGGCCGGCTCGATCCACGAGTTGTTCACGCTGCGCGGTCAGGAATGCGATGTCATGCACACGCTGAACCGCGACAACGACGAGCCCCGCGAAGCGCGGCGCCTGATCGCAGCGCTGCACCTGCTCGGTCACAGCCCCGATTGGCGCGCCCTTCAAGGCAAGGGCGAGTGGATGCGTCTTCCCAGCTACGCCTGGCGTGACACGCGCTTCTGGGCCGAGACCCCGCAATCGCAGCGCAGCCGTCTGCAGCCGCCCGAGCATGCGCTGCTCGCGCGCCGCATCGATGCGGCCACGCCGAGCTGGGAGGTCGATCTCGAAGCACCCCAACTCGGGTTTCTCGACGACCACCAGATTCAGGGCGTCGTCGTGTTCCCGGGGGCCGGCTACATCGAGATGGTGATGCACGCTGCACGCAGCCTGTGCGGCGGCCTCGACGCCGTGGCGCTGAGCCAGGTCGCGTTCGTCAAGGCGCTGTACCTCACGCCGGAGCAGCCCGTGACGCTGCGCCTGTCGATCGAACCGGGCACGCGCGCGTTCACGATCACGAGCCGTGTGCACGCCGATGTCGGCGCGGCGTGGCAAACCCATTGCACCGGCCAGCTGCGCCTGAGCCAGGGCGAGCGCAGCGCGCCGATCGACATCGAGGCGCTGCAAGCGCAATGCCCGAACGAGATCGCCCGCTCGGTCTGCTACCAGCACTTTCGCGCGCTCGGGCTCGAGTACGGCGAAACCTTCCAGGGCATCTCACGGCTTTGGCAGGGCGAGGCCCGGGCGATTGCCTTGCTCGAAGTGCCCGAGGAGTTGCGGCCCGCGCTGGCCGACTTCAACGCCCACCCGGCCGTGCTCGACGTGTGCTTTCAGACCTTGGCCGCCGCATTGCCGATGAAGCGCGGGGGCTCGGTCGTCTACATGCCCACCGGCATCGGCGAGGGGCGCATCCACCGGCCGTTCACGCCGCGGATGTGGATCTATGCTCGCATCACCGCGCAAGACGCATCGGGCATGACCGGCGACATCGAGGTGTTCGACGAAGCCGGCGAACGTGTCATCGAAATTCGCGATTGCCGTGCCCGGGCGATGGGTGACGAGGGCGCTGCCGCAGCGGCCACCAGCGCGGTACAAAAGCTGTATCAACCCGACTGGGTGGCGCAGCCACGCATGCAGCCCGCGGCCGATGCCGTGGCGGCTCGCATCGGCACCTGGCTCGTCTTCGGCGCAACTACCGCGCTGGCCGACGCCACGGTCGACGCTCTGCGCGCCGCCGGCTGCACGCCGGTGCGGGTGCTGACCCGCGACGACCGCCGCCTTGCGAATGCCCGCGAAGCGCTTCGCGTCGATGCCGTCGACGAAGCCTCATGGGCGCAGGTGCTCGAGCTTGCCGGCCAATCGGGCGGTGTGCGCGGCGTGCTGCATCTGGGGGCCGCGAGTGTGGCCACCGATGCCGGCACGGCACTCGATGCCCAGCGCGCGCTCGACATCGGC
>JAYUWC010000133.1:0-5981 GCA_043753755.1 Rhizobacter sp.
CGCCGCAATCGAGCCAGACCTGCGAGGTCTGGGTCACGCCGTCGCGGTACACCGGCACGATCGGGAACGCCTCCTTGCGCTTCGGGATCGGCACCACCAACGCGCTGGTGAACACCACCGGCATCTTGGCGCGCGTGGCACCGCCGTGCGCACGGGTCAGGTCGCGCAGCACCTGCACACCGCTGATGTCGTGGTGCTCCAGGTCGTTCCACAGATCACCCTGGATCAGGCGGGCCCGCTCGACGAAGCTGGCGCCGCGCGTCTGGTCGACGCCGAGCATGGTCAGCGAGGTGAACTCGCCGACGATCTCGTTGACCTGCGGGTGCATCGGGTGGCGGTTCAGGAAGGTGAGGTTCAGCGAGAACGCAGGGTCACGGCTGTAGGCCGCGAGCACTTCGGCGTAGGCAGCCAGCATCAGGCCGGTGGCCGTCATGCCGGCGCGAACCGCCTTCAGCTTGAGGCGGCCCCAGGCCTCGGGTTCCATCTTGGCGTGCAGCCGTGTGAACCTGGGTTTTTTGAGCAGCGACGGGTCCATCGCCATCGGCAGATCGGGTGCCGCAGCCAGCGTGGCGATGCGGCCGCGCCAATAGGCGAGTGCACGGTGATGGCGCTCGGTGGTGCGCAGCGATTCTTCGGCGATCACGTAGTCGCGAAAGCTCAACTCCAGCGTCGGCAGCACCACCGATTCGTCGAGGCAGAACTTGACCAGGTCTTCGATGATGATGACGAAACTCCACACGTCGAACATCAGCGCGTCGCTGCTGAAGTGAATGCGGGCCTGGTCGCTGGCGAGCCGGGTCACGCGCACATCGAACACCGGCCAGCGGTGCACGTCGAGCATCTGGTGCGACATCTCGCCGCGCACCTGCTCGATGCCCTGCTCGACCTTCTCTGCCGACAGGCCCGTCAGATCGAGTTCGCGGATCGTGTACTCGGGCACCTGCTGCAAGATGTGCTGCGTGCCGTCGGGCAAGATTTCGGCGCGCAACATCGGGTGGCGCGCGACGACCTTGTTCCAGGCCCGCTGGAAGCGCGCGACATCGATGTCGGTCGTTTCCATCTCGTCATAGCTGTGAGTCGTGACGTTGCCGAACTCGAACACGTCGTTGCGGCCCAGCCAGTAGGCTTGCTGCACCTCGGTCATCGGGAACGGCAGGTGTTGGTTGGCGGCGTCGGGCTCGATCATCGGCAACGCGTTGACGGTGGCGTCGTACTCGGCACGCCGGCCCTGCAGGTCGCTGATGGCCTCGACGAGGCCGGCGATCGTCGGGTTGGCGAACAGGGTTCGCAACGGCAGATCGACCTCGAACGCATCGCGCGCCCGCGCCACGATCTGGAACGCCAGCAGCGAGTGGCCGCCGAGCGCGAAGAAGCTGTCGAACACGCCGACGCGGTTCAGGCGAAACACCTGGCATCAGACCGTGGCGAGCATCTCTTCGGTCAGCGTGCGCGGCGAGACAAAACCGCGTGCGGCATCGGGTGCGACGAGGTCGGGTTCGGGCAAACGCTTGCGATCGACCTTGCCGTTGGGTGAGAGCGGCAGCGCGTCGAGAAACACATACAACGACGGCACCATGTAGCCGGGCACGTGGTCGGCCAGCGCCTGATTCAACTGTGCCGGGCTGGGCGCAGCACCTTCATCGGCCACGATGTAGGCCACGATCTGGCGGTCGCCCGGTTGCGAGCCGCGCAACATGTCGCGCACGATCACCGCGGTATCGGCCACACCGGCCGCGTGGTCGCGCAGCGCCATTTCGATCTCACCGAGTTCGATGCGCATGCCGCGCACCTTGACCTGGGTGTCGCGCCGGCCCAGCAGTTCGAGCTGTCCGTCGCTGCGCATGCGACCGACATCGCCGGTGCGGTACAGGCACTTGCTCTTGCCGGTGGCGAACGGGTGCGGCACGAACTTCTCTGCATTGAGCTCGGCGCGGTTGATGTAACCCGCGCTCACGCCGAAACCGCCGACGCAAATCTCGCCCGGCACACCGACCGGCACCGGCTGCAACCGCGCGTCGAGCACCAGCACCTCGACGTTAGGAAACGGCCGACCGATCGGCACGAGCGAGCCATCGGCGAGGCCTTCGACATCGGCCTCGAACCAGGTGCTGTCGATCGTGGCTTCGGCCATGCCGTAAGAGTTGACCAGGCGCGCTTGCGGGGCCAGCAGCGCCCGGTAGTGGCGGTACTCGCTGACGTACCAGCTGTCGGAGGCGACCACGAGCACCTGCACCCCTTCGAGCCGTTGGCCCGAGGCGAACAAGTGATCGGCCAGGGCGCGAAACACAGCCGGCCCGAATTCGGCGAAGTCGATGCCTTCACTGACGATCAACTCGTGCAGCCGGTCGGGCGAAGCGAACAGCTCTTGCGGGCAGATCACGAGCGTCTTGCCCGAACCGAGCGCGCGGATCAGGTCGCCGCAGAACACGTCGAACGGGAAGCTCGCCATCTGCAGGTGCGCATGCAGTGTGTCGAGCTGGTAGACCTCGCTCCAGCCGAGGTAGGCGTTGACCACGTTGGCGTGCGTCACCTGCACGCCCTTCGGCTGGCCAGTGGTGCCCGAGGTGTAGACCACGTAGGCGCACTGCGAGGCAGCGATGCTCACCCCCAGGTCGTGGTCGGCGAGCGCGGCGCGCTCGGCCACACTGGCGTCGAGCAGCAAGACGGGCGCAGTCACGGCCTGCAAGGCTGCGCTCTGCACAGAGTCTGAAATGACGTGCTGCACGCCTGCGTCTGCGGCCACAAAGGCCAGCCGCTGCGGCGGGTAGGCCGGGTCGAGCGCCACGAACGCGGCGCCCAGCTTCATCACCGCGAGCACCGCTTCGATCAACGCGGGGCCACGCTCCAGACACACGCCGATGGGTCGGCCCGCGACCACGCCGCGGGCCTGCAAGCAACGCGCCAGCCGGTTGGCACCGGCATTGAGTTGGGCATAGTTGAGCGTCTGGCCTTGCGAACGAAGTCGCCGACCGGCAACGGGCGGGCCGGCTCGACGACGCTGCTGCAAACGATGTCGAGCTCGTCGTCGGCGAGCAGGCGCAGTTGCGACACCGGCTGATCGGGCGCTTCGATGGCGGCATTCAGCAGCGTCTCGAAGTGTTCGGCGAGGCGCTCGATGCGGGCCCGGTCGAACAGGTCGGTGTTGTATTCAAACAGGCAGGTCGGCCCGTGCGCTCCCTCGAACACGTCGAGCGACATGTCGAACTTGGAGGTGCCGATGTCGACATCCATGTAGGCCACGTCGAGCGGCCCGGCCCGCATCGGTGCGATCGCGTTCTGGTAGGTGAAGAGCGTCTGGAACACCGGATGGTGCGCGGCCGAGCGCTCGGGTTTGACCACTTCGACGATCTCGTCGAACGGCAGCGTGGCGTGCGAGAAGGCGTCGAGGCTCGCACTGCGCACGCGTTGCAGCACGTCGCGAAAGCCGTCGCTCGCGCCGAGTTGCACGCGAATCGGCAGCGTGTTGACGAAGACACCGATCAAGGGCTCGGTCGCCTCGACCGAGCGGCCCGACACGGGCGTGCCGACAGTCACCTCGTCGGCACCGGTGTAGCGGTGCAACAGCACCTGGTAGGCCGCCAAAAACACACCGAACGGCGTGCACGACTCGCTGGCGGCGAACTGCTTGACCCGGTCGAGCAACGCGCGCGGCAGCACGCGCTTGACCATCGCCCCCGCGAAGGTCTGCTCGGCCGGCCGGCTGCGGTCGGCCGGCAGTTCCAGCGGCGCCGGCTGGCCGGCGAGCGCGGCCTTCCAGAATGCGCTCTCACGTGCACGAGCAGCCGCGTCGAAGCTCGTAGCCTGCCAGGCCACGTAGTCGGTGTACTGAAGCGCGGCCGCGTCGTCGGCGCGCGTTTTTGCGGCCGACCCCTCGCCTTGCAACAACTGCCCGTAGGTCTCGAACAACTCGCGGGCAAACAAGCCGAGCGACCAGCCGTCGAACACGATGTGGTGAAAACTCAGCGCGAGCAGGTGCTGCTCGGCACCGGTGCGAAAGAGCGCGGCCCGCCAGACCGGCCCGTTCAGCAAGTCGAGCGGCGTATTGACCACGCCGCGCGCCAACGCTTCGAGCTCGACGGGCGTGAAGCCGGCCTCCGGCACCGCGGGCAAATGATGGCGGTAGTCGATCGGCGGGTTCGCGGCAACGCGCTGACGCGGCTCGCCTTCGGCATCGACATAGAAGTGAGTGCGCAGAATCTCGTGGCGTGCGGCCACACGCTGCAGGGCCTGAGCGAAGACCGCTTCGTCGAGCACGCCCTTCAACACGAAGGCGCCGGGGATGTTGTACGCGGTGGCTTCGGTGTCGAACTGCGACATCAGCCACAGGCGGCGTTGCGGCAACGACAAGGCACAGTCGGCGCGGCGTGTGCGCGACAGTGCGGGCTGGCGTGGCCCGCGACTCTGCGCCCCGCCGCTCAGCAGCGCGCGCAGCTTGTCGCGCTGCGCGGGGTTTAGGGAATCGATGCGGTTTTTCAAGCTGCTCATTTCATTTCCTCTTCGGTGTTTTTTTCGGCCAACAGGGCCTCGATCTGTTCGGGGCTGAGGTCTTGCATGGCGTCGACGATTTCGGCGATCGCACTTTCTGCGGCGCCGAAGCCGGTGTGGCTTATCGCGTCGAGCTCGGGGCCGACCATCGCCGCGATGGCGTTGGCGCTGGCGCCTTTGAGCAGGTCGACGATGGCCACGCGCACCTTCAGCGAGTGCTCGATGCGGTTCTTCAACTCAATGGCCATCATCGAATCCATGCCGCGGCTGGTGAGCGAGTCGGCGGCTGCCAGAGACGCTTCTTCGATGCGCAGCACCTGGCACGCGAGGCGGCGCAAGTGCTGTGCGAGCAGCGCTTGTCGTTCGTCATTCGTTTCGCAGTCGCGGTACTCGGCGATGAAGCTGTGACCCGGCGCAGATTGCAGCGGCTGGCCCTGCCGGCCGGCGGCCTCGTCGCGGATGGCGTGTTCCAGCATCGGCGCGGCGATGCCGAGCGGGCTGGTATCGCCCACGGTCTTCCAGTCGGCGCCCAGCACGACCGCCTGGCCGGTGCGGCCCGACATCAGCTGTCCGAGTGCGTTGCAGCCCCGCACGGCGGTCATCGGGAAGAAACCGCGGCTGTGGAAGTACTTGAGCAGATCGAGCTGGGTGGCCATGCCGACATCACCCCACGGCCCCCAGTTGATGCTGACAGCCGGCAGGCCCTGGGCACGCCGCCAGTGAGCCAGCGCATCGAGCCCGGCGTTGGCCGCTGCGTAGTTGCCATGCCCCATCGAGGTGACGACCGAGGCCACCGATGAGAACAAGGTGAAGAAGTCGAGCGGACGACCCTCGAAGGCGCGATGAAGATTCCACGCGCCCTGCAATTTGGCGGGCATCACCGCGTTGAAATCGCGCGGCGACATTTGCGCCAGCAACTGCGGCAGTGCCACACCGGCCGCATGGATCACGCCGCGAATCGGCGGGTACGCTGCAGCGTCGTGCCGCATCAGCAAGGCTTGCAGCGCACCGAGGTCGGCCACATCGAGCGGCTCGATGCGCACACTTGCGCCGGCCGCTTCGATGGCGCGCACCGCGTCGATCCGCTCGCGGGTCGCCGCCGGGAACGACGCCGCGCCCGGAGATTGCCAGGTCTCGCGCGGCGGCAAGCCTTCGCGACCCACCAGCACGAGATGGCGCGCGCCGCGCTGGACCATCCACTTCGCAACCACGAGGCCGAGCGCACCGAGACCGCCGGTCAGCAAATAGTTGGCGTCGGTGCGGAACACCGGCGCGCTGGGCAGGGCGGCGTTCGACGCGCAGTCGTGCAAGCGCATGACATGGCGCTCGCCGTCGCGCCAGGCGATCTGGTCCTCACCGTCACCGTGAACGAGCTCGGCAGCAATCGACGCGCCTTCTGCCGCCGCGGTTGCGGTTGCGGTTGCGGTTGCGGTTGCGGTTGCGGTTGCGGTTGCGGTTGCGGTTGCGGTTGCGGTTGCGGTTTTAGCGTCGGCGAT
>JAYUWC010000134.1:0-5968 GCA_043753755.1 Rhizobacter sp.
TTCACCCCGAGCCTGCGACCACGGCAGCGGCGGCGCGCACGCCCGTGTGCGAAGTGCGGGCGTGGGGCCTGCCGCGTGCGTGCCGGGCAGCCTTGGCGGCGCTGCTCGCATGGGCGCTGTGCGCGCCGGTGTGGGCGGCCGGCGAAGACCCGCCGGGCCGGGTCGGCCGCGTCAGTCTGGTTGCGGGTTCGACCGATCTGCTCGCCGAGCCGCGCACCGAATGGGCGACCGCCACGCTCAACACACCGGTGGTCGCCGGCACCGCGCTACGCACCGCAGCGCAGTCACGCGCCGAAGCACGCATCGGCTCGGCCTCGCTGCAGTTGAACGGCAACACGCAACTGAGCGTGCAGGCGCTCGACGACCAGTCGCTCGTGCTCGTGCTGGCATGCGGCAACATCGCGTTGAACCTGCGTGAATTGACAGCGGGCGAGCGGGTCGAGGTGCGTGCCGACGAGGCGGTCTTCACGATTGCCGCGCCGGGCAACTACCACTTCGGTCTTGCGCCGCTGGCCCATCGCTTCGAGGTGCGGGTGTTCGTCGGTGCCGGCAGTTTCGTGTCGCCGACAGCTGCCGCGCCATTGCCGCTGACCACCGGCCAGCAAGCGCAGGTCGATCCGAGCACGCTGGCCGTCATTGCGCAGGGCGACGCCCAACGCACCCGCTTCGACGAGTGGGCGATGCAGCGTGCACAGCGCAGCGAACGCGTGGCTGCCGGCGGCTACGTCAGCCCCGAGATGACCGGCGCCGAAGAGCTCGACGCCAATGGCCGCTGGCGGGTCGAGCCACGGGTCGGTGCGGTCTGGTACCCGAGCGCGGTCGATGCCGACTGGGCGCCGTACCGCGCCGGTCACTGGGCGTGGGTGGCGCCCTGGGGCTGGACCTGGATCGACGATGCGCCTTGGGGCTTCGCACCGTTCCACTACGGGCGTTGGTTGTTTCTCGCCGGGCGCTGGGGCTGGGTGCCGGGCAGCTATGTGGCGCGACCTGCGTTCGCGCCGGCGTTGGTGGGTTTTTACGGCGGTGCCGACGTGGCAGCAGCGCCGTGGGTCGGCTGGTTTCCACTCGCGCCGGGCGAGGTCTATCGCCCCGGCTTCGCGGCGAGTGCGCGCTTCGCGCAACGGATCAATTTCGGCATCGCCGCGGCCCCGGCGGTCGCGGCGGGCAGTTACCGCTACGCGCAGACCTCGTTCGCTGCGACGGCCATGTCGCGTGAGTCGTTCGGCAGCGCTGCGCCTGCCGCCAGTGCCGCGCGGGTGGCGCTGACGCCGGCTCAGCTCTCGGGTGCCAGCGTGCTCGCGGCCCATGGCGCGCCGGCGCTCGCGCCGGCTGCGCCAGTCGCGATCGGCGTAGCGGGCGCCGCCGGTGCCCTCGGCACGGCCGGCATGAACGGCGCCACCGGCGCCGAGGCACGACCGCTCGCAGCGACCGATCGGGGCGCCGTGCCGCCCGATGCGCAGCGTGGCGAAGCCAAGCGCGCACGCGTCGCCGAACGCCGCGCTGCGGCTGAACGCGCGGCCCAGGCACGAGGCGAGGGTTCGGTGCCGGTCGGTGCTGGCGCTGGTGCCGGTGCTGGTGCTGGTGCCGGTGCTGGTGCTGGTGCTGGTGCTGGTGCTGGTGCTGGTGCTGGTGCTGGTGCTGGTGCTGGTGCTGGTGCTGGTGCTGGTGCCGCCGCGGCACGCGCCACCGCGGCAGCCGAGCGTGCGCAGGCTCGACGGGCCGCCAAAGCCTCGAATGCCGATGTCGCAAAAGCGCCCAGGCGCCATGCACCGACTGCCGAGCGGCCCCAGCACGCGCATCCGAATCGGCCCTGACGTTCGACATCGACGCCGCGCGGCGTCCGACCGAACCGTCTAAATTGACACTAGACCGACCGGTCTGTAGAGTTGAGAGATGGACACATCCGGAACGCGCGAGCGATTGATCGTTGCGATGAGCAAAGCTTTGCAACGGCGCGGCATGAACGGCATCGGCCTCAGTGAATTGCTGGCCGAGGCGCAGGCGCCCAAGGGCGTGCTGTATCACCACTTCCCCGGCGGCAAGGCGCAGCTCACGGTGGCGGCGATCGAGTTCACGACCGAGCGCATGCTGGCTGGTCTCGACAAGCTGCTTGCCCGCAGCCCCGACCCGATCGATGCGCTGGTAGCCTGGATGACCGGCGCGCAAAAGGTGCTCGGCGAGAGCGGCTTCGAGGCCGGTTGTCCGCTCGCGACCGTGGCCCTCGAGTCGACTGCCGACGACCTCGAGATACGCAATGCACTGGCGGCCGGGTTCATCGCGATCCGGGGCCGCGTGGCCGCGAGTTTCGTGGCCTCGGGGTTGGCGCCTGGCCAGGCGCAGGGCCTGGCCGCGCTGGTGGTTGCCGCCTATGAGGGCGGGCTGTTGCAAGCGCGTGTCGAGCGCAGCCTCAAGCCCATGCGCCTGGTCGGCGCCACGCTGATCGCGGTGCTCGAACCCTATCGCAACCGAAAGACGGCAGGGTGATTGCGTCGTCGCCTCGGCAAGACACGCCTGCATCCGAGTCGGCAATGCGGGGGTGCGATGCTGCGGTGCCGTTTCCTGAACCAGTGGTGCTTGTGGCCGCCGATGGGTACCGGCTGGCGGCGCACCGCTACAGGCCGGCAGGTGTGCCGTTGGCCCGCCTCGTGGTCGGCGGCGCGACCGGGGTATCGCAGCGCTTTTACCGTCGCTTTGCAGAGTATGCGCAGGTGCGCGGCTTCGACACCTTGACGCTCGACTACCGCGGCATCGGCGAATCGGCACCGCCGACGCTGCGTGGCTTTCGCATGGACTACCTCGACTGGGCGCGGCTCGATCTGGCTGCCGCCGTCGAAGCGCATCGTGATGCCGCATTGCCGCTTTATCTCGTCGGGCATTCGTACGGCGGACATGCCCTCGGCCTTCTGCCCAACCACACCAGCGTGCAGGGTTGCGTCACCTTCGCAACCGGTGCCGGTTGGCACGGCTGGATGCCCCCGGCCGAACGCTTGCGCGTGCTGCTGCTGTGGCGATTGGTCTTGCCGCCAATCACTCGCATGGCCGGCTACCTGCCCTGGAGCCGGCTCGGCATGGGCGAAGACCTGCCGTTCGATGTCTATCGCCAGTGGCGCCGCTGGTGCACCTACCCGAACTACTTTTTCGGCGACCCGGGCCTGCCCGACATCAAGTCGACGTCCGAGCAGGTGCGCACGCCCATCGTTGCGGTCAACGCGCTCGACGATGCCTGGGCCTTGCCGCGTTCGCGCGATGCTTTCATGGCTGCGTACCGAGGCGCTGCACTGCAGGCGGTCGACATTGACCCGGCCGCTGCCGGCATCGGCCCGATCGGTCACATGGGCTACTTCAGACCGCAGGCCTCGATGCTTTGGGCTGCCGCACTCGAGTGGTTCGAACGCGCGCCACGTACGCCACCCGCAGCCAACGCCTTTGCAATCAACGTGGCACGCAAAGGCTGACATGACGCGTCCACCTTGATTGCAGCCTGCCTGAAAAAGACATAAATCGCGACACCCTCTGGCTCGGGTCGTCGGCTTGTCCTACCTTCGCGCTTATAGGTTGAGTGAATCATCACGCTTTAACTGCACGAAAGAGCACGCCATGACCGACCCACGCAACATAGCCCATGACAAGAAAGTTCAACAGGAAAAGAAGAAGCACGACGAAGAAATCGCGCCAGGCTCAGACAAAAAGCCTCAGCCTGGAAAGAAGACGCACATGGAACATCACGCTTCCGACATCCAGAAAACACCCGACGAAGCGGCGCCAGCGCCAACGACAGGGCAGCCACTTAATTGATTCATGCTTGCCGGAGCAATCCTTCGATTACTTCGGGGGGACAAAGCGCTCCGGACGCCCACGAGTGACGGGGAACCTTGAAGCCTAGACCGACAGCCGAGGTGCCTGGCGACGATCACCGCTGTCGGCAGGCTTGTGCTCGACTTTCGTCTCGTTTCGATTTAGCCAGGCACGTGATTCAGGTTCGTGTTGGGGTGCGTGGTTGTCCGCTCAAAGCTGATGCCGTAGCGCAGGATTGACTACGACCCACGAGACCTTCTCAGAAAGCCGGATCTCCTTCGTTGGCTCGAAGTGTTCAGGGTGATCAAGTGTTGCGGTCGTGATTTCGATCTCACTCAAGTCATCGGCGTGCTCGTAGGTCAGCGAGGTTCCACACTCACTGCAAAACCCGCGGTTGACCGGTACTGAAGATTGAAACGTGGACATCTCGCCCGCGAAGAGCGTGAACTGACTTCGATTGACCACCAACCATGCAACTGATTGCGCTCCGCACGCTCTACGGCAACTTGTGCAATGACAGACGCTGCTGGACTTGGGAATGCCGGCCACTTTGTACCGCACCTTGCCGCAAAGGCAACCTCCTTCCACATCAAGAACTTGCACAGCTTGCTCCCAATTGTGTTCGTGACGCCTAACGTTTCATCTAAGCGGCATCCCGTAGGCGAATCCACTCGAAGGAAGGATTGGATTCATGCGGCGCCGCCACTGCTTACCTCTGAATTCTTTCAGTCGCAACCACTTCGTTGCGTTTGCCATGTCGATAGCGTGTATCGAGGATCCCGTCACTGTCGGTGTCGACCCCCGCCATCGTCAGCTTTCCGAGCTTGAAGTGCCCAACCCGGAAAGGAAGCCCTGTCGACGGGTTCATGAGCCCTGTAAAGCAGGGCACTCCGTTCTCGTAATGTGATTGAAGATCTTTCACCGGCTTCGCACGGTCGCTCCCTGGAAGGGTCGGGTGCCAATAGAGGTGGTTCCGCTGCAAACGAGCTCCGTTTGTATTTGCAATGTCGAACACACGTTTGTAAACAGCCTCGTCGGCCTCGTGCTCTTCAAACTATTACCGGCATCTCGCCAGTCAAGCCACCGCTGTGGCGGCCTGACTTAAACCAAACAGCCTCCACGAATCCCGGGGCGGTTCACGTTGCCGCGATGCTTTTGCAATACAAAGACATCAACGAGATAAGCGAACGTGGTGTAGTCGGACACGACCCTAGCAAATGCCACCTGTGAACTACCGAGGAACCCTCCGAAATTCAACGAATGTTCGATAGATTCGCGAACAGTTTCGACCGGGATGCCCTGAGCCCAAGCAGACTCCTCAGACAGAAAGCGATGAATGAGATCGACGTCTTGATCTTCGACTGCGGTGGAGATGCGTAGTTGATGCATTTTTGAGGTCTAACGCTTGACATGAGGGGTGCATGAGAGACGAAGCCTTTTGGGCATCCCCTCGATGAAAGGGTTTGGCGTCGTTGGCATCTCAGAAGCCAAGGCGCTCGCACTGCGAAACCGAGAAGACTCCGCCAGCAGGCGCCGCATCGGATGCGCTCGGCGTGCTTTGTTGAAAGTGCACGATGTGTCGACCTTCCGGTGCTGGGAGGCGAGAACTCTTGAAGTACGGCTCTGCGCGGGCTCTTGCGACGGCGCACATACCGCGAAGAATGAATAGCGACGAAGACACAGAGCCACCCGAGCGGAAGGTGACTTGCACAATTGAAGCATCCGTTCGCCGTTCCACCTCTGTCAATTCCATGTCGAACAACTTTCCGTTTTCGACAGTCTGCCCCTTTGCTTCGAGGTGTACGAGGGGCTCCCCGGCGTATGCAGCGAAGATACATCCGGCCAGAAGATGGGCCACGGGTTTCGGTCTGAAGATCATTTTGACGCCTGACGAGGTTGTAGAAAATCTATCCCTGCAGTCTGCCGACGAGGCACAGCGATTGCAAGGCAGATGCATTGCAACGACCGGTTGACCGCGATGGCCCGCTACAAGCAGATCGAAACCAGCCCGAGGTTTTTGGCCGTGGACCTCGAAGCCCAACTGCTGCCCGGCACCTTCGAGCACGCGTTGAATCACCTGCTCGACCGCGAGATCGACCTCAGCGCCTTCGACGCCCGCTTCACCAACGACGACACCGGCGCCAGTGCCTACCCGCCGGCCATGCTGCTCAAG
>JAYUWC010000135.1:0-5945 GCA_043753755.1 Rhizobacter sp.
TTGCGATCAAAAGGTGCGCGCATCCGAACAACCCAAAGGCCAGTAGCCAAGCCGACAGCTTGCTGCGCTACGACGGTGCGAATCTGGCGCTTCAGCAAACTTCTGGTGACCGACCGCCGCGCGTGGCGCTTGGGCACAACCAAGCCCAGCCAGAGGGTTCCGCCCGACAATTCGCCGGGGTCATCCACAGATATCACCCGGCTTTGGCCCGGCGCTGTTGACAACTTGTCGCCAGTTCCCACTCCGACAGTAGGCCGTCGAACTGGACACGGCGCTTCGGCAAGGTGATGCATGGCGAAATGCGCTGTGATTGCCCACGAGCGGGCGCTCAACACACGCTCAAAGTCAACGGATCGCACGAGTCGCGCGACAACGACTGACGCGTTCAGACCTGCGTTGCGCGGATTTGCTTCGGGGTGACTCAGACCGCCAAACGCTTGCGGCCCTTGGCGCGCCGGGCGTTGATGACCGCGCGGCCTCCACGGGTCTTCATGCGAACGAGGAAACCGTGGGTGCGAGCGCGGCGGACTTTAGAAGCTTGATAGGTGCGTTTCATAGCGGTTCCCGGGAACTAAAATTCCCGCGCCACCTCGGCTTTGGGAAACCCGCTATTACACCAAAAACCTTCTTCTAGGTCAATGAGTTGGCCCGCGCAGGCGACATATACGAACGCATTGGTCGCTGCCGAAAACTGTGGATAACCACGGTTGCATGGCCACCTGACGATACAATTCGACCGCTCCAAGAACAAGTTTTCCACAATGAGCGACGACCTTTGGCAACGCAGCTGCGAACGACTCGCCGCCGAGTTGCCCGAACAGCAATTCAACACCTGGATACGGCCATTGGCCCCAGCTGAAGTCGTGCATCAGGGAGAAGTCGGTGCCGTCGTGACTCTGCGGGTGCCGAATCGATTCAAGCTCGATTGGATTCGAAACCAGTACGCCGGCCGAATCGAGTCTGTGCTGGTCGAATTGGCTGGAAAACCGGTTCGCCTCGACATTGCGCTGGTTGCCCGCGAATCAGCTGTCGTGGGAGAGTGTGCGCCGCTGGCGCAACAAATCGGCAGCATGTCGGCCGTTGCGCCGGGTCTCACCGCGAGCGGCGCCACACGACCACCCGGCGTGACAATTTCGGCGCTGCCGTCACGCAGCCGTTTGAACCTGGCCCTGACTTTTGACACCTTGGTGCCCGGACGAGCTAACCAGATGGCGCGAACGGCGGCACTCCACGTGGCGGGCGCGCCGGGAGTCATGTACAACCCGCTGTTTATTTATGGTGGTGTCGGGCTCGGCAAAACGCATCTGATCCATGCGGTCGGCAACGCCTTGCTGGCCGACAAACCTGATGCGCGCATTCTGTATTTGCATGCCGAGCAGTTCATCACCGACGTGGTGAAGAATTACCAGCGTAAGACGTTCGACGAGCTCAAGGCCAAGTACCACCAGCTTGACTTGTTGCTGATCGACGATGTGCAGTTCTTCGCCGGAAAAGAGCGCACGCAGGAGGAGTTTTTCAACGCTTTTGAAGCGTTGCTCGCAAAACGCGCGCACATCATCATGACCAGCGATACCTACCCCAAGGGTTTGGTCGACATTGACGAGCGGCTCACCTCTCGTTTCGACGCGGGTCTCACGGTCGCCATCGAGCCCCCCGAACTCGAGATGCGAGTTGCGATCCTGATGCGCAAGTCAGAACTCGAGGGCACGCCAATGCCAGAAGACGTTGCTTTTTTCGTCGCAAAGAATGTGCGCGCCAATGTGCGCGAACTCGAAGGGGCGCTGCGCAAAATCCTGGCTTATTCGCGGTTCTCACACAAAGAAATCAACATCGGGCTCGCGCGTGAGGCGTTGAAAGACCTGCTGTCGATTCAAAACAGGCAGATTGGGGTCGAAAACATCCAGAAAACCGTCGCTGATTTTTACAAGATAAAGGTCGCCGACATGTACAGCAAGAAGCGTCCTGCTTCTATTGCGCGGCCTCGGCAAATCGCGATGTACCTTGCCAAAGACATGACTCAAAAAAGCCTGCCCGAGATCGGCGAGCTCTTCGGTGGACGGGACCACACCACCGTACTGCACGCGGTCCGCAAGATCGCGGCCGAACGCCAGAAAAATACCGAGTTGAATCAGCAGTTGCATGTGCTTGAACAAACGCTCAAAGGCTGACCGGGATGCAACGCCTGTCAAGCAACAAGGCTGTGTGCAACTTGCTGGCAACTGCCGACATATCCACAGGGTGCAACGCTTTCAGCAAGTTGTTGTCTGCTCACCGATGTGCAATAGAGGGTTCAGCCCCCATAGTTCTCGACGCAGTAAGTCACTGACAGCACAGGCGAAAATGCGGTTGTCCACAGAATGCAGCGTTCTCTACTATTACGACTAAGTTGAGAGGTTCAAATGATTGTCTTAAAGACAGCGCAGGAAAAATTCTTGAACGCACTGCAGGCGGTCGCCGGAATTGTCGAGCGGCGCCACACGCTGCCGATTCTGGCCAACGTGCTGATCCGTAAGACTGGTGAAAACCTCGAACTCACCACCAGTGACCTCGAGATTCAGGTTCGGACCCATGCCGAGTTGGGCGGCGATACGGGTAACTTCGCGACCACGGTGGGTGCCCGCAAGTTGATCGACATTCTGCGGTCGATGCCAGCAGATCAAGTCGTGACGCTCACAGCCAACCAAAGCAAGCTCACGCTGCAGGGCGGCAAGAGCCGCTTTACGCTGCAAACATTGCCGAGCGACGACTTTCCGCTGGTGCAAGAAGCTGCCGATTTCGGCCCGGCCTTCAGCGTGCCGCAAAAAGCGCTTAAGGGCCTGATCAACCAGGTCCATTTCGCAATGGCGGTGCACGATATCCGCTACTACCTGAACGGTATTTTGTTCGTCGCCGAAGGTAAAAGTTTGACGCTGGTGGCGACTGACGGTCATCGCCTCGCTTTGGCCCAAGCGACTCTCGACGCTGAGATCCCGAAGCAAGAAGTGATCTTGCCGCGCAAGACCGTACTCGAATTGCAACGGTTGCTTCGCGACGAGAAAGAAGGCGACGTCAGCCAGATCGAAATGCGTTTCGCCGGTAACCAGGCCAAGTTCAGCTTCAGCGGGATGGAGTTCGTCACAAAGCTCGTCGAAGGCAAGTTCCCCGACTACAACCGTGTCATTCCCAAGAACCACAAAAATTCGGTGATGCTCGGTCGGGCGCCGCTTCTCGCCAGCCTACAGCGTGCAGCCATTTTGACCAGTGAAAAGTTCAAGGGTGTGCGCGTGAACATCGAACCCGGGTCGCTGCGAATTGCGTCGAGCAATGCCGAACAAGAAGAGGCCAAAGAAGAACTCGAAATCGACTACTCCGGCGATGCGATCGAGATCGGCTTCAACGTTACCTACCTGATCGATGCACTCTCGAATATGAACGTCGAGATGATCAAGCTCGAACTGCAGGACACCAACTCGAGTGCGCTGATCACTGTGCCCGAGCAAGCCGGCTTCAAATACGTCGTCATGCCGATGCGCATTTAGCGCTCAGGCGCCCCGGCTTACGACCAAGCGGGCCCATGCCCGCTTGAGTGCTTTTCAAGAGTGTGAAAGATCCGATGAGCGATACACAGAAGATCCCCGAAGACGACGCGGACAAGACCACCCGCCACGCCGCAGACAGCGCTGCATATGGCGAGGGCAGCATCCAGATTCTCGAAGGTTTGGAGGCTGTGCGAAAGCGCCCCGGCATGTACATCGGGGATACCTCCGACGGTACCGGTTTGCACCACTTGGTGTTCGAGGTGGTAGACAACTCGATCGACGAATCGCTCGCAGGGTATTGCGACGACATCGTCGTCACGATCCACACCGACAACTCGATCAGTGTGGCCGATAACGGCCGCGGCATCCCCACCCGCGTCAAGATGGACGACAAGCACGAGCCCAAGCGCTCGGCAGCCGAGATCGCGCTGACCGAGTTGCACGCGGGGGGCAAGTTCAACCAGAACAGCTACAAAGTTTCTGGCGGGCTGCACGGCGTGGGTGTGAGCTGCGTCAACGGCCTGTCGAAGTGGTTACGCCTGACGGTGCGGCGTGATGGCGAAGCGCATTTCATGGAATTCAGGCAGGGCATTCCACAAGACCGGATGGTCGAGTCACGCCAGGACGATAAAGGCGACACCGTCGAGGTTTCGCCGATGAAGATCGTCGGCCAGACGGACTTGCGCGGCACCGAGGTTCACTTCTTGCCTGACCTCGAGATTTTCTCCAACATCGACTTTCACTACGACATCATCGCCAAGAAGCTGCGCGAGCTGAGCTTCTTGAACAACGGCGTGAAGATTCGGCTGATCGATGAGCGCAACAACAAGGAGGACACCTTCGCGTATGCCGGCGGTGTCAAAGGGTTTGTCGAGTTCATCAACACCGGCAAGAAAATATTGCACCCGACGGTGTTCGGTGCCAGTGGCGAAAAGGTCAGCGAACAAGGCACGACCATCAGCACAGACGTAGCGATGCAGTGGAACGACGGCTACAGCGAAAGCGTGCTGTGCTTCACCAACAACATTCCGCAACGCGATGGTGGCACCCATCTGACCGGCCTTCGTGCCGGGATGACCCGTGTAATCAACAAGTACATCGAAGACAACGAGCTGGCCAAGAAAGCCAAGGTCGAAGTCACCGGCGACGACATGCGCGAGGGCTTGTGTTGCGTGTTGAGCGTTAAGGTGCCCGAGCCCAAGTTCAGCAGCCAGACCAAGGATAAGCTGGTCAGCAGCGAAGTGCGCGGCCCGGTCGAGGACGTGGTCAGCAAGGCGTTGGCCGACTACCTTCAAGAAAACCCCGCCGACGCAAAGACGATTTGCGCCAAGATCATCGACGCCGCGCGCGGTCGTGAAGCGGCTCGCAAGGCGCGCGAGATGACGCGCCGCAAGGGCGTGCTCGACGGGATGGGTCTGCCCGGCAAACTGGCCGACTGTCAGGAAAAGGACCCGGCGCTGTGCGAAATTTACATCGTCGAGGGTGACTCGGCCGGCGGCTCGGCCAAGCAGGGCCGCGACCGCAAATTTCAGGCGATCCTGCCGCTGCGCGGCAAGATCCTGAATGTCGAGAAAGCGCGCTATGAAAAGCTGTTGACCAGCAATGAGATCCTCACGCTGATTACGGCACTCGGCACCGGCATCGGCAAGGGCATGGGCGGCGACGATTTCAACCCCGACAAACTGCGCTACCACCGCATCATCATCATGACCGACGCCGACGTGGACGGCGCGCACATCCGAACGTTGCTGCTCACATTCCTGTTCCGCCAGATGCCCGAGCTGGTCGAGCGCGGCCACATCTACATTGCCCAGCCGCCGCTCTACAAGGTCAAGCTCGGCAAGGAAGAGCAGTACCTGAAGGACGGCAACGAGCTTGATGCGTACCTGCTCAAGGTGGCCCTGAAAGACGCCAAACTCGACACCGGCGTTCCGGGTGCGGCGCTGTTGCAGGGTGAAGAACTCGAAGCGCTGGCGCGTCAGTACGTGCTCGCGAAAAACGTGGTGGTTCGGTTGTCGAACTGGATGGACGTGGAAGCATTGCGCGCCATGGCCAACGGCCTGGCGCTCGATCTCGACACGCTCGAAGCCGCAGAAGCCTCAGCTTTGGAGCTGAAAGCTGCGCTGCACGACGCCGAAGTCACGGCCGAGTTCGACAGCCGAGTGGACAAACACATCCTGCGCATCAGCCGCATGCAGCACGGCAACGTCAAGAGCAGTGTGATCACGGCCGACTTCGTGCACGGCGCCGACTACGAAGCATTGAGTACTGCCGGCAAGACCTTCCGCGGTTTGGTGAGCGACAGCGCGGTGGTCAAGCGCGGCGAGGGCGAAAGGCAGAAAGAAGCGAAAGTCAGCGACTTTCGCCAGGCCATGGCGTGGCTGCTGCTGCAAGCCGAAGGCGCTGTGGGCCGCCAGCGCTACAAGG
>JAYUWC010000136.1:0-17798 GCA_043753755.1 Rhizobacter sp.
TTGAACTCAGCGTCGAACGTCCTTCGTTGCTTCTTGGTCATGTTTCCCGTCCAGGTGGATTCCACCTATCGAGGTGTCCGTGGAAATTAGACCAGCACACCTCGCCCGAGCCGGGCAGCAACGACGTCGGTGAAGAGGCGCAGCGGCTGGCCCGTCAGCAAACCGCGTGGTTGATTCAGAACAACTGGCCCCGTTCGCTGAACCTGCCCTACGACGACCCGCTGCAAGCCGAGCTCGGCGGCAGCCGCGTCATCGCCCCCAGCGGCCAATTGATGCTGCGCCTGCCGATGCGCGCGGCCGGCCTCGCCACCTTCGACATCGGCGCCACCGAGTTCACCTGGGACGCGCTCGCCGACCCGTGCGGTCCTACCTGAACTGCGGGTCGACTGCAGCGAGCGTTGCCCGCAGTTGGGCCTCGGCGAGTGGCTTGGTGAGGTAGGCGTCGCAGCCCGCGAGTTCGCCGCGCACGCGGTGGCTCGAACCCGGTTGACCGGTCAGCACGACCACCGCCGGCACCTCGCCGCGCTTTTGCTTGATGGCATGGCACAGCGCCAACCCGTCGAGCGCGGGCCCGGCCCCCAGACTCAGCTCGACGAACACCACCGCGAAAGCGCGCGTCTCATTGAGCATCAATGCCTCTTCGGCATCTGCCGTCGCATGCACGCTGTAGCCCAGCCCCTCGAGCCGCTGCGCCAAAAACTTGCGCGCGATCGGGCTGGGCTCGACCACCAGCGCCGCGCGGCGTGCGCCAGTGGCTGGTGACGCGGGGTCGGCGACGGACGGGTCGTCGAGCAGCAGCTCGATCGCACCGCGCTGCTCGCGTGGCGTGGCGAGCGCGTCGAAGGCGGTGACGGCATTTGCCGCATGGTCGGTGTCGGCGTGAAGAGGCAGCGGGTCGATCATGGGGTGCGGCTCGGGGATGCGGCTGGCGGGCTGCCGGCAGCGGCCCATGTTCGACGCCGAGGCTGCCCACCGTCAAGCCACAACGCCATGCGCCCCGCACCTCGGCGGTAGGATTGCACACCCCCGCGTCGCACGCTCGAACTCGCGCGACGCTCAACCACCGAGAGACCGCCATGACCGACGCCACCCACACCCTCTACGACTTCAACGCGCAGTCGATCGACGGCAAGCCGGTGGCGCTGGCCGCGCAGCGCGGCAAAGTGCTGTTGATCGTCAACACGGCAAGCGCCTGCGGCTTCACGCCGCAGTTCGAAGGCCTGGAGTCGCTCTACAAGTCGTACAGCGACCGCGGGCTGGTGGTGATCGGCTTTCCGAGCAACGAGTTCGGCGGCCAGGACCCGGGAAGCGACGGCGAGATCGCTTCGTTTTGCCAGCTCAACTACGGCGTCAGCTTTCCGATGATGGGCAAGGTCAAGGTCAACGGCGGCGAAGCACACCCGCTCTGGCAGTGGTTGACCAAAGAGGCGCCGGGCATCCTCGGCATCAAAGCCGTTAAGTGGAACTTCACCAAGTTTCTGATCGGCCGCGACGGCCAGGTCATCAAGCGCTACGCCCCGACCGACAAGCCCGAATCGCTGAAGGGCGACATCGAAGCCGCGTTGGCGGCACCGGTGGCGGCGCACTGAATCGATCGAATCGACACGCCATGTTCGAACACGTTCCCCCCTTCGCCGGCGACCCGATCCTGAGCCTCAACGAAGACTTTCAAAAAGACCCTCGCCCGACCAAGATCAACCTCAGCATCGGCATCTATTTCGACGACGACGGGCGCATCCCGGTGCTCGATTCGGTGCGGCGCGCCGAAGGCATGGTGGTCGCCAAAAACGGGCCCAAGCCTTACCTGCCGATCGAAGGCGCGGCCAACTTCCGCCGCGCGGTGCAGGTGCTGTTGTTCGGTGCCGAACACGAGGCGGTGACCTCGGGCCGCATCGCCACGATCCAGTCGGTCGGCTCGAGCGGCGGGCTCAAGGTCGGCGCCGACTTCATCGCGACGCACCTCAAGGGCAGCCAGGTCTGGGTCAGCGACCCGACCTGGGACAACCACCGATCGATGTTCGAAGGCGCCGGCCTGCAGGTGAACAGCTACCCGTACTACGACGCCACGACCGGCGGCCTGAAGTTCGACGCGATGCTCGCCACGCTGCGCACGCTGCCGGCGCGCAGCGTCGTGCTGTTGCACGCGTGCTGCCACAACCCCACCGGTGTCGACCTCAGCGCCGCGCAGTGGGCGCAGTTGATCCCGGTGCTGCGCGAGCGCGAGCTGCTGCCTTACCTCGACCTCGCCTACCAAGGTTTCGGCGACGGCATCGTCGAAGACGCGCACGCCGTGCGCGCCCTCGCCGACGCGGGGCTCACGTTCTTCATCGCCAACTCGTTTTCGAAAAGCATGAGCGTTTACGGCGAACGCTGCGGCGCGCTCAGCGTGGTCTGCCCCGATGCGAAACAGGCGGCTAATGTGCTCGGGCAGCTGAAGTTCACCGTGCGACGCAACTACTCGAGCCCGCCGATTCATGGCGGCCAGATCGTCGCGACCGTGCTCACCGACCCGGCTCTGCGGCAGAGCTGGGAACGCGAGTTGGGCGCAATGCGCGAGCGCATCCTGGCAATGCGTCACCGCTTGCACGATGCGCTGATCGCGAAGCTGCCCGGGCGCAACTTCGACTACTTGCTGACCCAGCGCGGCATGTTCAGCTACACCGGTCTCACAGCCACGCAGGTCGATGCGCTGCGCGAGACGCACGGCGTCTACATGGTGCGATCGGGCCGAATCTGCATGGCCGGGCTCAACCAGTCGAACGTGGGTGCGACCGCGGCGGCAATGGCGGCCGTGCTGTCGGCGTGATCGAAGCCGCCGCCGCGCACGCGGCGAGAACCCTTGCACCGGAAGCGGTAAAAACCTAACGCGTGAAGCAGCGTTGCGAACCCGACGCCCGAAGCAGTGTTGCGAACCTAACACGCGAAACAGCGTTGAGAACCTAACACGCGAAACAGCGTTGAGAACCTAACGCGCGAAACAGCGTTGCGCGTGCAACCCGAGGCCGGTGGCGACGCTGGCAAACCGGTCGCCTCGGGCCACCTCGGCGGCCGGAAAAGCGGCACGGATGCGATCGGTGAGCAATCGCAGGCCAGTCGAGCCGCCGGTGAAATAGAGCGCGTCAACCTGCGCCGGCTGCAGGCCCGCTTGCGCCACCGCCGCCCTCGCTGCATCGACGATGCGCGCAAGGTCGTCATCAATCGCTTCGGCCGATTGCGCCTCGGTGAGCGAGGCTTCGAGCCGGTGCTCGGTATGGCCGAGATCGATCGTGGTCGCGCCACCCTCGGCGACCGCAATCTTGGCCTGCTCGGCGCGCGCCATCAGCTCGTGGCCGAGGCGCTCGGTCAACACCGTCAACAGCCGCTCGTGGTGTTTCGGCTCGGCATAAAAACGACGCATGCCGCGCAGCTCGGCCACCCGGCCGGGGCTGTAGGCGGTGTTGATCAGGTGCCAGGTCGCGAGGTCGTGGTAGATGCCGCTCGGCACCTCGCGCGCCGTTGCGCCGGCCACGCTGGGGCCCATCGCACCGAAGCCGTATTCAGGCAGGATGGCCGCGAGTTCGACCCGCCGGTCGAAGTCGGTGCCGGCCGCGTGAACGCCGTGGTTGGCAAGAATGTCGGTCTTGCGGTCGATCGCGGCCATGCGTTCGGGGCCGACCCGCACCACCGAGAAGTCGGAGGTGCCGCCGCCGATGTCGGCCACCAGCACGATCTGCTCGCGGCTCACGCTGCACTCGTAGTCGAACGCGGCCGCGATCGGCTCGTATTGAAACTGCAGTTCGCTGAAACCCACCTGTCGTGCGGCGCTTTCGAGTGCGGCCTGGGCCTGCGCATCGCGCACCGGGTCGTCGTCGACGAAGAAAACCGGGCGGCCGAGCACGGCGCGCGTGATCGATGCGCCGCAGTCGGCCTCGGCGCGGCGCTTCAGGTGCAGCAGGTAGCCGGCGACGATGTCGAGGTACTTGGCGCCGCGGCCGCCGCCGACATCGGTCGTCTGGTCGATCAGGTTGCTGCCGAGGATGCTCTTCATCGAGCGCATCAACCGGCCGTCGAGCCCGTCGACATAGGCCGCCACCGCGGCGCGGCCGAAGGCCCGCGGAGGGCCGTCGCGCTCGGCCACGGGGCGCGTGTCGTCGACGAGGTAGAACACCGCCGTCGGCATGGTCGTGTGGCCTGGCTCGAGCTCGACCAGGCGCGTGCGGCCGGTCGCACCCGAAGGCACGGCGATGGCCGAGTTGGATGTGCCGAAGTCGATGGCGCAGTACAGCGCCGAAGCGTTGCCTTTCATCACAGGCCGAGTGGGGTCATGAGCGCGGTGTCGACGTGCGACTCGATCGCCTCGCGGCAGCGATCGGGGTCGTGGGCCGAATACTCGGGGAGGTTGACGTCGACGGCCACGGCGGGCTCCTTGAAGATGCGGGCGGGGTGCGCTCGGTACGGACGTCGGTGCGCACCGAAGAGCGGCGAATTAGACCCGAAGCCGCGCGGCCCGATCGTCGTCGAAGCCGCGTCGCTGCCAGCGCGCGAGGCCCACCGCAGCCGCCTCCCCGCTGGAGCAGCCACCTAGAATCCAGGCATGGTGCGAGGCTCTTTTCGGGAACAGGTGCTGCAGGCACGAGAGCAGGCCATCGTCGTCGCCGTCAACCGCCTGCTGGCCGAAAAGGGCTTCGAGGCGATGACGGTCGATGCCGTCGCGGCCGAAGTCGGCATCGCCAAAGCCAGCCTCTACAAACACTTCAAGTCGAAAGAAGAACTCGCCGCCGCGGCGATGATCGCCGTGCTCGACCGCGCACTCGCGTTCGTGGCAACGTTGGCGCAAGGCGCGGCGAGCAACGAGCGCTCGTGCATCGAAGCGGTCGTGCGCTGGGCGATGCAGCAGCAGCTGGCCGGCGAGATGCCGTCGCTGCCGGCGCAGAACTCTGCCCTGCGCAATGCGCTGGTGGCCAACACCGCCTACATCGACCGGTTGATGCAGTTGAGTGATCAGCTCGGCGCCTGGATCGTCGCCGGCCAGGCCGCCGGGCTTCTTGACGCCAGCCTGCCGCCCGAGCTGCTGCTCTACACGGTCTACGCGCGGGCGTGCGACCCGGTGCTGGGGCTGATGAAGGCCGGTGGCCAACACGCCGATGAGCAGCTCATCGAGATGCTGGTGTCGACCTGCTTTCACGGCCTCGACGGCCGGGCTGCAACCGGCGGCTGAAGGCCCGCGCGTTCGCTGTCAGACCTCGAGCACGCAGAGCGGCTCATGCCCCACCGCCTCGCCCTTGCGCGCGTGGCCGCGGGCGTTGCACACGACGCGAGTGCTGCCCCTGTCGTGGTCGACACGGTAGTCGTGCCGACAGTGCAGGTGGCCGTGGATCCAGAGGTCGGCGAAGGGCAGCAACGCGTCGTCGGCGTTGCAGAAGCTGGCCGTGCCGGGCTGCGCGCCGTAACGTGGGTCAGCGCTGGCCAAACTGGGTGCGAAGTGAGTGACAACAACGGTGCGATCCCACGCGCCGCGGGGCTGTTGCAGCTCGGCCGCGAGCCAATCGCGGCAGGCGAGCGACTCTTCGCGCACCGCGGCCGCATCGAGCGTCTGGCCATGGCGGGTGGCCCGCATGATGCGCACGAAGTAGTTCGCGGCCCGCATCGCGCGTTCGCGTTTGGCCTCCCCGAACAGATCGAAGTCGCTCCAGCGAATCGTCGCGACGAAGCGAATTCGCACACCATCACGGTCGACCACGACAACGCTTTCACGCTCGAGCAAACGCAGCCCCAGCGTGTCGCAGCGGGCACGCAAAGCGGGCCACGCCTCGCTCAGCTCACGCTGATCGAACTCGTGATTGCCGGCAACGAAAACAACCGGCACCGGCCAGTCGCGAAATTTTTCGAGGCCCGTCCAGCGGCTGTCGATGTCACCGGCGAGCACCAGCAGTTCGGCATCGGGCGCAGGCTGCGGCTCGAAGGCTTCGGTTTCGAGGTGCAGGTCGGACAGCAGTTGCAGTCGCACGGATCAGCCGCACAGAACTCGGGCCAGCGCCGCGCCGCCCAACACGGCGGAGACTCCTTCCGCAGGGCGATGCCGAAGGCGACTCGAGGCCGCCATCAAGCGCCGTGGCACTGCTTGAACTTCTTGCTGCTGCCGCAAGGGCACGCATCGTTGCGGCCGACCTTGGGGCCGTCGCGCTTGACGGTCTCGACCTTGTAGCGCTGCTCGGCCGTGAGGTCTTGCAGGTCGGCGATGGTGACGACGAGTTCTTCCATCGCGTCGTCGAGCGTGGCGAGCGGGTGCTCGCGGTCGAGCAGCGCGACCAGTTCGCGCTGCTCGTCGTCTTCGACCGGCAGGTGGCGGTACAGGCGAGCGAGGGCGGCCATGACCGCGTCGTCCGGCATCTCGGACAAATCGGGAAAGGTCTCGGCCGCATGGTGAAAGCCGGCGACCCAGGGCATCAGCGACTGCGAGACCGGCGACAGATCGGCCAGCGGGTCGACCTCGCCTTCAGGCACCGGCTCGCGCGGGTGCTCTTCGTCGAACTCGAGCACGAGCGGGTCGAACCAGCCGTCTTCGACGATCGCGCGGTTGAGCGCCGCATGGCGCCGCATGATGAGCGCGGTGGTGCGCTCCAGCCACTCGGGCTTGGCATCATCGGGCAGCGGCGTGCCGTCGAAATCGAAGATATGGGCAAGCCAGGTGGCCGGCTCGAGCAGCACCGGCTGGACGATCACACCGCACAGGTAGCCGTCGAGCATCACCGCATCGAGCGGTTGCAGCGGCTCGGGCGTCTCGAGCAAGAGGTCGTCGAGTTCGGCGAATTCGGCGTCGGTCAGGTCCTGCGCACGGAGCGCGTTCGACGGAGGAAGGGCGTTGGTCTGCTGCATGGTCGGTGTTCGCTGCACGAAGAAGCGCCGATTGTGGGACGTGAGCTGCCCGGCGCGCGCCGAGCGGTTTTGCGCGCGCTCATCGGTTTCGTCGGTTCACGTCTGCACCGACCGCCGCCCCGCGCCAGCGAGCGCTTTGAGACGCCGCCTCAGGCCACGAGCCGCGACTCGATCGCCGCCTGAGTGACGGGCATTTCGGCCGGCAAGTGGTGGGCGAGTTGCTTGAAAAGCTCGGTGTGCAGCTCGAGCTCGGCCTTCCACGCTGCCTTGTCGATGCGGGTCACCTGCTCGAACTGCGCGGGTGTGAAAGCCAGGCCTCGCCAGTCGAGATCGGCGTAGTCGGGCGTGGTGCCGAACGCGTTGAGCCGGCCTTTCGCGGTGCCCTCGACCCGGCCGATCATCCACTGCAGCACGCGCATGTTTTCGCCGTAACCGGGCCACACGAACCGGCCGTCGTCGCCCTTGCGAAACCAGTTGACGCAGAAGATCTTCGGCAGCACGGCACCCGTTGAAGCGAGCGTGCGGCCCAGGCTCAGCCAGTGCGCGAAGTAGTCGCTCATGTTGTAGCCGATGAACGGCAGCATCGCGAACGGGTCGCGCCGCACCAGGCCTTGCGCACCGGCCGCTGCGGCAGTGGTCTCGGAGCCCATCGTCGCGGCCATGTAGACGCCCTCGGTCCAGTCGTTCGCCTCGGTCACCAGCGGCACCGTGGTCGAGCGGCGGCCGCCGAAGATGAAGGCGTCGATCGCGACGCCGGCCGGGTTGTCCCACTCGGGGTCGAGCGCCGGGTTGTTGGTGGCCGGCACGGTGAAGCGGGCATTGGGGTGGGCGGCCTTGGCGCCGGTTGCTTTGGCGATCGCGGGCGTCCAGTCTTTGCCTTGCCAGTCGGTCAAGTGCGCGGGCGGGGTGTCGGTCATGCCCTCCCACCAGACATCGCCGTCATCGGTGAGCGCGACGTTGGTGAAAATCACGTCGCGCTTCAGGCTGGCCATGCAATTGAAGTTGGTCTTGTCGTTGGTGCCGGGCGCCACACCGAAGTAGCCCGCCTCGGGGTTGATCGCATACAGGCGGCCGTCGGCACCGGGCTTGATCCAGGCGATGTCGTCGCCGACGGTCGTGACCTGCCAGCCGGGCATGCCCGCGGGCGGGATCAGCATCGCGAAGTTGGTCTTGCCGCACGCGCTCGGAAACGCTGCCGCGACGTGGTGCTTCTTGCCTTCGGGCGAGGTCACGCCCAGGATCAGCATGTGCTCGGCGAGCCAGCCCGGGCTGCCAGAAAGTTCCTTCGCGGCCAGGCGCCCCATCGTGCTGGCGATGCGCAGCGCAAAGCACTTTTTACCGAGCAGCGCATTGCCGCCGTAGCCCGAGCCGTAACTCCAGATCTCTTGCGTTTCGGGGTAGTGGACGATGTACTTGGTCGTGTTGCAGGGCCACGCCACGTCTTTCTGGCCGGGTGCCAGCGGCGCGCCCACGGTGTGCATGCAGGGCACGAAATGGCCGTCGGCGCCGAGTACCTCGAGCACCTTGGCGCCCATGCGGGTCATCACTTTCATGTTGACGGCCACATACGGGCTGTCGGACAGCTCGACCCCGATGTGCGCGATCGGCGATCCCAGCGGCCCCATCGAGAACGGCACCACATACATCGTGCGGCCGCGCATCGCACCGCGGAACAGCGCCTTCGAACCGGTTTGCAGCAGCTCGCGCATCTGGGCCGGCGCCATCCAGTTGTTGGTCGGGCCGGCGTCTTCTTCGCGGGCCGAGCAGATGAAGGTGCGGTCTTCGACGCGGGCCACATCGCTCGGGCTGCTGCAGGCGAGGTAGCTGTTGGGGCGCAGCTCGGGGTTGAGTTTCTTGAATGTGCCGGCCACCACGAGTTGGGTGCAAAGGCGGTCGTACTCGGCGTTGCTGCCGTCGCACCAATGCACATCCGCCGCTTCGGTCAGCGCAGCCATCTCGGCCACCCACTCGATCAAACGGGTGTGACGTACGGCAGCGGGAACGTTGAGGCGCAAGCCTTCCATTGCAGGGTGGTTCATAGCGGGTCCAGTCTTGAGGTCAAAAAAGCGGAATTGGGCAAACCGGGCAGGGCGGCATGACGCCGCCCCGCTGATTTGCCGAATGCCGCGACGGCAGGTTACGACCAAGTTTCAGCCTATCGAACATTGAAAGTCGCAGTTGCCCGGGCAGGCATCGAAACGAGTGTCAAACCAGTGTAATTGACTTGTAACTACTGAGGGCGGAGGGTTCATGCGCCTTCGGTATGGACGCATGCCCGCTTCCGGCCCGCGGGTGCCGAAAAGTGCCGTGCCTATGGCGCCGCGGCGACTTGGAGCGACCGGAGGCCGTGGCAATAATCCGCCCTATGACCTCTCGCCGCACCTGCCTGCTCGCCCCGTTGGCCCTCTGGGGCGCAAGCGTGCCGGGTTGGGCGCAGCAGCGCAAGTCGCTCGCTGACCCGATGCGGCTGGGGGTCGACACCGCACTGCTCGCGTCGGGCCTGGCCAGGGCATTGCAACAAGGCTTCGGCCGCGACACCGGCGTGGCCGTCAGGCTGGTCGGAATGCCGGCACTTCCCTTGCTCGAAAGCCTGGAACGCGGCGAGGTCGACGCCGCGCTGGCCAACGTGCCCGAGGTCGAGGCGCGGCTTGCACAACAAGGTTTGGCGCACGACCGCCATGCGATTGCGACGGGTGAATTCGTGCTCGTCGGCCCGGCGCCACGCGGCAAGACGCGCGACCCCGCTGCAGTCGCCGGGCTGCGCAACGTGGTCGAGGCCTTGACCCAGGTGCGCAGCGCCGCACTGGCCATACCGGGCAGCGTCACTTTCATGTCGGCGGGCGACGGCTCGGGCACGCACGCGGCCGAGCAGGCGCTCTGGCGCCTCGCCAAGCTCGCGCCGACCGCGCCTTGGCATCAAAACGCAAACCCGGGCAGCAGCCTGATCGCCCAAGCGCGCGCCCAGGGGGCCTACGCGCTGGTCGAGCGCGGCGCGTGGGTGGCGCAGGGTGGCAGCCCACTGGCGGTGCTGGTCGAGGGCGACCCGGTGCTGGCCGAACCGGTCCATGTGATGCGTGCGTTTCGGGTCAATCACCCGGCCGGCAAAATTTTTGTCGCCTGGATCGCCGGGCCGAAGGGGCGGCGCGTCGTGGCGGCGCAGCGCGCTTATCGAGCCGCTTGACGAAGCCCACGATGCCCACCGCGCGAAGCCTCGTCAGCGTGAATGTCTCGCGAGCACTGCCGATGCAGATTGGCGGCCGAGAGGTGATCACCGGCATCGGCAAGCGCCCGGTCGCCGGCCCGGTCGAGGTCGGCCCGCTGGGCCTTACCGGCGACGAGCAAGCCGACCTGTCGGTGCACGGCGGCCCGGCAAAGGCGGTTTATGCCTACCCGGTCGAGCACTACCCGTTCTGGCAAACGGTGCGTGCGCAGGCGCGAGTCGCCGAGTGGGGCGCCGTGTTGCCGCCCGGCGCGATGGGCGAGAACCTGACCCTCGCCGGCCTGCTCGAAGATCAGGTCTTCATCGGCGACGTGCTGCGCTTCGCTCACTGCGAGCTGGCCGTCAGCGAGCCGCGCATGCCGTGCTTCAAGTTCAATGCCGCGATGGGCTTTGCGCAGGCCGCCCAACTAATGGCCGCCAACGGCTGGTGCGGCTTCTATTTGGCGGTGCGCACGCCGGGCACGTTGCAAACCGGCGAGCCTTTCGAGCTGATAGCCGGGCCGCGCGAGGTCGGTATCACGGAGCTGTTTCGCTCGCGTGTCGGGCGGCTCCGACGTTGACATGCGGCCCTGTAAGGCTTGTTGCGGGCAGTTTCTTTCGCCAAGCTCTGCGTCACCCGACCTCGCTACAGTGCGGGTCTGCGCCAGCCAGCAGGCGATCTGCCTTTGCGCTGTTCATCGGTCGACCCCAACGAAAGAAATGCATGAGTCTCATCAGTTTCATCAAAGAAGCCGGCGAAAAACTGTTCCATCACAAAGCGCCCGCAGCCGACGCGCCGGCCCCCGATGTAGCTGCCGCGAACAAGACCGCCTCGGACGCGATCGTCGCCTACATCGGCACCCAAAATTTGAAGGTCGACGGCCTCGATGTGGCGTTCGACGGCGCGACCGGCACGGTCTCGGTCGCTGGTGAAGCACCCGACCAGGCCACCCGTGAAAAAGTCGTGCTGTGCTGCGGTAACGTCAGCGGCGTGACCCAGGTCGACGACGCGATGACCACCGCCGAGCCGGCCGACGAGTCCCGCTGGTACACGGTGGTGCGCGGCGACACGCTCTCGGCCATCTCGAAAAGCCAGTACGGCAACGCCAACGACTACCCGAAGATCTTCGAAGCCAACAAGCCGATGCTCAGCAGCCCCGACAAGATCTACCCCGGCCAGGTGCTGCGCATCCCGGCCTGAAGCCTTCGGCATTCATTGAAAGAAGCGGCCTCGGGGGCCGCTTCTTTCATGCTGCACAGCGCCGATCAGGCCGGGGCCATCGCCAAGGCGGGGTAGTCGGTGTAGCCCTCGGCGCCACCGCCGTAAAAGGTCTCGCGCACCGGCTGCGCCAGCGGTGCATCGGCTCGCAGGCGCTCGACCAGATCGGGGTTGCTGATGAAGTGCTTGCCGAACGCGACCAGATCGGCCGCGCCGCTGGCCACGGCCTCGACCGCCATCGCGCGGGTATAGCCGTTGTTGACGATCCAGGCGCCTTGCGCGTTGCCCTGCTTGAAACGCGAGCGCAGTGCCGCGAAGTCGAACGGCATGTTGTCGCGCGGGCCGCCGGTCGCGCCTTCGACCACATGGATGAAGGCGAGCTTGAGTGGCGCGAGTTGCTCGACGAGCAGGTTGTAGGTGGCCTGCGGGTCGCTGTCTCGACCGGCGTCGTTGGCCGGGGTGACGGGCGAGAGGCGAATGCCGGTGCGGCCGGCGCCGATCTCGTCGGCAATCGCGGTCATCACCTCGACCACCAGGCGCACCCGGTTCGCAGCCGAGCCGCCGTATGCATCGCTGCGGTCGTTGACGCTGTCGCGAATGAACTGCTCGAGCAGGTAGCCGTTGGCGCCGTGCACCTCCACCCCATCGAAGCAGGCGGCGATGGCGTTGCGGGCGGCGTGGCGGTAGTCGGCGATCAGCCGCGGGATCTCGTCGGTGCGCAAAGCGCGCGGCACTGAGACGTCTTCGAAGCCGTTGGCCGTGAAGGTTTTGCCCTTGGCCGGCGTGGCGGTGCTCGAAACCGGCACCTGCCCTGCCGGCAGCAGCGAGAGGTGCGAGATGCGCCCCACATGCCAAAGCTGCACCACGATCTTGCCGCCTTCGGCGTGCACTGCGTCGGTCACGCGTTTCCAACCGGCGACCTGGTCGGCGTTGTAGATGCCCGGCGTGTCGAGGTAGCCCTGGCCCTCGGCGCTGATCTGCGTGCCTTCGCTGACGATCAAGCCGGCGCTGGCGCGTTGCTGGTAGTAAGTCGCCATCAACGGCGTCGGCACCTGGCCGGGGCCTGCGCGGTCGCGCGTGAGCGGCGCCATGGCGATGCGGTTGGCCGCGGCGATGGTGCCGATGTGGACAGGATCGAACAGTGTGGTCATAAAACGGCTCACTTATCACGAGTTGAAGCGGCCGATGCTACGGACGCTCGCGATACCGGCACCCCCGGTGCGACTCGGCGAAATCGGTTAAGGCTACCGCGCCCAACCCCTACAGTCGCGCCTCGAACTAACCGACACTGCGCCCCATGCTTGCTTACCGACACGCCTTTCATGCAGGCAACCACGCCGATGTGCTCAAGCACACCGTGCTGACGCTCGTGCTGCGCTACATGAACCAGAAGCCCAAGCCCTACCGGCTGGTCGACACCCACGCCGGCGCCGGCGGTTACTCGCTCGAAGGCCGCTTCGCGCAGAAGAAGGGCGAGTACGAACAAGGCATCTTGCGCCTCTGGGAGCGCGACGATCTGCCGCCCGCGGTGGCCGATTACGTCGCGCTGGTGCGCCAGTTCAACCCTGAAAACATGCTCGAGCAGTACCCCGGCTCGCCAGCGTTTGCGCAGATGGTGCTGCGCGCGCAAGACCAGCTGCGGATGTTCGAATTGCACCCGACCGACCACCGAATCTTGCAGTCCTACATCGGCGAGGTCTCGGGTGCCGAGGTCTTCGATACCGACGGCTTCGACGGGCTGAAGGGCCAGGTGCCGCCGTCGTCACGCCGCGGCGTGGTGTTGATGGACCCGAGCTACGAAGGCCACAAAGATTACGGCCGCGTGATCGCGTCGCTGCGCGAGGCGATCACACGTTTTGCCGAGGGCGTCTACCTGATCTGGTATCCGCAGGTCAGCAAGCTGGAGGCGGCGCAACTGCCGAAGCGGCTCGAGGCGCTGGCGCCCAAGGGCTGGCTGCATGCGCGGCTCACGGTGCAGCAACCCGATCAGCAAGGCTTCGGCCTGGCCGGCAGCGGCATGTTCGTCATCAACCCGCCGTTCACGCTGCACGACGAGTTGTTGACGGTGCTGCCCTATTTGACCGACACGCTGGGTCAGTACGACGGCGCCAACTACCTGCTCGAACAGCGCGCGGCTTGAGGCCTCGCCGATGAGCGACGCGTCGGCTTCGAAACCTTCCGGCCCGCTGGCCGGGCTCAAGGTGATCGAACTCGGCCAACTGATCGCCGGGCCGTTCGCTGCCAAGACACTCGCCGACTTCGGCGCCGAGGTCATCAAGATCGAGCCCCCTGCAGGCGGCGACCCGCTGCGCCAGTGGCGCTTGCTGCATGAAGGCACCAGCGTTTGGTGGCAGGTGCAGTCGCGCGGTAAGAAGAGCGTGGCGCTCGACTTGAAAGACGAAGCCTCGCGCGAGACCCTCCGCGCGCTGATCCGAGAAGCCGACGTGCTGGTCGAGAACTTCAAGCCCGGTGTGATGGAAGCGTGGGGCCTCGGCTTCGAGGCGTTGAGCGCGGTCAACCCGGGGCTCATCATGCTGCGCATCAGCGGCTACGGGCAGACCGGCCCCTACCGCGACCGGCCCGGCTTCGGCGTGGTGGCCGAGGCAATGGGCGGCTTGCGCCACCTGACCGCCGAGCCCGGGCGCGTGCCGGTGCGTGTCGGCGTGAGCATCGGCGACACGCTGGCGGCCCTGCACGGCGTGATCGGCATCTTGATGGCCTTGCAGCATCGGCACGCCAGCGTGAGCGCGGATGCGCCCAAGGGCCGCGGGCAGGTGGTCGATGTGGCGCTCTATGAGGCCGTCTTCAATTGCATGGAGAGCCTGTTGCCCGAGTACAGCGCCTTCGGTGCCGTGCGCGAGCCGGCGGGCTCGGCCCTGCCCGGCATCGCACCGAGCAACGCCTACGCGTGCGCCGACGGTTGGGCGCTGGTTGCGGGCAACGGCGACTCGATCTTCAAACGGCTGATGGCGGCGATCGGCCGCGACGATCTGGGCGCTGACCCGGCACTCGCCGGCAACGCCGGGCGGGTCGCACGGGTCGCCGAGATCGATGCGGCCATCGGCGGCTGGACGGCGCCGCGCGCGGTCACCGAGGTTTTGACGGTACTCAACGCGGCCGCGGTACCCGTTGGTCGCATCTACACCGCGAAGGACATCGCCGAAGACCCGCACTACCGCGCCCGCGGCATGCTGCAGAGCATCACGACCGCCGACGGCCTCGCGCTCGACGTGCCCGGCATCGTACCGAAGCTGAGCCTCACCCCGGGCGCGATCGGGCGCCCTGCGCCTGGCCTGGGCGAAGACACCGACGCAGTGATACACGCACTGCGTGATAGACCAAAAGACTAACGCAGCAGTTCAGCGAACAGCCTGCGCCGACGGCCGCTTCAGATCGCTGAAGGCGCCGAAAAACCAGGTGCGCATGCCGACCACCAAGGTGTACGAACGCTTGTGCTCGGCCTTGAGTTTTTGGTCGGCGAGGTGCTGTTGGGCGAAATCTTGGCCGACCCGTTGCAAGCGCTCGACGAAGCTCGCTGCCTGCGCCGGGCTGATCTGGCCGTGCACCAGGGTTAGCAACTCGCCCTCGGCATCGAAGCCGCCGCTGAAATAGTCGTCGGCCACGTGCTGGCGAAAGTACTGCATCACCGGCCCGTGCGGCCGCCACCTGAAACCTTTGGCCACCTTCAGCCGGTAGCGGTTCAAGGGGCGCAACTCGATGATCCCCAGCTTGTCGAGCTTGAGCAGGTACTTCACGCACTCGGCCTCGCTGACGGCATAGGTCGTGGTCATTTGCTCGAAGCTCCACTGGCTGAACGCACAGATCGCCAGCAGCATCAGCTTGCGATCGGCGACCACGCTCGTCTCTTGCTCGAGCGTGAGTTCGCGGCGCAGGGGTTGCGCGTCGGCGATCTGGCGGGCGAGTTCGGCGAAGTCCATCTTCAGCACGCGCAGCACCTCGTCGATGCGCGAAAGCGGCATGTCGCCCTTCGCGAAGATGCGCTTGATGCTCGACTCGGCCATGCCGAGTTGCACCGCGAGATCAGCGTAGGTGATGCCTGCGGCCTTGAGTTCGGCCTTCAGTGCGAGGACGAGATCGTGCGTGGTGCTCACCGGCGTTCTCCTGAAGAAGTAGCGCCAGAAGATACCAGTGGCCGCATCCCGAGGGCACCCTCCCATGAGCGATTGATACCCGATGGGGCGGCCGCGATGATGCGTCTGTCTACAACCCGAACCGAAAGAAACCGCCATGCAAGCCACCTCGACCCGCAAAGACAGCAAAGCCTGGAGGCTGCAGGTCTGGGTCTCGTTCGGTCTGGCCGTGCTGTTGTGCGCGACCGGCCTCGCCTACCTGCCGGGCGCCGACCTCGACCGCGCCTTCATGGTGATGGGCTACATGTTCTGCCTCTCGACGGCTTTTGCGCTCGCCAAATTCGTGCGCGACAACGAGCAGCGCAAAACCGACACGCCGATGTGGGGCCTGGTCGTCTGGGGCGGCTTCGGCCTGGCCATGCTGCTGACTGCGTGGGGCCTGTGGCGCATGGACGTGAACCCGACCTACAAGGCGTTTCTCGGGGTGAGCTGGTTGTTTCTCATCTCGACCGTGTTCACGCTCGCCAAGACGCTGCGCGATGCCCACGAAGCCGCCCTCACCGATGCCCGGCTGCAAGGCATGGCGATGCGTGGCGACGACGCCCGCTGAATCCTCGTTCGACCCTCTTTCAATCCATTCCCGGAGACCACCGCATGAACACCTTCTCGATCCGCCGCCACCTGCTCGCCGCCACCGTGGCCGCGCTGTGCACCTTCAACCTCGCCACGGCACAGGCCCAGTCCGACGCCTCCGCGGCGAGTGCGCTCTCGGCCTTGCCGATCGCCGTCTCGATCGCCGCGCCGGTGATGATCTTGTCGGCCGGCGTCACGCTGACCGTGGTCGCGGTCGAGGCATCAGTCACCGGCGCGGTGTGGGTGCTCGAGCGCGCGTCTGACGGCGTCCGGGCCAGCGTGCGGTTGGGTGCCGATGCAGCCGGCGCGCTCTCGGTGGCGGCGGGCACGGCGGTGGTGGTCACTGCCGTGAGCACCGGCTGGGTCTTGTCGACCGCGAGCCGTGCGATCGCCTTCGTGCCGAACGAGATCGGCGCCGCGCTGCTCTACAACGAACGGGTGACGCGGTGAGCGCCGCCCTGCGCGGCGCCTTGACTGCGACGGCGTTGCTCGCCGTTGCACACACCGCGCACGCCGGCCGCAGCTGCGAAAGCCGGCCGCCTTCGGTCGACGCAATTCAGCGCTCGATGCTGCTGGCCGAACACACCGCGCGCGAACTCGACCGCAGCGGTGCTCAGGTCGTCTTGCTGGCACGCGCCGGGCAGAACCTGTCGGAGTACCAGCTGCGCTACTCGCACCTCGGCCTGGCCTACCGCGACGGCGAGCGCTGGCGCGTCGTGCACAAACTGAACCAGTGCGGCACCGCCAACGGGTCGGTGTATCGGCAAGGTCTGGGTGAGTTCTTTCTCGACGACCTGTACCAGTACGAAGCGGCCATCGTGATCCCCAAGCCCGAGGTGCAGGCCCGCTTGCTGCCGGCTCTCAAAGACAACGCCCGCCTGGCGCAGCTCGACACAAAGGCCTACAGCATGGTCGCCTACCCGTGGGCACAGACCTACCAGCAGTCGAACCAGTGGGCGATCGAAACGCTGGCGATGACGCAAGAACCCGCGGCGCAAACCCGCGAACGGGCGCAAGCCTGGCTGCAGCTGCAGGGCTACCAGCCGACCACCCTGCGCATCTCGGCACTCAAGCGGCTGGGCGCGCGGGTGACCGCAGCCAACGTCGCGTTCGACGACCACCCCAGCGAGAAGCGCTTCACGGACCGCATCGAGACGGTCACGGTCGACTCGGTTTTCGCGTGGTTGAATCGCAGCGGCCTGGGCGGCCCGGTGCAAGTGATTCGCTGACCCTCGAATCGCCCCGCCCACTTGCAGCATCAACCCCCGAGAGATTCGATGACCCCGAACGCGCACGCCCATCCGAACCAGTTCGCGTTGCTGAAGCAGCGCCGCTTCGCACCGTTCTTCTGGACCCAGTTTCTCGGCGCCGGCAACGACAACCTGTTCAAGTTTGCGTTCACGGTGATGATCACGTACCAATTGCAGGTGAGCTGGTTGCCGGCGAACCTGGCCGGCCTGGCGATCGGGGCCTTGTTCATCTTGCCGTTCTTGTTGTTCTCGGCGACCGCGGGTCAGGCGACCGACAAGTACGACAAGACGCGGGTGATCCGCTTCGTCAAGAACCTCGAGATCGCGATCATGGCGCTCGCCGGGTTCGGCTTCTGGACCAGCAATGTGATCGTGCTGCTGGTCTGCGTGCTGCTGATGGGCCTGCACTCGACCATTTTCGGGCCGGTGAAGTTCGCCTACCTGCCGCAGCATCTGAACGAGCGCGAGCTGACCGGCGGCAACGGCATGGTCGAGATGGGCACCTTCGTGGCCATTTTGCTGGGCAACATCGTTGGCGGGCTGATTGTGGC
>JAYUWC010000137.1:0-17771 GCA_043753755.1 Rhizobacter sp.
TTGCACATCGAGCCCGGCCGCATCGGCAGCAGTGAGAAACTTCTCCCGGGCCTCGGCGTAGGTTTGCGAGAAATGCGCCGCGGCGGTTTTGCTCATGGCGTTATGCCGTCAAAGCGTTGAGGCTTTATCGCGGGGCGGCTAGCCACTTCTCGGCCAGGTTGACCCAGAGCGTGGCGCCGAGCGGGATCAGCTCGTCGTTGAAGTCGTAGCTCGGGTTGTGCAGCATGCAAGGCCCCATGCCGTGACCGCCCTCGCGGTGGCTGCCGTCGCCATTGCCGATCAAAAAGTAGCAGCCGGGCTTTTCGAGCAGAAAGAAGCTGAAGTCTTCTGCGCCCATCGTCGGCTCGAACTCCTGAACGTTTTGGGCACCGACCAGATCGGCCATCACGCCGCGGGCGAACTCGGTTTCGGCGGCGTGGTTGATGGTCGGTGGGTAGTTGCGCCTGAATTCGAATTCACAGGTCGCATCGAAGGCCGCGCAGGTGTGCTCGCTGATCTCGCGCATGCGCCGCTCGATCAGGTCGAGCACCTCGAGCGTGAAAGTGCGCACCGTGCCCTGGATCTCGCACGAATCGGGCACCACGTTGGTGGCCTCGCCAGTGTGGATCATGGTGACCGAGATCACGCCGGCATCGATCGGCCGTTTGTTGCGCGTGATGATGGTTTGAAACGCCTGCACCAGCTGGCACGCGACAGGCACCGGGTCGATGCCGTTGTGCGGCATCGCGGCATGCGCGCCTTTGCCGCGGATCGTGATCTTGAATTCGTTGCTGCTCGCGAAGGCCGGGCCGTTCTTGAGTGCGAACTGCCCGACCGCCATACCGGGCCAGTTGTGCGCACCGAACACCGCTTCCATCGGAAACTTCTCGAACAAGCCGTCTTTGATCATCTCGCGCGCGCCGCCGCCGCCTTCTTCGGCCGGCTGAAAGATCAGGTAGACCGTGCCGTCGTAGTTGCGGTGTTTACCCAGGTGTTTGGCCGCAGCCAGCAGCATGGCGGTGTGTCCGTCGTGTCCGCACGCATGCATCTTGCCGGGGTGCTTGCTGGCATGCGCGAACGTGTTGTGTTCGGTCATCGGCAGCGCGTCGATGTCGGCGCGCAGGCCGACCGCGCGGTCGCTGCTGCCGTTCTTGAGAATCGCAACCACACCGGTCGTGCCCAGGCCCCGGTGGATCGGAATGCCCCAGTCGGTGAGCTGCTTGGCGATCACGTCCGAGGTGCGCTCTTCTTTGAAGCAGAGCTCGGGGTGGGCGTGGATGTCACGGCGAACGGCAGCGATCGATGCTGCGTCCGCCAAGATGGATTCGATCATGCGCATGACGAGGCTCCTGCAGGCGGGGTGCCCGGTGCGCGCCCGCAAAGCGAAAGGCCGCCGCTACCGGAAAATTCCAGTTTAGCGCCGCCTCGCGAAGCATGTCGCGGCCTTGTTTCGAGGCCGCGTCTGCAGGTCAGTGCCTGACTTTGCCGTCGTCGGTGAGCATCGACAGATCGACGAAGCTCGAGGCTACGTGGTCACGTGGGCCGAAGTCGACCGAAAAACCGCCGAAGTCGGTTTTTTGGATCGTCTCCAGGCCGCTGATGAGGCTCTCGCGCGAGGGGTTTCGCCCGGCCCGTTTCAGGCCTTCGGTGAACACCTTGGCGGCGAGGTAGCCCTCCATCCCGGAGTAGTTGGGCTTGGCGTCGCCACCGGCTCTTTTGACGGCATCGAGGTACTCGCGCGAGATCGCGGTCGTGGTCGAAAAGGGGAAGGGCATCACCTGGCTCACCACGATGCCGAGACCCTCTTTGCCGAGCTCGTCGGCCAGTGCCTGCGTGCCGACGAACGACACGTTGAAGTAGGTGCCGCCGTAGCCGGCCTTGCGCGCTTCGCGGATGAATGCCGCGCACGATTTGTAGGCGCTGATCTGCACCACCGCATCAGGACTTTTCGAGGTGATTTCCTTGACCGCCTGGTTCACGTTGACCGTGTTGCGCTCGACCGTGCCGAGCGCGATCGGCGCCAGACCCTGCGACTTGAGCGCGCGTTTCACGCCCTCGAGCCCGGCCTTGCCGTAGGCGTCGTTCTGGTAGAAAACCGCGATCTTCTTCAAGCCCAGAAAGGTCAGCTGCTTCACGATCAGCGCGGTCTCGTCGTAGTACGAAGCGCGCAAATGAAAGATCGATTTGTGAAACGGGTCGCGCAGCGCTTCGGCGCCGGTGAACGGGCCGAAGAACGGGATCTTCGCGTCGACCACCATCGGCAACGCCGCCAGACACGTCGGCGTGCCGACGTAGCCGAACAGACCGAACACATCGTCCTTGATGAATTTCTCGGTGTTGGCCTTGCAGCGATCGGGCTCGTAGCCGTCGTCGAGCGTGCGCAGCTCGACGGTGCTGCCGTTGACGCCGCCGGCGGCGTTCAACGCGTTGAAGAAGATGCGCGCACCCATGTTCATCTGAATCCCGAGCTGGGCGGCAGGCCCCGAGAAAGCAGCCGACTGGCCGAGCACGATGCGGTTGGGTTGGGCCAACGCAGGGAGCGCCATTGCGGCGGTCGACCCCGCGAGCCACTTGATGGCGTCACGACGTTTCATGGTTTCCTTCAACGATGGTGGGTGGGGCATCCACAGCGCGAGGCGCCGGGCTCGTCTGGTCTTAGCCCAGCTCCACACTGAGCATAGCGCGCTAAAACGCCTGCCCGGCGACATGTGGTGCAGCGCACGTGCGAGTTGTGTCGGTCGTGTGCAATAGTTCACCCCGCACACGCCGGCTCGCGCTGCAACGACGAAAATTTCTAATGACCACCACGACAGTACGGGCTGCTTGCCCGCACGACTGCCCCGATACCTGCGCCATTCGCGTCACTGTCGAAAACGGTCGGGCGATCAAGGTGCAGGGCGACCCCGACCACCCGCCGACCCACGGCGCGCTCTGCACCAAGGTCTCGTGCTACCCCGAACGCACTTACCACCCCGAGCGCGTGCTGCACCCGATGAAGCGAAGCGGCCCCAAGGGCAGTGGCCGCTTCCAGCCGGCAAGTTGGGACGAGGCCTTGCGCGATATCGCCGAACGCCTGGTCGCGATCGCCGCGCGGGCGCCCGAGGCGATCGTGCCCTACAGCTACGCCGGCACGATGGGTTTGGTGCAAGGCGAGGGCATGGCGGCGCGCTTTTTCAACCGGCTCGGGGCATCGAGGCTTGACCGCACGATCTGCTCCAGCGCTGGCGGCGATGCGCTGGTCGCCACCTACGGCGGCAAGCTCGGCATGCACCTCGAGCACTTTGCAGAGAGCCGGCTTATCGTCATCTGGGGCAGCAATTCGATCGCCTCTAACTTGCACTTCTGGACTTTCGCGCAAGCCGCCAAGCGGGCCGGCGCCAAGCTCGTCTGCATCGACCCGCGCCGCACCGAAACGGCCGAGAAGTGCCACCAGCACATCGCGCTCTTGCCCGGCACCGACGGCGCGCTGGCGCTCGGTTTGATGCACGAGCTGATCCGCAACGAGTGGATCGATGCCGACTACATCGCGCGCCACGTCGACGCCGCCGGCTGGCCGAAGCTGCGCGCGCGGGCACTCGAGTGGCCGCCCGAGCGGGTGGCTGCGGTTTGCGGGATCAGCGCCGATGAAGTGCGCGGCCTCGCGCACGACTACGGCACGACGCGGCCAGCGGCGATTCGCCTCAACTACGGCATGCAACGGGTGCGCGGCGGTGGCAACGCGGTGCGCTTGATCGCGCTGTTGCCCTGCCTGACCGGTGCATGGCGGCAGCCCGCCGGCGGCTTGCTGCTGTCGAGTTCGGGATGGTTCAAGCAAGTGCGCGACGACGCCGCATTGCAGCGCCCCGACCTGCTTGGCCAACACGCGCCGCGCACCATCAACATGTCGACCATCGGCGACGATCTGCTGCGCGAGTCGTCACCCGAATTCGGCCCGAAGATCGAGGCGCTGATCGTCTACAACAGCAACCCGGTCGCGGTGGCGCCCGAGTCGAAGAAGGTGGTGCGCGGGTTCTCGCGCGATGACCTCTTCACCGTGGTGCTCGAGCACTTCATGACCGACACCGCCGACCATGCCGACTACGTGTTGCCCGCCACCACGCAGCTCGAGCACCTCGATGTGCACACCAGCTACGGCCACACTTGGGTCATGTTCAACGAGGCTGCGATCGCGCCGGTGGGCGCAGCCAAGCCGAACACGCAGATCTTTCGCGAACTCGCGGCAGCGATGGGTTTCAACGATCCTTGTTTTGCCGACGACGACGAGACGCTGGCGCGCACGGCGTTGAATTCGGAGGTCGACTTCGACGCGCTGCGCGAGACCGGCTGGTTCAAATTGCCGATCGCCGAAGCCCCTTTTGCCGAGGGCAACTTCCCGACGACCGACGGCCGCTGCATCATCGACTCGCCCCAATTCGGCGTGCCCGATTTCGTGGCGAACTACGAGTCATTGGCGAGCGCACCTGCGCTTGCCGCTCGCTTCCCGCTCGCGATGATTTCGCCGCCCGCGCGCAACTTTCTCAACTCGAGCTTCGTCAACGTCAAGAGCTTGCGCGACATCGAGGGCGAGCCGCTGCTCGAGATCGACGCGACCGATGCGGCCGCGCGCGGCGTGGCCGACGGTGCGATGGTCGATGTGTTCAACGACCGCGGCACGTATCGATGCCGGGCCCGGGTCAGCCCGCGCGCGCGCCCCGGCGTCGTCAACGGCCTCGGCGTTTGGTGGCGCAAGCTCGGCGCGGCCGGCAGCAACGTCAATGAGCTGACCCACCAGCGCCTGACCGACATCGGCCGCGCGCCCAGCTTCTACGACTGCCTGGTCGAAGTGCGTGCGGCCGATTGGGCCGCCGCTGATGCTGCCGACGCAGGCGCGCGGTGAAGCGCGAGCGCTGGTCCTTGAGCCTCGCCGGCTTCGGCTCGATCGGCCTCGCCGTGCTGGCCGCGAGCACGGTTTGCATCACCGCGGGCTGCAGCACCATCGGCTACTACGCGCAATCGGTCGGCGGGCACCTGGCTCTGGTGCGGGCGGCCAAGCCAGTGCGCGAGTGGCTCGCCGATGAGGCCACGCCCGCGCCACTCAAAGCGCGGCTCGAACTCAGCCAGCGCATTCGCAACTTCGCGGTGGCCGAGTTAAAAGCGCCTGATAACGCCAGCTACCGACGCTATGCCGATCTGAAGCGCAGCAGCGTGATCTGGAATGCGGTCGCCGCGCCCGAACTCAGCCTGCGCTTGCAGACCTGGTGCTTCCCGGTCGTCGGCTGTGTGGGCTACCGCGGCTACTTCGACGAGAGCGATGCGAAGGTTTTTGCCGAGGAACTGCGGGCGCAGGGCCTGGAGACCAGCGTCTACGGTGTGCCTGCCTATTCGACCCTCGGCCTCTTGCCCGGGGATGCGTTCGCCGACCCGCTGCTCAACACCTTCATCGAATGGCCAGAGGGCGAACTGGCGCGGCAGATTTTTCACGAGCTCGCGCACCAGATCGCGTTTGCAAAAGGCGACACGGTATTCAACGAGTCGTTTGCGACCGCCGTCGAGCGACTCGGCAGCGAGCGCTGGCTGCGCGAGCAAGCGAGCCCGGCGGCACGCGCCGCGCAGGCGCAAGTCGAGCAGCGACGGCAAGACTTTCGCGACCTGACGATGCACTACCGCGATCGCTTCGAGGCCCTCTACATCGGCCCCGCGTCAGAGGCTGAGAAGCGCCTCGGCAAAGCCAGGCTGATGGGCGAGTTGCGGGCCGAGTTTGAAGCGATCAAACGTGAGCGCTGGGGCGGGTACACCGGGTACGACGGCTGGGTCGCCAAAGCCAACAATGCGTCGTTCGGCGTACTCGCGGCCTACAACCAGCTGGTGCCGAACTTCGAACGTTTGTTCGAGCGCGAGGGGCGCGACCTCGGTCGGTTCTATGCCGCCGTCAAGCGGCTCGCGGCGCTGCCACTGGCCGAACGCCGCCAAGCGCTCGATTCATGAGATAACAATTGCCCATGCCCAACATCCGTATCCACCGCGAACACACACTCGGCCTTGCCAGAGCCCGCAAGATCGCGCTGCAATGGGCCGAACAGGCCGAAGAGAAATTCGAGATGGAGTGCACCATTGTCGAAGGCCAAAGCAGCGACACGGTCGAGTTCACCCGCAGCGGGGTGAGCGGCAGCTTGCTGGTCGAGTCCCATCAGTTCACGCTCGACGCGAAGCTCGGTTTTTTACTCGGTGCCTTCAGCACCAGAATCGAATCCGAGATCGAGAAAAACCTCGACGCGCTCTTGGCGACCGGCAAGGCGGCCGCCAAGAAAACTGCCGTGAAAACGTCAACCGTTAAAACATCGAACGGCAGGGCAACAGACGTCAAGGCACCAAACGTCAAGGCACCAAAGAAGTGAGCACTATTTAAGCGACTCGATCAGCTCGACATATTCCTGCATCGCGGCGTCGTGGGTCTTGCCCTTGGCTTCGTTCCAGGCGTCCCATTTGGCGCGGCCGACCATGTCGGTGAAGCCGGGCCGCTTGCCCTCGACATCGCCCTCGGTCGCCTGTTTGTAGAGCGCATAAATCTGCAGCAGCGTCTTGTTGTCGGGCTTCTCGGGCAGGCCTTTCGAGTCTTTGACGGCTTGTTCGAATTGCGACTTGAGATCGGCCATGAGATGCGCTCCGGTGGGTGAAAGTGGGCATTGACGCCGCGGATGTTACCCAGCATCTCGGGTGCTCTGAGAAGAGAAATTCCAAGGAGACCTCGATGCCATTCGACTCGCAACGCATGTCGCGCGTAGACACCGCCTGGCTGCGGATGGACAACGACGTCAATCTGATGATGATCGTCGGCGTCTGGCTGCTGCAGCCCGCCATCACGCACGAGGCGCTGTGCGAGCGCATCGAGAACAAGCTGCTGAAGTACGAGCGCTTCAGGCAGCGTGTCGTGCTGGACGCGATGGGCGCGACCTGGCTCGAAGACGAAGCCTTCGACATGCAGCGTCACCTCATCCAGCACACGCTGCTCCGCGAACCTGGCCAAAGCGAGCGTGCCGCGCTGCAGGCGCTGGTCGGCAAGCTCGCCATCACAGCGCTCGATGCCGACCACCCGCTTTGGCAATTCCACCTGATCGACGACTACGAAGGCGGCAGCGCCCTGATCGCCCGCGTGCACCACTGCATCGGTGACGGCATCGCGTTGATCTCGGTGATGATGGCGATCACCGATGGCGGCAGCGACCCACCCAACAAGCGTCGCCGCCGCGAGGCGCCCGAGACCGAAGGCGACTGGCTCGCCGATGCCGTGATGAAGCCGCTGACCGATCTGGCCGCCAAGGCCATCGGCATGTATGGCGGCGGCGTCGCCAAATCGGTCGAAATGCTTTCCAACCCGCAGCAGGGCCTCATGGGCTCGCTCGAGATGGCGCGTGCCGGCGCCAAGGTGCTGGGCGATGTCGGCGCGATGGCGCTCATGCCCGACGACTCGCCGACGCTACTCAAAGGCAAACCGATGGGCCACAAGATGGTGGCCTGGGGCGAGCCGCTGCCGCTGGATCGCGTCAAGGTCATCGGCAAGGCGCTCGACTGCTCGATCAACGACGTGTTGCTGGCCTGCGTGGCCGGTGCCATCGGCGCCTGGTTGCGCGAGAACGGCGACGACCCCGCGGGCAAAGAAATTCGCGCCATGGTGCCGGTCAATCTGCGCCCGATGGCCGACGCCTGGAAGCTCGGTAACCGCTTCGGCCTGGCGCCACTGACGCTGCCGATCGGCATCGACAACCCGGTCGAGCGGGTCTACGCGGTGCGCGCGCGCATGACCCAGCTAAAAGACAGCTACCAACCGCTACTGGCCTTTGCGGTGCTCTCGGTCGCGGGCCTGCTCATCAAGCCGGTACAAGACGGTTTGCTCGGCCTGTTCTCGAAAAAAGCGACGGCAGTGATGACCAACGTGCCCGGCCCGGCGACTGCGCTGAAGTTTTGCGGCGCGACGCTGCGGCAAACGATGTTCTGGGTGCCGGCCTCGGGTGACATCGGCGTCGGTGTGTCGATCTTGTCGTATGGCGGCGGCGTGCAATTCGGCCTCATCACCGACAAGAAACTCTGCCCCGATCCCCAGGCCATCATCGACCGCTTCGAGCCGGAGTTCGAGAAGCTGTTGCTGGTGACGATGATGTTGCCGTGGGGTGAGGCGGGGTAGTGCGCCGCAGTCGCACCACACGGCCACTCGGACGCGCCCTCATCGTGTTCACTTGTTGGCCCCACCACCTGTGGCTGGCCATTTGAGGTCAGCTTCCGTTCAGCGATGCGTTAGAGAAGTAGGTTATGACAACAATCTCTAATTGGATTGAGCGCTTGAAAGCGAATGGCGGCGGCGTTGTCGAAGAGTTGGCGTCCAAAAAAGAGGTGTTCGAGCTAATGAAGCGTTGGCACCTCGCATTCGACAATGAATACTGTTCCGCACGCGCCGGTCGAGCCAGTGGCTCCGTGCCCTCCATTTGCGGCGAAATATATTTAATTAGCGAGTTTCTGGACCCAATTTGCCATGTCACGCTGCTCTAACGAAATTTGCTTTACTTGTTCAAGCTCCGCCCCACGCCGAAGAATTGTTTGCTGAGATTCCTGGCGAATTCGTTCTTTTCGACAAGGCGTTTACCTGGTCGAAGGTAGTTAATCACGAAGAGCTCCTGACTCTGTTTACATCGCTTAAGTTGGTGCCGTAAACGAAGTAGCAGCGCGCCGATGGCTGCACCCAACCGCCACCCGCGGCCCGAACTCTCCCCTCGGGCGGGCGTGTCTTCGGCACGCTGCTTAAGTCAAACGATCAACGTCATTCCTGCGACCCTCGCGGCGCCGACGTCGAAGGTCATCGTGCGCTCGCAGCCCGCGCCGGAGGCGCCGCGCTCGATCAGGCAATCGGCAAGATCGGCAGCGCTCGTTTTATACAAACGCAGCGCCTTCAACAACTGATCGGCGCGGTCAATGACAAGCTCTTTGGTCCTGAGCAATGACTCAAAAGCCTGGCCCAGCTGAGTTCGTGTCAGTCCGTAAGATGAGGACAGGACCCACCCCAATTCGACGACCGCGATGATGGGTACAAACCCTGGGGATTGCGTGCTGAGCGATTCGATGAGTCTGGTTGCCTTGGCCGCTTGTTTCGGGTCGTCCTGCATGATGTATCGCACCAGCACGTTGGTGTCGAGGCCGATCACGTCGCTGCCGCCCCCCGCATCGCAATAGCTCGGTTCATCGCGTCGATCGAGACGCTCTTGGCGGGCTTGCCGAACATGCCTTTCAACTCTTTCACCGACCTAGTGGCTGCGAAGAATTCGAACCGTCCGGGTGCGACCTCGACGAACTCAATGCGATCGCCTGCCTCGACGTTCAGCGACTGGCGAACGTCGACCGGAATCGTGATCTGGCCTTTGCTGGTGACAGTGGCTGTCGTCATGGTTTCTCCTTACTTTAAGGTAAGGAGTATAGCGAGAAGCAGGTTGCTGACTGCGTCCGCGACCCGCGGTCACTCTTCGAGCTCGGCCTTCGCCATCTCGACATCCAGCCGCTCCGTCGCATCGGCCGGCGCGACGGCAGCGGCGTCTTCGTAAAGCTGGGTCGCTTCCTTCATTTTCTTGTCGCCCTCGAGCATCACCAGTCCGTTGGCGTACTCGACCATCGCGATCGCAGAGGTCGGGTTGAGCTTGAGCGCGGTCTTGAACATCGCGACCCCGGCGTCTTTGCTCGCGCCCTGCGTTCGGCCGAGCAGCGAGCCGACCTTGTCGATCACTTCGGCATGAAAGGCGCCAAGGGCAATGTGCGCGTCGGCATGGTTTGGGGCCAGTTTGATCGTGGTCTCGAGCGCGCTTTTGACCTTGCTGCCGAGGCCCTGCGCCAGCGCCTTGGCGATGCTGATGCCCTGGCTGTAGCGGCCGAGCGAATAGGCCATGAAGTAGTAGGCGTTGGGGTTCTGCGGTTCGTTCGCGAGTTGCGCTTCGGCGCGCTCGGCTACCTCCATGAAGAGCGCGAGTTTGGTTTTCTCGCTGGTCTCGAGGTAGTTGGCGTAGATCGCCTGCGCCTTGTTGGCGACCGTTGTTCCGGCGCTGCCCGCCTTCAATCCCGCCTCGGTCGCTTTCTGGAATTGACCGGCGTGAAAGAGTGCCCAGGCGGCCACCACCTTGGCGTCGGTGGGCCACGGTTCGGCGTCGCCGGCGTGCAGGCGCAGCCACTGTTTCTTCAGCGCGGCGGGCGTGAGCGTGTAGTCGGTGGCATCGTGCGGAAAAGCGGTCCAGTGGGCCATCGTCAATCTCCTTTTCGATAGTGGCCGACCAACGCGTGCAGGTGCTCGCGCTGGTTCGGCTCAAGGTGGGGCGAGAGCAGGCTGAGCACGTGAAATACGCCGCGCATCAGCGCCGCACCGGCGTTCGCGGGCTCGAGCGCATTGCGTGGGTCGCGCACATATTCGAAGCTCAGCCAATAGGTCAACACGACCACCATCGCGGTGGCTGTCGGCTCGACCTCGCGGGCGTCGATCCGCATTGCATTGCTGCGCGCCAAGCCGGCCAGGACCTGTTGCACCGCGCGGCTCTTGTTCTTCAGCACGAACTGAAAGTGCGTCTCGAGGCGGCGGTTTTTCGAGAGCAGATCGTTGAGGTCGCGGTAGAGAAACCGGAAGTCCCAGATCAGCTCGAACAGCATGTGAAAGAACAGCCAGGCGTCTTCGATGTGGGCCACGCCCTCGGCCGCGCGCAGCAACTCGTCGAGTGCGCGCTCGTAGCGATCGAACAGGCTGTTGATCAGCTCGTCTTTCGCGGGGTAGTGGTAGTAGAGGTTGCCCGGGCTGATGCCGAGTTCGGCCGAGATCAACGTGGTCGACACATTGGGCTCACCGAAGCGATTGAACAGCAACAACGTAATTTCGAGGATGCGCTCGGCCGTGCGGCGCGGCCGTTTGCCGTTCGGCTTCGGGTCCGGCGTTGGGTTAAGCGTTTCCGAGGTTTGCGCGACCATGCTGCGTCTAGAGTTGCGCGGGCAATCTAGCACCAAGTCGCGGCGCGACGAATCGGCATCGGCCCGCGCCGGGGCTAGCCGCATCGGGGTCGGTGGAGTCGATGACCGCTGCCTACAATCTGCCACTGAATGCCAGCTATCTCATTCCAGAACGTCGGCAAGACGTACTCCGGCGCCCGCGGGCCCGTCAACGCGCTCGACGACGTCAGCTTCGACATCGAGGCGGGCGAGTTCTTCGGCCTGTTGGGCCCCAATGGCGCGGGCAAGACCACGCTGATCAGCATCCTCGCCGGCCTTGCGCGCGCGACCCGCGGCCGGGTCACGGTGCTCGGCCACGACGTGGTCGACGACTACGCCGCCGCGCGCCGCAGCCTCGGCATCGTGCCGCAAGAGTTGGTGTTCGACCCGTTCTTCAACGTGCGCGAGGCGCTGCGCATCCAAAGCGGCTACTTCGGTGTGCGCCAGGACAAGAAGGCCAACGACGTCTGGATCGACGAGCTGCTGGCACACCTCGGCCTCAGCGACAAGGCCGATGCCAATATGCGCCAGCTCTCGGGCGGCATGAAGCGCCGCGTGCTGGTTGCGCAGGCGCTGGTGCATCGGCCGCCGGTGATCGTGCTCGACGAGCCGACGGCGGGCGTCGATGTCGAGTTGCGCCAGACGCTGTGGCAGTTCGTTGCCCGGCTGAACCGCGAGGGCCATACGGTGCTTTTGACCACGCACTACCTGGAAGAAGCCGAGGCGCTGTGCGGTCGTCTGGCGATGCTGAAGCAGGGCCGCGTCGTGGCGCTCGATCGCACCTCGGCGCTGCTGGCCGGCACCGCGAGCACGATGCTGCGCTTCAAGATGGACGCGCCGCTGCCGGCCGCGCTTGCCGCGCAGTCGCGAGTCACCGGCCGCATCGTGCAGATCACGGCACACGGTGCCCATGAGGTCGAGCAAATCCTGGGTGTGCTGCGCGCCGCAGGGTGCCGACCCGAAGACCTCGAGATCGGCCGTGCCGATCTGGAAGACGTGTTCCTCGAGATCATGAACGGCTCGCCGCGACAGGCCGCCGCTGCTGGAGCCGCCGCATGAACCAGTTCGGTCTTCTGGCTGGCGCGGGCACGCTGCTCTACAAAGAAGTGCTGCGCTTCTGGAAGGTCAGCATTCAAACCGTGGCCGCGCCAGTGCTCACGGCGATCCTCTATCTGCTGATTTTCGGCCACGTACTCGAGGGCAGGGTGAAGGTGTTCGGCTCGGTCGACTACACCAGCTTTCTGATCCCCGGTCTGGTGATGATGAGCGTGCTGCAGAACGCGTTCGCGAACAGCAGCTCGTCGCTCATTCAAAGCAAGATCACCGGCAACCTCGTCTTTCTGTTGGTGGCGCCACTCTCGCACTGGGCCTGGTTCGTGGCCTATGTCGGCGCGGCGGTGGTGCGCGGTGCCGCGGTCGGGTGTGGCGTCATGGTCGCCACCGTTTGGTTCGCACCACCCGGCCTTGCACAGCCGCTCTGGATCGTTGCCTTCGGCCTCGCGGGGGCCGCGATGATGGGCGCGCTCGGCCTCATTGCCGGTTTGTGGGCCGAAAAGTTCGACCAGATCGCGGCGTTCCAGAACTTCATCATCATGCCGATGACCTTTCTCTCAGGCGTCTTCTACTCGGTGGCGTCGTTGCCGCCGTTCTGGAGAGCAGTGAGCCACCTGAACCCGTTTTTCTACATGATCGACGGCTTTCGGCACGGCTTCTTCGGCGTCAGCGATGTCTCGCCGTGGATCTCGATCGCTGTGGTCGGCGCGAGCCTCATCGTCGTATGCAGCGTGTGCCTGCAGCTGCTGAAGAGCGGCTACAAGATTCGTTACTGAGCCGAACAAGCCGGCGGCGTCGAGACGCGCTACCAGCGCCTGCGACTGCTGCAGTTCGAGCGCGACGCCGAGGCCTGCCGCTAAAATCTGGGCACCATGGCCGACCCTACCCCCGACGACGTCCAGCGCTTCATCGCGCAAGGGCTGGCCTGTGAGCACCTCGCGGTCGAAGGCGACGGCCGCCATTTCTTCGCGACCATCGTCTCGTCCGAGTTCGAGGGCACGCCCCGAGTGCGTCGCCACCAGCGGGTCTACGCAGCCCTCGGCGATAGAATGCGCAGCCAAATACACGCCCTTTCAATGAAGACGCTGACACCGGCCGAATGGGCCTCTCAATCCGCCGCCGAGCTCGGCGCGGCTGCCGCACACCACCCCCACTGAACACCGGTCGCAGCGTTCTCTGCGGCTGTCGGCGTGGTGTCGGCGCAAGCCCAGACTCTCCAGCACCGACACCGTTCCGAACCCTGGGGCCTTCGACCCTATGGACAAACTTCTGATCCGCGGCGGGCGCCGCCTCGATGGCACCGTGACCATCTCGGGCGCGAAGAACGCCGCCTTGCCCGAGCTGTGTGCCGCGTTGCTGACGTCTGACGCCGTCACGCTGCGCAACGTGCCGCGCTTGCACGACGTGAGCACCGCCCTGAAGCTCCTGGCGAGCCTGGGTGTGGCGATCGAGCGCGATGAGGCCGTGCCCGATGTAGTGACGCTCACTGCCGCCCACCTCACGTCGAGCGAGGCCTCTTACGATCTGGTCAAGACGATGCGCGCCTCGATTTTGGTGCTCGGGCCGTTGCTCGCACGTTTCGGCGAGGCGCGAGTTTCGCTTCCCGGCGGCTGTGCGATCGGCTCGCGGCCGGTCGACCAACACATCAAGGGGTTGCAAGCGATGGGCGCCGAAATGACGGTCGAGCACGGCTACATCGTCGCGCGGGCCGCCAGGCTCAAAGGCGCCCGCATCAGCACCGACATGGTCACGGTCACCGGCACCGAAAACCTGTTGATGGCCGCCACGCTGGCCGACGGCGAGACCGTTCTTGAAAACGCAGCGCAGGAGCCCGAAATTCGCGACCTCGCCGAGATGCTGATCGCGATGGGCGCGAAGATCGAGGGCCACGGCACGAGCCGCATCCGCATCCAGGGCGTGGCGCAGCTGCACGGCGCCACGCATGTGGTGATCCCCGATCGCATCGAGACCGGTACGTTTTTGTGCGCGGTGGCGGCAGCGGGCGGCGATGTGGTGCTCGAAGGCGCCCGGGCCGAGCACCTCGAGACCGCGATCGAGAAGCTGCGCGAGGCCGGTGTGGCGATCGAAGTGGGCGAGGGCTGGATTCGCGTGAAGGCTTCGGGGCGCCTCAAGCCGATGAGTTTTCGCACCCGCGAGTACCCGGCGTTCCCGACCGACATGCAGGCGCAGTTCATGGCCCTCGACTGCATCGCCGACGGCACGGCGGTCATCACCGAAACCATCTTCGAAAACCGCTTCATGCATGTCAACGAGCTGGTGCGGCTGGGCGCGAAGATCGAGGTCGATGGTCACACGGCGGTGGTGCACGGCGCCCCGCGACTCTCGGGTGCGACCGTGATGGCCACCGACCTGCGGGCCTCGGCCAGCTTGGTGATCGCGGGCCTGGTGGCCGAAGGCGAAACCGTCGTCGAGCGCATCTACCACCTCGACCGCGGCTACGACCGGATGGAAGCCAAGCTGCGCGCGATCGGCGCCGACATCGAAAGAATCAAGTGAAGACGCTCGAATCGACGGGAGTGCAAACGTGATCACGTTCGCTTTGCCGAAAGGCCGCATCTTTGACGAGATCGTGCCACTGCTGAAGGCTGCGGGCATCGAGGTTGCCGAGGACCCCGAGAAGACGCGCAAGCTGATTGTCGGAACCAGCCGGCCCGATGTTCGGCTGGTGCTGGTGCGCGCGTCCGACGTGCCGACCTACGTGCAGTACGGCGGCGCCGACCTCGGCGTGGTCGGCAAAGACACTTTGCTGGAGCATGGGGGCGAGGGCCTCTACCAGCCGCTCGACCTCGACATTGCCAAGTGCCGCATGAGCGTTGCGGTGCGTGCCGACTTCGACTACGCCGCGGCAGTGAAGCAGGGCTCGCGCATTCGCGTCGCGACCAAGTACACCCAGATTGCACGAGATCATTTTGCCAACAAGGGCGTGCACGTGGATGTCATCAAGCTCTACGGTTCGATGGAACTCGCACCGCTGACCGGCCTCGCCGATGCAATCGTCGACCTGGTCTCGAGCGGCAACACCTTGCGGGCGAATCATCTCGTCGAGGTCGAGCACATCCTCGACATTTCATCGCGCCTGATCGTCAACCAGGCGGCGCTCAAGCTCAAGCGCGAGCCGCTTCGCGCGATCATCGATGCGTTCGAAACTGCGGTGGGGCCTGCTCAGTGAACGCGACAGATGCAATGAATGCGACCAACGCCATGAACGCCGGGAGTGCCGTGAACATTCGTCGACTCAGCACGCAAGAGAACGGTTTCGATGCCGCGCTGCAGCGCGTGCTGCACTGGTCGGCCGAGACCGACGATGCGATCGAGGCGAGCGTGGCGGCCATCCTTGCCGACGTGCGCGCGCGCGGCGATGCTGCGGTGCTCGAGTACACCGCGCGCTTCGACGGCCTCAGCGCAGCCAGCGTCGGAGCGCTCGAGGTTTCGCGGGCCGAATTGCGTGCCGCGCTCGATGCGATCCCGAGCGCGCAGCGGGGCGCGCTCGAAGCCGCCGCCGACCGGGTTCGCGCCTACCACGAGCGCCAACTCGAGGCGACCGGCAAGTCGTGGAGCTACCGCGACGACGACGGCACACTGCTCGGCCAGAAGGTCACGCCGATCGAACGGGCCGGCATCTATGTGCCAGGCGGCAAGGCGACCTATCCGTCGAGCGTGCTGATGAATGCAATGCCGGCCAAGGTGGCCGGCGTCGGCGAGATCGTGATGACGGTGCCGACGCCACGCGGCGAACGCAACGCGATGGTTCTTGCCGCCGCTGCGATTGCGGGCGTCGATCGCGTGTTCGCGATCGGCGGCGCGCAGGCGATCGGCGCGCTTGCCTACGGCACCGCGACCGTGCCGGCCGTGCACAAGATTACCGGCCCGGGCAACGCGTATGTCGCGAGTGCCAAGCGACGTGTGTTCGGCACGGTCGGCATCGACATGATCGCCGGGCCAAGCGAGATCTTGGTCCTCGCCGACGGCAGTGCGCCGGCCGACTGGGTGGCGATGGATCTGTTCAGCCAGGCTGAGCACGACGAGCTCGCGCAAAGCATCCTGCTCTGCCCCGATGCCGCGTACATCGCCGAGGTGCACGCCGCGATCGAACGGCTGCTGCCTGCGATGCCGCGCGCCGTCGTGATCCGCGCCTCGCTCGAAGGCCGCGGTGCGCTGATCCACACCCGCAGCATGGAAGAGGCTTGCGAGATCAGCAATGCCATCGCGCCCGAGCATCTCGAGGTCAGCTCGCGCGAGCCGCACCGCTGGGAGCCGTTGCTGCGCCATGCCGGCGCGATCTTTCTCGGCGTGTTCACCAGCGAGAGCCTGGGCGACTACTGTGCCGGCCCCAACCACGTGCTGCCGACCTCCGGCACCGCGCGTTTTTCGTCGCCACTGGGGGTCTATGATTTTCAAAAGCGCAGCAGCCTGATCGAAGTGAGCGAAGCCGGTGCAAACAAACTCGGACTGATCGCGGCTGAGCTGGCCTACGGCGAGGGCTTGCAAGCCCATGCGCGCGCAGCCGAGATGAGGATCAAGCAATGAGCCGCTACTGGAGCGAAATCGTCCGCACGCTGACGCCTTATGTGCCGGGTGAGCAGCCGAAGATCGACGGGCTGGTGAAGCTCAACACCAACGAATGCCCGTATCCGCCAAGCCCGCGCGTCGTGCAGGCTATTGCCGAGCAGAACGGCGATTCGCTGCGTTTGTACCCTGACCCGCAGGCCAGCGCCCTGAAGGAAGCCATTGGTCGCCACCATGGCCTGACGCCTGCGCAGGTGTTTGTCGGTAACGGGTCTGATGAGGTGCTGGCGCATGCCTTCATGGCCTTGCTGCGTCACGAAGCGCCGCTTCTGTATCCCGACATCTCGTACAGCTTCTACCCGGTGTACGCCAAGCTGTACGGCATCACAGCGCGCGAAATTCCGCTGGACGACGCTTTTTCCGTTCGGGTTGACGACTACCTGCGTGCCGGGCCGAACGGTGGAATCATTTTTCCCAATCCCAACGCACCCACTGGCGTGGCGGTGTCGCTCGCCGAGGTCGTGCGACTTCTGCAAGGCAATGCGGATTCGGTCGTTGTGATCGATGAAGCGTATGTCGATTTCGGCGGTGAGACGGCCGTGTCGCTGGTCAACGAATTTCCGCAGCTGCTGGTGGTGCGCACGCTGTCGAAGTCGCACGCGCTCGCCGGCTTGCGTGTGGGCTATGCGCTCGGCCACCCCGACTTGATCGAGGCGCTGGTGCGCGTCAAGGACAGCTTCAACTCGTATCCGATCGACCGTCTGGCAATTGCCGGCGGTGCAGCGGCGCTGGACGATGTGGCTTGGTTCGAGCAGAGCCGCGACCGGACCATCGCCACGCGCGAGCGCATGGTCGCCGGTTTGCAAGCTCGTGGTTTCGAAGTGCTGCCGTCGGCAGCCAACTTCGTATTCGCCCGCTTGCCCGGCCACGACGGTGCCTCGTTGGCGGCCGGCTTGCGCACCGAGCGCGTGCTGGTCCGGCATTTCAGCCGTCCCGACCGCATTGCGCAGTTCGTGCGTATCAGCGTGGGCACAGAATCGCAGACAGACGCTTTGCTCACGGCGCTCGATGCGGTGCTGAGCCGCTGAGCGCGACAACATCCCTGATCCTATGGAATCCACCATGCGCACCGCCCAGGTCACCCGTAACACGGCCGAGACGCAAATCCGCGTCGCCTTGAACCTCGACGGCACCGGCGCTGCAAAGCTCTCGACCGGCATCGGCTTCTTCGA
>JAYUWC010000138.1:0-5929 GCA_043753755.1 Rhizobacter sp.
TCGCACGAGCCGCGCGTGCTGTTTCTCGATGAGCCGACAGCCGGGGTCGACGTGGCGCTGCGCAAAGACATGTGGGCGCTGGTACGCGAGCTGCGCGAGTCGGGCGTCACCATCGTGCTAACCACGCACTACATCGAAGAGGCCGAAGACATGGCCGACCGCGTGGGTGTCATCAGTCAGGGCAAGATCATCCTGGTCGAAGACAAGGTCACGTTGATGAAGAAGCTGGGCAAGAAGCAGCTGACGTTGCAGTTGCAGGTGCCGCTCACCCGTGTGCCCGATGCACTGGCCGCGCACGGCCTGCTGCTGGGCGCCGGCGGCACCGAGCTGACCTATGCCTACGACCCCAAAGCCTCGCAAGGCGCGGTGGCCGCATTGCTCGCGGCGCTCACGCGCGAGGGCATCGAGTTGAGCGACTTGCAGACCACGCAGAGTTCGCTCGAAGACATCTTCGTCGGCCTGCTGCAAGGGGAGCCGCAATGAATCTGCATGCCGTGCGTGCGATCTACCGCTTCGAGATGGCACGCACCTGGCGCACCGTCACGCAAAGCATCATCTCGCCGGTGCTGTCGACCGCGCTTTACTTCGTGGTGTTCGGCTCGGCCATCGGCTCGCGCATCGAAAGCATCGGCAACGTCAGCTACGGCGCCTTCATCGTGCCCGGGTTGATCATGCTGTCGGTGCTGACGCAGAGCATCTCGAACGCGTCGTTCGGCATCTACTTTCCGAAATTCACCGGCACGATCTACGAATTGCTCTCGGCGCCGATCTCGCACCTCGAGATCGTGTTCAGCTATGTGGGTGCGGCGACCACCAAGTCGGTGCTCGTCGGCTTGATCATCCTCGGCACCGCCGCGCTGTTCGTGCCGATCCATATCGAGCACCCGGTCTGGATGCTGCTGTTTCTGGTGCTCACCGCGGCGACCTTCAGCCTCTTCGGTTTCATCATCGGCATCTGGGCCGACGGGTTCGAGAAGCTGCAGCTGATCCCGATGCTGATCGTGATGCCGCTGACCTTTCTCGGCGGGCCGTTCTATTCGATCAGCATGCTGCCGCCCATCTGGCAAAAGCTCTCGATGCTCAACCCGTCGGTCTACCTCATCAGCGGTTTCCGCTGGAGCTTCTTCGGCCAGTCCGAGATGCACATCGGCGTGAGCTTCGCGGTGACGCTGGTGTTCTTCTTCGGCGCGCTCGCAGTCTCGACCTGGATCATGCGAACCGGCTGGCGGATCAAGGCGTGAGCGCCGGCGCCCGACACTGCAGCCAGCCACCCGACGGTGCGGCGCGGGCCTCTCCTACACCGGCCCGCCTCGCGTGCGCCGAGCATCGTGGCATGTTGTGCAAGGCTTCCAATCATTTGTGGCTCGGGCGTTTCAGCGTCGAGTTGATGCGACTGCGCGAGGGCTTGAGCCTGCCGGGCGCCGTAAGCCGCGCTGTGTACGCGCATGCACATTCGGGGCATCTGGGGCCGGAGGACGCGGCGGTATGTGACGCGGCCCTGCTTGCCAAAAGAGGGCACGTTGCCCCGAGCGGCCCACGCAATCACGGCGTCGCGTCCAGCGCGGCGCATTACGCCAGCGTCTGACCACTCCGCTGCAGCGCTGGCGCACTGTCGCGTTGTTGCATCACCCGCCTGTTTGCTGCGCTTGGTGGTCGCTTTTGATGCCGATGGTGCGAGCGAGTTTGCGCCGGTAGTCTCGACCTGCGAACAGGCAAGCGATCGCCGCTACAAAGTCGTGGCGAGGTTGCCAACCCAGTTCGGCGCGCGCACGCGCGTTGTCGTAGACCCGGTCGACGGTTTCGGGCAAGGCCCAACCGCGACGTTGGTATTCGCCCACAAAACCCGGCACATGACGGGCCACGACTGCAGCGGGATCTGCTCGCAGTTCCAGCACCTCGTCCCGCGAGAACGGTGTGGTCGCACTGACGATGTAGCGGCCGAAGCCGATGACCTCAGCGTTCGCAATGGCGCAGTGGTGGGCCGAGACCACGTCTTCGATGTCGACCCGGCGGTTGAGTAGTTCGCTGACCTGCGTGTTGGCGGTCGAGTGGCTCGCGGCGACCGCGTCGTCATCGTCGACTTCGGGAAAGAAGCGCGACACGCGCAGCACGATGCAGGCCAAGCCGTGTTGGCGATGGAAAAGTTCACACAAGTCTTCGGCGGCGACCTTGGTCACGCCGTAGATGTTTTTCGGCACCGGCTTCAGATCCTCAGTCACCCAAACCGCGGGCGCGCCCGGCGGGGGTGTCAGCGCCACGCCGAAGGTGCTGGTGGTGCTGGTGAACACGAAGAGGCGCCCACGCCTGCCGCACGCGCGGCCTCGAGCAAGACCAGCGTGCCGGTCAGGTTGGTGTCGATGAACGCCTGGGGTGGGTGGGTTGCCACGCGCGGCTTGTGCAGCGTTGCGGTGTGCGGCACGGCGTCGACACCCTGCATGCAGCGCCCCACGTGCGCAGGGTCGACGATCGAGCCGGGGTGGGTGGTGAATGGCGACGACGTGATGTCGACGCCGATCAGGTCCGCCCCCTTGCCGCCCAATTCGCGCATCAGTGCCTCGCCGAGGTGGCCTGAACTGCCGGTGACCAGGATTCGCATCGCGGCATTTTCTCTGACTTGCCGAGCTATCGCGTAGGACGCAGCCGACACCGACTTGCGTTGCCGACCGCTGTGGCGAGCCGCCGCGCGCGGCATACCCTCTCGCCCCCACCGTCCACCAAAAGCGACATCATGAACAAGACTCGAATCACCGTGCTCGCCGCACTGATCAGCTTCGCATCGGGCATTGCGGTCGCGGCTGACACCGGCGCAGCCGAAGCGCGTCAACAGCGCATGGACAAAGCGCTCGAAGACTCTCGCAACCCGCATCCGGGGCGCCTCGCGCGTACCGAAAATTCGGTCAAGCGCGGCGCCCACAAGGCAGGCGCTGCGGTAGGCAAGGGCGTGCGCAAGACCGGCAAGGCCATTGGCCGCGGCGGTAAGAAGCTCGACAACGCTTCGACGCCCAAGCCTCGGCGGCGCGCGATACCCCTGTAACCGGGGCCGGGGCGGCGCATCGGGTGATCGATCCTGATCCATCGCGCTGCGGGCTCTATTTTTCGCAGTCGGCTGCACCAAGCGCGCCGGATTCGGAAGGTTGCCACCATGATCGCCAAACGGGTCGGGACGGTTCCCGAGGCATTGGCCGGCATCTGCGACAGCGTCACCGTGATGATCGGCGGCTTCGGCGGCTTCGGCGGCGCGGGCCAACCCGGTGAGTTGATCGACGGGCTGACCGTGCAAGGCTCCAAAGATCTGGTCATCGTCGATAGCAACGCCGGCAACGGCGAGACCGGCTTGGCGGCGTTGCTTAAGGCGGGCCGGGTGCGCACAATCATTTGCTTGTTTCCGCAGCATGCCGACTCGCAGGTGCTCGACGACCTCTACCGCAGCAGCGCGCTCGAACTCGAGCTGCGTGCCGCAGCGCAACCTGGCCGAGCGCACCCGCGCCGCCGGTGCCGGCATCGGCTGCATTAGCCGCATCTACACCGACCTCGCACTGATCGAAGTCACCGCGGCGGGCCTCGAGGTCATCGAGCGCGTCGACGGCCTGTCGTTCGACAAACTGCGTCGATCAGCGGCGTGCCGCTGGTCGGCTGAAGATTCCACAGGAGCCCAACTTGACCCAAGCGTTCATCTGCGATGCGATTCGCACCCCGTTCGGCCGCTATGGCGGCGCGCTCTCGTCGGTGCGTGCCGACGATCTGGGTGCGGTGCCGATCAAGGCGCTGATCGCGCGCAACCCCAAGGTCGACTGGGCCGCAGTTGCCGACGTAATCTACGGCTGCGCCAACCAGGCCGGTGAAGACAACCGCAACGTCGCGCGCATGTCGTCGCTGCTCGCCGGGTTACCGGTCGAGGTCGGCGGCGCCACGTTGAATCGGCTCTGTGGTTCGGGCATGGATGCGGTGGGTACCGCGGCGCGCGCGATCAAGTCGGGCGAGGCGCAGCTGCTGATTGCTGGCGGGGTCGAGAGCATGAGCCGCGCGCCTTTCGTGATGCCCAAAGCCGAGACCGCATTCAGCCGCACGAATGCGGTGTTCGACACGACGATCGGCTGGCGCTTCGTCAACCGCCTGATGAAAGCGCAATACGGCGTCGACTCGATGCCCGAGACGGCCGAGAACGTCGCCACCGATTTCAGGATCGAGCGTGAGGCCCAAGACCGCATGGCGCTGGCCTCGCAGCTCAAGGCGGTCGCGGCGCAGCAGAGCGGCTTCTTCGAGGCCGAGATCACGCCGGTCGGCATCGTGCAGCAGAAGGGCGACGCGGGCAGCGTGACGAAAGACGAGCACCCGCGCGAGACCTCGCTCGAGGCGCTCGCCAAATTGAAGGGCATCGTCAAGCCCGACGGCACCGTGACGGCGGGCAACGCCTCGGGCGTCAACGACGGTGCTTGTGCGTTGCTGCTCGCGAGCGAGTCGGCCGCGGCCCGACACGGCCTCGTGCCGCGGGCTCGGGTCGTCGGCATGGCGACAGCCGGCGTCGCGCCGCGCATCATGGGTTTCGGTCCCGCGCCGGCCACGCGCCGTGTGCTCGAACTCACGGGCCTTTCACTCGCGCAGATGGACGTGATCGAGCTCAACGAAGCCTTCGCCGCGCAAGGCCTCGCAGTCTTGCGCGACCTCGGGCTGCGAGACGACGATGCACGCGTCAACCCCAACGGCGGCGCGATCGCCATCGGCCACCCGCTTGGCGCAAGCGGCGCGCGGCTGGTGACGACGGCCATCAACCAACTGCACCGCATCAAGGGCCGCTACGCGCTCTGCACGATGTGCATAGGCGTCGGGCAGGGCATCGCGCTGGTGCTCGAGCGGGTCTGAGCTGTGGGGTTGGCCGGCCTGGGCGCGCCGCCGGTCGGCATCGCCTTCAAGGAGTCGTCAAGGCAGGCAGCAGGCGCGTGTATTCGTCCGCGACGACCTTGTAGCACTCGCACGCCCGCGACTCCAGCCCGGCCCGGTCGATGACCCGGACCCTGCCGCGGCTGTAACGGATGCAGCCTGCAGCCTGAAGTTTGGACGCGCCTTCAGAGATGCTCTCGCGGCGCACGCCCAAGGCATACGCGATCGACTCCTGGGTCATCGAGAGTTCATCGCCGGCACGCCGGTCGAGGTTCATCAACAACCACCGGCAGATTTGCTGATCCAGCGCGTGGTGTCGGTTGCAGACCGAGTTTTGCGCCATCTGCGTGAGCAGCGCCTGCGTGTAGCGAAGCAGAAGGTGGAGCACCGGCGTGCGCTCGAAAGCCTTCTTGATCGCCCCGGCAGTCATGCGCAGTGCTTGGCCCGCGCTCTGCACAACCGCCCGGCCCGGCGTGGACTCGCCGCCCATGAACAAACAAATGCCGACGACCCCTTCGTTGCCGACGACGGCGAGCTCGGCGCCGGCGCCACTTTCGATCACGAAGACCAGCGAGACGATGGAGGTCGTCGGGAAATAGACGTAGCTCTGGACGTCGCCGGATTCATAGAGCACTTCAGAGACCGAAAGGTCGACGAGTTCGACACATTTCTCTAATCGCGCCCATTCGTTGTCGGGCAGGCTGGCGAGGAGCCGATTCCTTTGTTTCAGCTCAGTCGCGATCACTTCAGACCTCCAAAGTGGTCGCGCACGCTGCGAATTGCGTGGCGCTTTCCACGCTCCGGCAACTCTAGTCGCAATCGCAGCGCCGGTATGTTCGGCGCCGAACATTGCAAGCTCGCGGCGCCGGCCGCTGCGAAAGCCGGCGCGTCGGCACTAAAAAGCGAGGCAGGCCCTGTCGCAGTCGGAACGTACCCGATAAAGTGCAGAGTGGCCTCAAAAGCCGGCCCGCACCCGAGGATTCCGACATGCCGTTGCTCCGCTCGATTGTCTATGCCAGCACCGCGACGCGGCCAATGGATTCCGAAGCCC
>JAYUWC010000139.1:0-5920 GCA_043753755.1 Rhizobacter sp.
TCGTGGTGGTTCACTTCGCTGATGCACCGGTTTCCCGAGACCGGCGCATTCGGGCTGCGCATGCAGCACGCCGAACTCGCCTACCTCGTCGGCTCGAAAGCCGCGTCGACTGCGCTGGCCGAGAACTACGTGGGCCTGCCGCTCGAAGCAGACACGCGCTGACCCGATCGACCTGTCGAGGCACGGCACGACCTCCGACAGTTGCAAGGCGCGTTGCCCGACAGTTCCGCAGGAGGCGGCGCTTCGACAATCCAAGGCCGGCCCGGTTGCTCGTGGCTGCCCGTCGAGCCATCGATCGCAACGAGATGCCCGGCTTTCACATGAAAGGGGTCAAGCATCGGCGCAGAGACGGCAAGTGGTGCGGCGAATGCGGGCCGCTTCGATGGCGCGGCCGTTGTCGGGCGACACTGGGCGGCGAGTGCGCGCCGCACCGACATGGCCCTCGCCTGTGCATCGGCCGCGCTAGTGCTGTTGGTCGCGGCCAACTTGCAAGTTTTTCTGACGACTGCGGTCTACGGCGTTTCGCGACAAAGCCAGGTCGTCTCGAGCGCGATCGCGATGGCGCGGAGCGGCTACCCCGAATTGGGCATTGCGATCGGCCTGTTCATCGGCGTCTTCCCCGTCTTGCGCACAGGGCTGCTGACGGTGGTGCTCGGCACGATCAAGCTGGGGCGCCGCCCGGCATGGCTGGGGCCGGCCTTTCGACTCGCCAATGCGCTGCAGGTCTGGGCCATGCCAGAGGTCTTCGCGCTTGCTGCAGTGGTGGCTTGGGCGCGGCTCGGGGTCGAGCTGTCGGTGGTGGTCGGTGACGGCGCGCTTTGCTTTGCCACCGCGGCCGTCCTGATGCTGCTGACGCGGGCCACGCTTGACAAACGAGCGGTCTGGAACGCGATCGGTGACCTCGCCCCCGATGCAGGACCAGATGCAGCCGATACGCCCCGGCCCATCGTCTGCCTCGCGTGTGGGCGCTTCGCACTGGCGAGCCAGGCCGGTCAGCCCTGCCCGCGCTGCCGGGCTGCGCTGCACGCGCGCAAGCCGCAGGCCGTGGCGCGCACCACCGCGCTGTTGGTCGCGGCAGCGCTGCTCTACATCCCTGCCAACCTGTACCCGATAGCGACCCTGCCGATCGGTTTGACGCCGACCCACTACACCGTGCTGCAAGGCGTGCTCGATCTGATGGACGCCAAGCTCGTCGGCTTGGCACTGCTGGTGCTGGTGGCGAGCTTCGTGATCCCGCTCGCCAAGCTCGCGGGCCTGGTTTGGTGCATCACCTCGGTGGTGCGCCGCTCGAGCCGGCACCTCGTCGCGAAGACGCGCACCTTTGCGGTGATCGAAGAGATCGGACGCTGGTCGATGATCGACCCGTTCGTGATCGCCTGCTTCGTGCCGGTTACGCAGTACAACGCACTCATCTCCGGCAGAGCCGAGGCCGCGGCCCCGGCCTTCGCCGCGGTGGTGATCCTGACCACGCTGGCCGCGCACTGCTTCGACCCGCGATTGATGTGGGACGCCGCCCGGCCCCGGAGCCCGCGATGAACGACACCCCAGCCCCTCCCCCGCCGCCGGATGCGCCACTCGCGCAGCCGCCTGCTCTGCTCTCATCTGCAGCCCCATCGCACACCATTCATTGGGGCGGGCTGGTCTGGGCGGTGCCGCTGGCGGCGCTGGTCATCGTCGTGTTCCTCGGGGTGCGCGCATTCACCGATCGCGGTATCGATGTGGTCGTCACGTTCGATGTGGCGGCCGGTGCGCGGGTCGACGACACCAAGGTGATCTACCAGGGCGTCGAGGCCGGGCGCGTGACCGCGATCGACATCAACCCCGACAGCCACCGCATCGACATGACCTTGCGCATGGACCGCCGTGCTGCCAGCAGCCTCAACAGCTCGAGTCAGTTCTGGTTGATCGGTGCCAAGCCGAACCTGAGCGATATCTCGTCTTTCAAGGCCGCGGTGGCCGGGCTTGCGATCGGCGTCGCGAGCGGCACCGGCGGCACGCCACAGCGCCGCTTCATCGGCCTGAGCGAGCCGCCGATCATCTTGCCGGGCACCCGCGGCACGGCCCATGTGCTGAGCTCGCCAACGCTGGGCACGGTGCGGATCGGCTCGCCGATCTACTTTCGCGGGCAAGAGATCGGCCGCGTTTCGACCGCGCGTTTCGAGGCGCCGAACGCGTTCAAGCTCGACATCTTCATCTTCGCGCCCTACGACCGGCTGATTCGCCCGAAAGCAGCGTTCTGGATCTCGAGCCCGGTGCAGGTCGCATTGACCGACCAGGGCGCCAGCGCGAACTTGACGCATGTCGGGGCGCTGTTCAACGGCGCGATCGAACTCGAGGTGCCCGAGTTGCCGACCGTTGCCGAGGCGGTTCCGGTTGCGGCCTCAACGGCATCGGCCTCGTCCGCATCCGCCCCGACCGCCGCGCCGCCCAGCAGCGAGTTCGTGCTTTACCCGTCGCAGGCCGATGCCGAAGCCGGGGCCATCGGCCCCGAGGTGCCGTATGCGTTCAGCTTCAACGGGCCGGGCGGTGATCTGCCTGTGGGTGCGCCGGTCCGGCTGCTCGGCTTTTCGGTCGGCGTGGTGCGCTCAGTGCGCCTGGTCATCGATGCAGCAAGTGGTGCCGGCCACACCGATGTGGTGGCGGTGCTGTTCCCGCGCCGGCTGCATGTGCGCGAGGCCGAGGCCGGGCTCGAGACGACACTCGACGCCACTCGCAACGGCACGGCCGTTCAAGCGGCCACCGACGCGTTGGTCACCCGCCTTCTGGCGCAGGGCTACCGCGCTCAGCTGGTGCAGAAGCCACCGTTGATCGGCGGTCGCATCATCTCGCTCGAGCGCAGCACGGGTGCCAAACCTGCGTTGCTGGGGGCAGGCAAGCCGCGGCAGTTTCCGAGCGTCGACGGGGGCGGGAGTGTCGATGAAACGTTGGGCCAGATCAACGAGTTGCTGGCCAAGATCAACCGCGTGCCGATCGAGGCGATCGGGCAGAACGTGCGGCAAGCCGCCGGCAGCCTCAACAAACTCGTCTCCTCGCCGGAACTGGCCGAAAGCCTGCGCCACCTCAATGGCACCCTGGCGCAGGCCGAGCAAATGATGAACTCGCTGCAGCCGCAGGTCGGCCCGCTGATGAGCAAGCTCAACAGTGCCGCCGACGAAGTCAACCGCACCGCCACCGCCGCGCGCGGCTTGCTCGGTGGTGACGGCAGCGGTGGTGGCAGCGGTGCGGCCGACGCCAGCCTGCCCGAGGCGATACGCCAACTGAACGACGCGGCGCGCTCGATCCGAACACTCTCCGACTACCTCGGGCGGCACCCGGAGTCGCTGATTCGCGGTCGACGCGACACGCCGGCAGCCGGGCCCGCGGGTCACCAGGACACACCATGAAAACATTCCGCAACACCGCGACTGCCACCGCCACCGCCACCGCCACCACTACCCATGCCACCACCACCACCCCGCGCCGGCACCGCGGGGCGGTAAGCAGCAGCGCGCGCATTGCGCCCATCACGCGCATCGCGGTCGTCCCGTGCGTCGTCTGGGCAGCGCTGCTCACTGCCTGCGCGAGCGGCAGTTCGGTTTCGTACCACGGCCTCGAGCCGATCGCGCCCAGCGCCGTTGCGGCGGCCTACGACGGCCCTGTGGTGCAGTTGATGTCGGTGCAGCTGCCGGCGGGCATCGACCGTGACGAGCTGGTGCAAGAACTCGAGCCCGGCCGCTTCCAAGTGCTCGATGGCGACCACTGGCTGGCGCCGCTGGGCCGGCTCGCACGGCAAACGCTGGGCGCCAACTTGGCGGCCCGCTTGCCGCCTGGCCGCAGCGCGTATCCGGGTGCGGCCTGGCCGGCGGCCGGCGCGCAGCTCGCGGTCGCGGTGCTGTCGTTCAGCGTGCAGAGTGGCCAGGCTGCGATGCAGGTGAGCTGGAGTGTGCGAGCACCGAATAGCCCCGACGGCGTTGCGCCCGACGTACTGCGCGGGGCGCAACTGGCTTTGCAGACACCCTCGGGCCGCAGCCCGATGGCGATCGCGCGCGCCTGGAGCCAGTTGCTCGCGCAGCTCGCCGATCGCATCACCGCCGACCTGATCGCCCCACGCGTTGGCACCTGAGTGGCAATAGTTTCGACACGACACGCGCCTCGCGCGAGAGCAACCTGCGGCGGAGCGCGCACGTGCTGAAGTGGTTGGTGCTGTTGCTGTTTCTAGCGGCGATCGCCTACGTGCACTTGCGCGGCAAGGTGCGCCACCGCTGGTTCAAGCAGCTGTTCGACCATTCGGCGCTGCTCGCGCCGATCAACGTGCTGATGTACTGGATGTCGGGTGTGCCGCGCGGGGCCTTTGTGGCCAAGCCGGCCTTTCCCGATTTGGTGGCGCTCGAAAAGCACTGGCCCGAAATGCTGGCCGAAGCCCAGGCGCTGGTCCAGCGTGAGCAGATCAAGGCGGCAAACAACGACGACGCCGGCTTCAATTCGTTTTTCAAAGAGGGCTGGAAGCGCTTCTACCTGAAGTGGTACGACGAGCCACCACCTTCGGCCGCGGCTTGCCCACGCACGGTGGCCTTGCTGCGCGAGGCGCCGTCGATTAAGGCTGCGCTCTTCGCCTACCTGCCCGCCGGCGCCAAGCTCAACCCGCACCGCGACCCCTACGCCGGCTCGCTGCGCTACCACTTGGGCCTGGCGACCCCCAACGACGACCGCTGCCGAATATGGGTCGACGGCGAGCCCTACAGCTGGCGCGACGGCGAAGGTGTGATCTTCGACGAGACCTACATCCATTGGGTGCACAACGACACCGCGCAAGGCCGGCTGATCCTGCTGTGCGACCTCGAGCGGCCGCTGCGATTCGGCTGGGCCCGCGCGCTCAACCGCGCGTTCTCGCGCCACGTGATGCGCGCCGCGGCTTCGCCCAACCAGACCGGCGACCGGGTCGGCGTGATCAGCAAACTGTTCCGCGTCTCGTTCGTCGCCGGACAGTACCGACGCCGGCTGAAGCAGTGGAACCGCGGCGTCTACCAGCTGATGCGGGTGGCGTTGCTGGCGTTGGCGATCGCAGCGTTTTTTTGGTTGTGAGTGCGCGAAGGCTGGGCCGAGGCCCGTCGTCAGATTGATTCGATTCAGTGCGCGATTCAGTGCGGCGCGCAGCGCGTTACGAGCCGGCCTTCGACACATGCTCGCGCAGCAGCCGCAGGCACACCGGGTTGAGCAAGCGCCGGCCGCTGTCGACGCCGAGCTTGCGGTAGCTTTCCCATTGAGCCTCGTCGAAGAACTGGTCGGCCGTCGTCCGCTGCGGGTAGTCTGGGTTTTGCAGCGCGTACTGCAGGATGTCTTCGGCCGCATCGGTCGGCACCGCGGGCTTGAACATCACGACCCAGCAATGCGGTGCGCGTCCGGGGTAGCGTGCCTTCAGCAACACAGCCGACTTGGTGAACGGCACGCTCGCCGGGCCCGTCATCGACCCCGCCGCACGCGCTTCGGCCCATGCGCGAAACTGCTGCGGCGTGCCGATCACATCCTTCAAGCCCTCGACTTCGCCGAGGCTGGCGTCGACCTCGAGTTCGATGCCGTAGTCGATGCGCACCAAGCGGATCAGCATCGCGAGGTCGCTGAATTGGTAGTTCTTGTCGGCGCCCGAATCGGTCGCGAAGATGAAGCCGACGCCGCGGCCGGGGCGCAGCAATTCGTAAACGCCGGTGTTTTCGAAATGACCGCCGTCCGAGAGGTATTGCGAGCGCCGGTGCAGGCCGAAAAACCTGGCCTGCAGCTCATCCATCAAATACGACTGCGTGCCGAACAAGAACCTGCCGGCACGCGCAAACCAGCGCGTGTTGCGTTCGTCGGTGGCCGCACCCGGACAGCGCCACCAGGTACCCAGCCTGACGTTGGCCGCGACCAGCAGCAGCGACAGGCCCAGCGAAGTGTTGCGGCCCAG
>JAYUWC010000140.1:0-5851 GCA_043753755.1 Rhizobacter sp.
GTGCAAGTCGGCATAAACAGCGCTCATGCCCCACTCTAAAATGAAAGTCGAACAACCGGGGTGCTAAATGAGTGATCAAAACGACGAGAGCCAGGGTTACGCGCTGATGGTGTTGGCAGGTGTGGTGGCGCTGGTGGTGGCCGGCGTGCTGGGGCTGGCGATCTCGCGCGGTTTGCACGGCAGTGCAGCACCGGCCGAGACGGCAGCGAAGGCGGCCACCTCGACGGCCGTAATGGCCCGCATCGCCGGTGAACCCGAAGGGCGCATCGACTTCGAGGTCGGCTCCGACGCGTTGCCGGCCGGTGCCTCCGACGTGCTGGTGAGCGTGGCCGATGCCGCGCGCGCGCAAGCCGGTCGGGTCGTGCTCATTTCGGGCTTTCGCGACGCCAGCGGCGACGCAGCGACCAACGCCGGGCTCGCGAAGAAGCGCGCCCTCGCAGTGCGCCACGCACTAGAGGCCAACGGCGTCGCGCCCGATCGACTGGTGATGGACAAACCTGCGGTGGCTACCGGCGGCACCGACGGCCGCGCGGCGCAGCGGGTCGAGATGCGGTTGCGGTGAGGCCGCGCGGGCCCACGTTAGAGCTCTCATGCCTTCACGCAGCAAAGCCATCGTCACGCTTGAGCCAAGAACTATGGCTCACGCAGAGGAGCTCTTTGCCGTACTTTCAGAGACCCGGCTTTACGAATTCCTGGACGAAGAACCGCCCCCATCCATTGAGGCCCTTCGGGAGAAGCTAGCCCGCAGCGAGTCGAGAAAGTCACCTGACGGGTCGCAGCGCTGGCTGAACTGGGTAGTTCGATGTGCGACGGGCCAAGCCGTGGGCTATGTTCAAGCCACAGTGGCAGCCGATCTAGAAACTAATGTCGCGTACTTTATAGGCAGCGAGTACTGGGGCTGTGGAGTCGCCTACGAAGCCGTAGATCAAATGCTACGGCTCGTAGCCGCCGAGTTTGACGTGAAGCTATTTGTTGTTGTGGCAGAGCGAGCGAATGCGCGATCCATTCGCTTGGCTGCGCGGCTTGGGTTCTTGCCAGCGTCGAACGAACAATCGGCGAAGAGAGCGATATCGCCAACCGAAATCCTAATGGAGAGGGTTATTCCTTGAGGCAGAGGGTCGGCTCAAGTCTGAAGTGCGACACCGCACACGCCCGCTTCCAAGTTCGAACACGTCAACGCACCGTACTTTCAGCGCTACGGCGGGTCCTTCGATTCGTCGCATCCAAAGTAAGTGATCGACATATTCACACCAGTCAAAGCTTGCGGTCAATGAGGCTGTTGACCGCTTGGCTCAACGTTGATCCTGCGTCGATGCGCCCCCAAACCCGCGTCGCTTGTCGCGACCTCCGCGCCGTTTGTCCCGTGACCGAATGATTTGACGATGTAACTCGGTTACTCGAAAATCAATCCTTCGGTTACGAACGAGGGGCTCCATGAAATCAGCTGTCCAACCGGCGGTCGCGGCCGTCACGCACCGCATCGCCGAGCGCAGCCGGGTCAGTCGTGCTGCCTACCTCGCGCGGGTCGATGCGGCCATCCACCGGCCGCGCGGCGTCGACCGAATGGGCTGCGCCAACGTGGCTCACGCGTTCGCGGCAATGCCCGGAGCCGACAAGTTGAGGATCGTTGCCGAGCGGGCGCCCAACCTCGCTGTCGTGACGGCCTACAACGACATGCTTTCGGCGCATCAGCCCTACGAGGGCTTCCCGGCGCTGATCCGCGACGAGGCCCGCCGGCATGGCGCTACGGTGCAGGTAGCCGGCGGCGTGCCGGCGATGTGCGACGGCGTGACCCAAGGTTTGCCCGGCATGGAGCTGAGTCTGTTCTCGCGCGACACGATCGCGATGTCGACCGCGATCGCGCTGACGCATGACGTGTTCGACGGTGCCTTGCTGCTCGGCGTGTGCGACAAGATCGTGCCGGGCCTGTTGATCGGCGCGCTGCACTTCGGTCACTTGCCGTGTGTGTTCGTGCCGGCCGGGCCGATGAGCACCGGCCTCTCGAACACCGCCAAGTCGAAAGTGCGCGAGCAGTTTGCGCAGGGACATGTCGGGCGCGAGGCGCTGCTCGAGGCCGAGTCGGCGGCCTACCACGGCGCCGGCACCTGCACCTTCTACGGCACCGCCAACAGCAACCAGATGCTGCTCGAGGCGATGGGCCTGCATGTGCCGGGCGCGGCTTTCGTGCACCCGCATGCGGATCTGCGCGAGGCGCTCACCCGTGAGTCGGTGCGCACGCTGCTCGGCATTACCCAGCGCCACGCGTCGCGTTTCACGCCGATCGGCCGGCTGGTCGACGAGCGGGTGATTGTTAACGCACTGGTCGCCTTGCTTGCGACCGGCGGCTCGACCAACCACTTGATCCACTGGGTCGCGGTTGCGCGTTCGGCGGGCATCGCGATCGACTGGAACGACTTTGCCGAGCTGTCGCGCGCCACGCCGTTGTTGGCCCGCGTGTACCCCAACGGCACCGCCGACGTGAACGAGTTCCAGGCCGCCGGCGGCCCGGGTTTCGTGATCCGCGAGTTGATCGATGCCGGCGCGATGCACGGCGATGTCGCGACCGTGGTGCCTGGCGGTCTGCGCGCCTACGGCCGGGTGCCTGCGCAGCACGGCGAGCTCCTGCGCTGGAGCGAGCTGCCGGCTGCACCGATCGACGACAGCGTGGTGCGCACCGCGGCTGCGCCGTTCAGTGAGCAGGGTGGCTTGAAGCTGCTCACCGGCAATCTGGGCCGCGCGGTGATCAAGGTCTCGGCAGTGCCCGAAGACCGTCACATCATCGAGGCCCCGGCAATCGTGTTCGACTCGCAAGAAGAGTTGCTGGCTGCCTTTGCCGCCGGTGAGCTCGAGCGTGATCTGGTGGCGGTCGTGCGCTTTCAGGGCCCTGCGGCCTGCGGGATGCCCGAGCTGCACAAGTTGACGCCGCCGCTCGGGGTGCTGCAAAGCCGAGGCTTCATGGTCGCGCTGGTGACCGACGGGCGCATGAGCGGCGCCTCCGGCAAGGTGCCTGCTGCCATCCACGTCAGCCCCGAGGCGATGCACGGCGGCCCGCTTGGCAAAGTGCGCAGCGGCGACTTGATTCGGCTCGATGCCGTGGCCGGCACACTCGAAGCACTCGTCGATCAGGAGGCGTGGGCCGCGCGCGAATGCCCCGCATTGCCCGATGCCGCCGCGCTGGTCAACGGCCACGGCCTCGGCCGCGAACTGTTTGCCGGCATGCGCCGCAACGTGAGCAGTGCCGAAGAAGGCGCTTGCTCGTGGCTCTGAACTCTTCGACTGAGTCCGAAAACATCATGATGAACAGTCTCGATCTCGTCCAATACGGCCCGGTGATCCCGGTCATCGTCATTCAACGCCTGGAAGACGCCGTGCCGATGGCCGAGGCGCTGGTGGCCGGCGGTGTGCGTGTGCTCGAGGTGACGTTGCGCACGCCTGTTGCGCTGCAGTGCATGGAAGCGATCGCGCGCGCCGTGCCCGAAGCCGTGCTCGGCGCCGGCACGGTGCGCAGCGCCGCCGATGCACAGGCCGCAAAAGACGCCGGCTGCGTCTTTGCCGTCAGCCCTGGCTACACCAGCACCATCGGCAACGCCTGCCGCGAAATCGGGCTGCCGCTGTTGCCCGGCACCGCGACCGGCAGCGAGGTGATGCAGGCCAACGCCGACGGTTATTTCTTCCTGAAATTTTTTCCGGCGCTTCAGGCCGGCGGCATCTCGATGCTGAAGGCGCTGGCCGGCCCGTTCGCCGACGTGGTGTTTTGCCCCACCGGTGGCATCACGCTCGCAACTGCGCCTGATTTTTTGGCGCTTCCGAACGTCAAGGTATGCGGTGGCTCGTGGCTGACACCTGCCGATGCGGTCGATGGGAAAGATTGGCCGCGCATCACGCAGCTGGCGCACGAGGCGAGCGCGCTGCGGCGGTGAATGTCACTGAGTTTCGCTGAGAGAGGCTAAATCTCAAGCCGCGTTTACCGTCGCTGCAGCGCGTGGCTGCGCGCGGATCATCATCACCGCCACTGCTGCAACCAAGCACGCCGCCCCCGCCGCAAACAGCGCCGGGTTGTAGGTCAGCAGCAAGGTGCGCGTGAGCCCCGCGCCATAGGCCGCGACGGCGGCGCCGAGCTGATGCGCGGCGAAAACCCAGCCGAAGACCATGCCGGCGCGCTCTTTGCCGAACGCTTGACTAACGAGCTTGACGGTTGGCGGCACGGTGGCGATCCAGTCGAGGCCGTAGAACATCGCGAAGATCGAGAGGCCGTAGAACGTGAATTGCGAAAACGGCAGCCAGAAGAGCGAGAGGCCGCGTAAACCGTAGTACCAGAACAGTAGTTTTCGATTGTCGTAGCGGTCTGAGAGGTAGCCCGAGAGCGTGGTGCCGACCAGGTCGAAGGCGCCCATCATCGCAAGCACCGAAGCTGCCGGCACCGAGGCCAGGCCGTTGTCGCCGCAGAGCGAGATAAAGTGGGTCTGCACCAGCCCGTTGGTCGACAAGCCGCAAACGAAGAAGGTGCCGGCGAGCACCCAGAACGTTCGGTTGTCCGACGCCTCGGCCAGCAGGCGAAAAGGGCCGAGCAGGTCGAGCCTGGCTCGCGCCGGAGCCTCGTCTTGCGGCGTGCCTTCCGGCTCGCCGTAAGCGCGAAGGCCCAAATCGCGCGGGTGGTCGCGCATCAGCAGCGTCACCAGCAGACCGCAAACGATGCAGGCAACAAACACCGGGATCACTGCGTAGCGCCAGCCCCAGTGTTCAATCAGCCAAGCCGCGAACGGCAAAAACAGCAGTTGGCCCGTGGCGGTGCTGGCCGCGAACAGGCCGACCACCAGCCCGCGATTGCGCGTGAACCAGCGGTTGGCGACCACCGCACCGAGCACCAGAGCCGTGAGGCCGGTGCCGCAGCCGAGTACCAGTCCCCACAGCAAAAAGAGTTGCCACAGCTGCGTGATACCCGTGACCAGCACCATCGAGCCGGCGATCAGCGAGGCCGCCGTCAGCATGATGCGGCGCAGACCGAAGCGCGCGATGAACACTGCAGCAAACGGCCCGAGCAGCCCGAAGAGCGCGAAGCGCACCGCGAATACCGACGAGAGCTGCTCGGTCGTTCAGCCGAACTCGTTGCTCAGCGGCTTGAGCATCGCCCCCGGCAGACCGAGCGCGGCGGAGGTGGTGAGCATCGCCAGAAAGGTGACAGCCGCGATCACCCACGCGTAGTACCAGCCGCGGCGATCGATCGATGCAGAGACGCGCTCGGCAAGCATGGCGGGCCACCAGCGACGTCTCAGACCTCGGAGCGCTGGATCAGCTCGACCTTGTAGCCATCGGGGTCGGTGATGAAGGCAATGACGGTCGTGCCGCCCTTGACCGGCCCGGCCTCGCGGGTCACGTTGCCGCCGCCGCTGCGGATCCTTTCGCAGGCCGCCGCGGCATCGGGCACGCCGATCGCGATGTGGCCGTAGGCTGTGCCCGGCTCATACGACGAAACGCCGTGGTTGTAGGTCAACTCGAGTTCGGCGTGCTCGGGGTTGGGGCCGTAGCCGAGAAACGCGAGCGAGTAGTGTTGCGATGGGTTTTCTGACTGGCGCAGCAGCGTCATGCCCATGACCTGGGTGTAGAAATCGATAGCACGTTGCAGATCGCCGACGCGCAGCATGGTGTGGAGAAATCGCATGGGTGAAGCCTTGTTATGAAGCGTCGAAGATGAAGCAGGTGGTCGAGGCATGAGCGTACAGCTTGCCGTCGGGGCCGACCAGCCGGCCCTCGGCCGTGGCCATGCGGTTGCCGACGTGAATGGTGGTGCCGATCGCGCGCACCAGCATCACCTTGGTCGTCACGGCGCGCACGTAGTTGACCTTCAATTCTG
>JAYUWC010000141.1:0-17510 GCA_043753755.1 Rhizobacter sp.
CCTGTTCTATCCGGTGGCGGCGCGGATCGCGCGCCGCGTTTCGCTCGAGGCCTTCGAGCACTTGCTGGCATTGAGCCTGCGTTTTCACCTCGAGCGCCAGACTGGCGGCGTCTCGCGCGATATCGAGCGCGGCTCGCGCTCCATCCAGTCGCTGCTGAACTACACCATCTACAAGATCCTGCCGACACTGGTCGAGATCACGCTGGTGATCAGCCTGCTCTCGGCCAAGTTCGACGGCTGGTTTGCGGCCATCACCTTCGGCACGCTGACCGTGTACGTCGCCTTCACCATCAGCGTGACCGAATGGCGCACCCACTTCAGGCGCGCGATGAACGAGCAGGACAGCAAGGCCAACACGCGTGCGGTCGACGCCCTCATCAACTACGAGACGGTCAAGTATTTTTCCAACGAACGTTTCGAGCAAGGGCGCTACGACGAGAACCTGCAGCGACTGGAGCAGGTTTCGATCAAGTCGCAGAAGTCGCTCTCGGTGCTCAACGTCGGGCAGAGCCTGATCATTGCCACGGCCGTCACGCTGCTGGTGTGGCGTGCGACCCTCGGCGTGGTGGCCGGCACGCTGAGTCTGGGCGATCTGGTGCTGGTCAACGCGCTGATGATTCAGCTCTACGTGCCGCTGAATTTTCTCGGTGTGATCTACCGCGAGATCAAGCAGTCGATCGTAGACCTCGAGAAAATGTTCGCATTGCTCGGCCAAAACCGCGAGATCGCCGACGCGCCCGATGCCGCGCCGCTGGAGGCCCGCGGCGGCGCGGTGCGTTTCGCTAACGTTCGCTTCGGCTACGACCCAGACCGCGTGATCTTGCACGACGTGAGCTTCGAAATCCCGGCCGGCAAAACGGTGGCGGTCGTGGGCCCCTCGGGCTCAGGCAAGAGCACGCTGGCGCGGCTTTTATTTCGCTTCTACGACGTGAATGCGGGTGCGATCGCTATCGACGGTCAAGACATACGTGGCGTCACGCAACAGAGCCTGCGTCAGGCCATCGGCATCGTGCCGCAAGACACGGTGCTGTTCAACGACACGGTCGAATACAACATCGCCTATGGCCGCACCGGCGCGGGCCGCGCAGAGGTCGCGGCGGCGGCCAGAGCGGCGCACATCCATGCCTTCATAGTTTCCACCCCCAAGGGCTACGACACTATGGTCGGCGAGCGCGGGCTCAAGCTCTCGGGCGGCGAGAAGCAGCGGGTGGCGATCGCGCGCACCTTGCTCAAGAACCCGCCACTGCTGATCTTCGACGAGGCCACATCGGCGCTCGACTCGGCCAACGAGCGCGCCATTCAAGAAGAATTGCGCAGCGCGGCGCGCAACAAGACTGCACTGGTGATCGCGCATCGTTTGTCGACGGTGGTCGACGCGCACCAAATCCTGGTCATGGAGCTCGGCCGCATCCTCGAGCGCGGCACCCACGCCGAGTTGTTGGCGATGAACGGTCGCTATGCCGACATGTGGCGATTGCAGCAAACCGGTGAAGACGGCGCGCCCAAAGAAAACCCCCGCCAGACCGAAACGGCCTGACGGGGGCGACTGTCACATTCGCGTCGCGCGGCGCGCGAGCTGTGTGCGTCAGCTGGTTTTGCGCCGGCGGGCCATGAAGCCGATGCCGGCTAGCCCCAAGGCCATCAGTGCGTAGGTTGAAGGTTCGGGGACGTTCGTGACCGGCGTCGCCGAGCCGAAAGTGATGTTGTCGTAGCCGGTGAAGTTGGCAGTGCCGCCGAAGTTGATCGAGTGGGCCACGCCTGAGAAGGCCACGCCGATCGCATCCCAGTGGCAGAAAATGCCGTTCGGATCACCGGTGCAATCCTGGGTGTACTGCGCAGCCAAGTCGATCGTGCCGAGCAGCGTGCCGTCGCCGTTCATGCCGCTCCAGACGGTCACCGCAGCCGCGTTGGCCGAGGTGTAGAAGAAAGAAAATCCGGTGTCGAAGCCCGCGGCGAAGGTCAGCACTGCGTTGCTGGCGTCCAGGAAAAACATGATCGTGTTCGGCGACGGCTCGTTCGCGAAGTTGCCACCGCCGCCCGCGTCGGCGTCGATTAATGCGAGTGTTGCCGGGCTGAACGACACACCGTAGTTGGTGCCACCGCCGCCGTTGTAGTAATTGCCGACGGCCACGCTGTTGCCGATGCCTTCAAAGTCGAGCACGATCGGGTCGGCCATTGCCGGCATCATCACTGCTGCCATGCTGGCTGCTGCCAGTGCACTTCTCATCATCTTCATTCGATTCCCCTGAGGTGGTTGGTTTTGCTCGAGCAGGCTTGCGGCCTCCCGTGTCTGGAATGTAGGAGCGTGCCGCCTAATTTGGCAGCTTCGATGCCCCCGCGTTTGAGGGAGCGCAAGGGGGCTCCCCCCGGGAGTTAGGGGGTATCGCGCTGGCTACACTCACAGCAGTGGAAACCAAGTGGTTCGAGGACTTCGTAAGCCTGGCCGAGACGCGCAGCTTCTCGCGCTCAGCGCAATTGCGGCACGTGACCCAGCCGGCGTTCTCGCGCCGTATCCAATCGCTCGAAGCCTGGGCCGGGATCGATCTGGTTGACCGCTCGTCGTATCCGACCCGACTGACCGCGGCCGGCCAAACCTTGCATGTGCAGGCGCTCGAAATTTTGGGTGCGTTGCAGGCCACGCGCAACATGATGCGCGGGCACAAGGCGGCGGGCCACGACATGATCGAGTTCGCAGTGCCGCACTCGCTTGCGTTCAACTTTTTCCCGGCCTGGGCGACCGACCTGCGGCATCGCTTCGGCGCCGTCAAGAGCCGGCTGATCGCACTTAACGTGCACGACGCCGTGATGCATTTGGTCGAGGGCAGTTGTGACCTGCTGCTTGCCTATCACCACCCGTCCCAGCCTTTGCCCTTGAACCCTGAGCGCTACCAGATGCTCAGCCTGGGCAGCGAGACCCTCGCGGCCTACGCCAAAGCCGACACCGAAGGTCGGCCTCTGTTCAGTCTGCCGGCGCCGGCAAGCGACGCCGTGCCGTTTCTAGGTTACTCAGAAGGAGCGTATCTGGGTCGCCTCGTCGAGGTCATCACCAAGGCATCGACCGAGCTGTTGCGGCTCGAGCCGATCTACGAGACCGACATGGCCGAGGGGCTGAAGGTCATGGCCATCGAGGGCCACGGCCTCGCTTTCCTGCCGGCGAGTTCGGTGCGCGCCGAGCTCCAGGCAAGGCGTCTCGTCCGCGCGGCGCCGGTTGGCCAGTACGAGGTCGAAATGGACATTCGCCTTTATCGAGAGCGGCCTGAAGTCTCGCGCCACGCCAAGCCAGGCGCGATCGCGCTTTGGGAATTTCTGGCCGCCGCTCGCTAACGTCGAGCCAGGGTTTGCCCGAGGTGGGCATGCGCGGCCGGCATCGAGTCGCGGTGATTCGGCATTGGCGCGAACCGTGCTTCGCCGATAAAGTGCCGTCGCCGTTCGGTCGGGGGCCAAACCTTCCACCGTCCACTGCAAAGTGAAAGTCGACTTCTCGCGTGTCGGCCGGCAGCGGCAACAATCCGTTCTTGTTATCTCCAGCAACCCCAGAAGGACTTTCGATGAAGAAGCTCGCTCTCGCTATCGCCGCCGTTTTGGCCTGCGGTGCCGTCAATGTCGCCCAAGCGGCCGACACCCTCGCCAAGATCAAATCGGCCGGCAAGATCGTGATCGGCACCCGGGATTCCTCGGCGCCACTCGCCTACACGATCGGTGACGGCAAGTACGTCGGCTACCACGTGGATGTCTGCATGAAGATTGCCGACGCGATCAAGGCGAACCTGAAAGCGCCGACCCTGCCGGTCGAATACACCGTGGTCACCTCGGCCAACCGAGTGCCGCTGGTGCAGAACGGCACGGTCGACATGGAGTGCGGCTCCACCACCAACAACAGCACCCGCCAGCAGCAGGTGTCGTTCGCACCGACCACCTTCGTGACCAACGTGCGCACCGCCGTCAAGGCCAACTCGGGCATCACCTCGATCGCCCAGCTGGCCGGCAAGACCGTTGCCACCACCACTGGCACAACCTCGGTGCAACTGCTGCGCAAGCACGAGAAGGCCAACGGCGTCGAGTTCAATGAGCTCTTCGGCAAAGACCACGCCGATTCCTTCTTGCTGCTCGAGTCGGGCCGCGCCGACGCGTTCGTGATGGACGACAACATCCTCGCCGGCCTGATCGTCAACTCGAAGGTGCCGGCCGATTTCAAAATCGTCGGCGAGTCGATCTCCGAAGAGCCGATCGCGGTCATGATTGCCAAAGACGACCCGGCTTACAAGAAGGTGGTCGACGATGCGGTTATCGGCCTGATGAAGAGTGGCGAACTCGACAAGATCTACAGCAAGTGGTTCAGCTCGCCGATCCCGCCGCGTAACGCGACGGTCGGCATGGTGATGTCGGCTTCGCTCAAGAACGCGATCGCGAATCCGAACGACAAGCCCGCCGAAACCTACAAAAAGTAATGCCCGCACGGCCGTGCGGGGCTCACCCTTGAGGTAAGCCCTAGCGCGGCCCGGCGCAAACATTGCTTACATTGCGTGAGCGCGGCGCGGAGCGATCCGTGCCGCGTTTTTTGTTGGCGGCGATCACTTCCACAGCCGGTCAAGAATGAAATCAGCGGGAGCGAACTTTGAGTAAGTTGGACTGGCACATCTTCTTCCAGGACACGGGCGGCGGACAGACCTATCTACAGTGGCTGATGCAGGCCTGGGGCTGGACCCTCTCGGTCGCGCTGCTGGCGTTGGTAATTGCGCTGCTGCTGGGCTCGCTGATCGGCATCTTGCGCACAGTGCCCAATCGCGGGCTGGCGTTTTTCGGCGAGGCCTGGACCGAACTCTTCCGCAACATTCCGCTGATCGTTCAGCTTTTCATCTGGTACTTCGTGATCCCGCGCGTGTTCCCGCCACTGCAGCATGTGCCGGGTTTTTTGCTCGCAGTGTTCGGGCTGGGCTTCTTCACGTCGGCACGCATCTCCGAGCAGGTCAAGGCGGGCATTCAGGCGCTCCCCCAAGGTCAGCGCTACGCGGGCCTCGCGATGGGCCTGACGCTGCCGCAGACCTACCGCTATGTGCTCATGCCGATGGCGTTTCGCATCGTCATCCCGCCGCTCACGAGCGAGTCGATGAACATCATCAAAAACTCGTCGGTTGCGTTCGCCGTGCAGATTGCCGAGCTGACCTTCTTTGCTCAACAGGCGGCTGAAGAAACCTCGCGCGGCATCGAGGTCTACCTGGCGGTGACGCTGTTGTATTTCATCTCGGCCTTCGCGATCAACCGCATCGCCACCTTCATCGAGCATCGGCTCCAGGTGCCCGGCATGATCGGAGCGGGCAAATGAACTCAGCACTCGATTTCTCGTTTGTCAGCTGGGGTTATGTCTCCAGCTTCATCGTCAAGGGCTTGATCTTTTCGGTCGAGCTGACACTGATCGCGATGGTGGGCGGCATCATCATCGGCACGCTGCTCGCGCTGATGCGCTTGTCGGGCCGCAAGTGGTTCGTGATCCCGGCGACGGCATATGTCAACCTGCTGCGCTCGATCCCGCTCGCGATGGTCATCTTGTGGTTCTTTCTGATCATCCCGCTCTTGATCGGCAAGTCGCTTGGCGCCGAGCTCTCGGCGATCATTACGTTCACCGTGTTCGAGGCCGCGTATTACTCCGAGGTGATGCGGGCAGGTATCCAGTCGGTGCCCAAGGGGCAGGTCCACGCGGGCTACGCGGTCGGCATGACCTACAAACAATGCATGCAGCTGATCGTGCTGCCGCAGGCCTTTCGCAACATGCTGCCAGTGCTGCTCACGCAGACCATCATCCTGTTTCAAGACACCTCGCTGGTCTACGTGATTGGCGCCTACGACTTGCTCAAGGGGTTCGAGGTTTCGGGCAAGAACTTCAACCGCCCGGCCGAGACCTATCTTCTCGCCGCCCTCGTCTACTTCGTGATCTGCTTCAGCCTGTCGATGCTCGTGCGTCGGCTGCGCGCGCGGATCGCCATCATTCGCTAGCCAGAGAGCCTTGCCATGATCGAGATCAAGAACATTTCAAAGTGGTACGGCGCCTTCCAGGTGTTGACCGACAACACCACCAGCATCAACAAGGGCGAAGTGGTCGTGGTGTGCGGCCCGTCGGGTTCGGGCAAGTCGACGTTGATCAAAACCGTCAACGCGCTCGAGCCGTTTCAAAAGGGCGACATCGTCGTTGACGGCATTTCTATCGCCGACCCCAAGACGGATTTGCCCAAGTTGCGTGCGCGGGTCGGCATGGTGTTTCAGCATTTCGAGCTGTTCCCGCATTTGAGCGTCACCGAGAACCTGACGCTTGCGCAAATCAAGGTGCTCGGCCGCAGTGTGGATGACGCCAAGACGCGCGGCCTGAAGATGCTCGACCGGGTCGGTTTGATGGTTCACAAAGACAAATTCCCGGGGCAGCTTTCCGGTGGCCAACAGCAGCGGGTCGCGATCGCGCGCGCGCTGAGCATGGACCCGATCGTGATGCTGTTCGACGAGCCGACTTCGGCGCTCGATCCCGAGATGGTCGGCGAGGTGCTCGACGTGATGGTCAAGCTCGCCCAAGAGGGCATGACGATGATGGTCGTGACCCACGAAATGGGCTTTGCCAAGCGCGTCAGCCACCGCGTGATTTTCATGGACGCCGGCAAGATCGTCGAAGACTGCACGAGCAATGAATTCTTCGCCAACCCCGAAGCCCGCTCGCCGCGCGCCAAAGACTTTCTCTCGAAAATCCTGCAGCACTGAGACGGTCGTCGGTCGGCCGTTGCAGCGGACAGCGCATCGAAACCCGGGTGCGAGAATTCGGGCGATGACCGACTCGATCACCATCACCCGCCCCGACGACTGGCACCTTCACCTACGTGACGGCGCCGCATTGCGAGCGGTTGTAGGCGACACCGCGCGCCAGTTCGGCCGTGCGATCGTGATGCCGAATTTAAAGCCACCGATCACGTCAACGGCGCAGGCGCTGGCCTACAAGGCACGCATCGTCGACGCGCTCGGCCCACGTCCGCCGGGCGCGAGCTTCGAGCCGCTGATGACGCTCTACCTGACCGACACACTGCCGGCTGACGAAATCGTTCGCGCGCACGCTGCAGGCGTGGTGGCGGTCAAGCTTTACCCGGCTGGCGCCACGACCCACAGCGATGCCGGCGTGACCGACTTGCGCAAAACCCATGACACGCTGGCTGCGATGCAACGCATCGGCATGCCGCTGCTGCTGCACGGCGAAGTGACCGACCCCGAGATCGATTTGTTTGACCGCGAGAAGGTCTTCATCGATACCCAATTGATTCCGCTGCGGCGCGACTTTCCCGAACTCAAGATCGTGTTCGAGCACATCACGACACGCGAGGCGGCGCAATTCGTGGCCGAGGCCGATGAGCGGGTCGGCGCCACCGTCACGGCGCACCACCTGCTCTACAACCGCAACGCAATCTTCATGGGCGGCGTGCGGCCGCACTACTACTGCCTGCCGGTGCTCAAGCGCGAGACGCACCGGCGTGCGCTGATCGAGGCCGTCACGTCAGGCAGCACCAAGTTCTTTCTTGGCACCGACAGTGCGCCGCATGCCTCACACCTGAAGGAGCACGCAGTGGGCTGCGCGGGTTGCTATACGGCGCGCTCGGCGCTCGAGCTCTATGCCGAAGCCTTCGATGCCGCCGACGCGCTGGCCCGCTTCGAAGCCTTTGCCAGCTTCAACGGCCCGGCGTTCTATGGCCTGCCGCGCAACTCCGGCATGGTGACTCTGCGCCGCCAGGCCTGGACGCTGCCCGAGACGTTGCCCTTCGGCGACGCCACCTTGAAACCCCTGCGCGGCGGCGAGAGTCTGGCCTGGCAGCAGATCGACGAGGTGACTGCATGAACGACAAACGCGTGGCCTTTCTGATCGACGCCGACAACCTGTCGGGCGACGTGATCGAGCAGGCCGTTGCGCACCTGCTCAATCTTTACGGCGCGCTGCACTTTCGGCGCGCGTACTCGAGCCCGCAAAAAGTGACCGAGCACGCCGACCTGTTTCGTCGCTGCGCGATTCGGCCGATGGTCAATGTACCGACCGGCAAGAATTCGACCGACATCGCACTTGCGGTCGATGCGATCGATCTGGCGATTACCGAGCGCCCCGATGTGGTCGTGATCGGCTCCAGCGACTCCGACTACGCGCCGCTCGCACAGCGCTTGCGTGAGAAAGGCTGTCGCGTGATCGGCATCGGCCAGGCTGGCAAGACCGGTGCCGAGTCGCCGCTGGCCTACGATGAATTCATCGATCTCGCGCATCGCAAGGCCCGCGAGCCGGTGCGCCTGCCGGTTGAGCCGCGTGGCGCCCGGGCGCGGGCGCAGGTGCCGCGCTCGCGGCCAGAGGTCGAAACGGCGGCCACCTCACCGCTGGCGCGCGACAGGCCGCCTCGGCCGATGCGCGTACCGCCCGCACCGCCGCTGGCTGCGTTGCCGGCCGAGGTGGTCGCGGTGCTGCAGGCCGTGCCCGCACTCCGCGGTGGAGCTGCTGTCCAACTCGGCGAGGTCAGCGAAGCTTTGCGTCGGCATGAAATCCTGACCAGCAAGCGGGCCTCGGCCAGCGGCTTCTTGAAACGGCATGCGGCGCATTTCGAGCTGGTGCCGGCCGACCGGCCGCGCACGGTGCGCTTTCGGGGCACGACGTCGCCCTGAGCCCGTCCGGCGAGCTGAACACCGCAATCGACTGGGCCGCGCCGTGGCTGGAACCGTGGCGCGAGTTGGGTGCCGAAGTCGAGGCCGATGCGGCTCGTGTCGGTTTGCACAAAGCGCTGAACAACCGGGCGACTGCACTGCCGCTACTGCGGGCCGGACCGATCCATTTCGTCGACCCACGAGCGCTGCCGAAGGGCGAAGCCTATGAGGCCTTCATCGACCGCACAGCGAGCGTGCCGACCCGCAACAACCGCCACGATTTCTTCAACGGCCTGGCGTGGCTGAGGCATCCCACGCTCAAGCGGCGCCTCAACGAATTGCAGGCGGCCGAAATCAAGCGCCAGGCGCCGGGTTCCGGGCGCGGCAGCTTGCGCGATGCATTGACCTTGTTCGACGAGAACGCAGCGATCCTGCAGGCGCCGTCGGTGCTGACCAGTGCGCTTCGGGCTCGCGACTGGGCGGCGCTTTTCATCACTTACCGCACGGTCTGGGCCGAGGCGCGCATCGAGCTGTTCGGGCACGCCTTGCTCGAGAAGCTGCTGCGGCCGCGCAAGGCGATTACCGCGCATATTTGGTGTCTGGATGCGACAGAGATATTCGACGCGCGGGTTGTCGACAGCCTTGCCGATGCCGTGCGAAACGGCCCGTCGACCCGCAAACCGTTTTCAGCCTTGCCCGTGCTCGGCGTGCCCGGTTGGTGGCCTGAGAACGAAGTCCCCTCGTTCTATGTCGATGCCTGTGTCTTTCGGCATCCACCATAAAAAACAGCGGCCCGGGGGGCCGCTGTTTTTACGCGATGCGCGCCGCAATGGCGCGCGGCTGCGATGACTTACTTCTTCGGAGCGTCCGGGCCTTCGCCGGCCTTGGTCGTGGTGCCTGCCTTCACAGCAGCCTTGGTCTCTGCCTTGACCTCAGCGCGGTTCGCCGAAGGGCCGGTCGACGGGGCGGCTGCCGGGGTGGCGGCTTCGCCGGCCGGGGTCAGCTTCTTGTCCTTGCGGGCCATTTGGGTTTCGGCCTTGCGCTCGGCGCGGGTCTTGGTCGACTTGGCGGCCGGCTTGTCGGTCGGAGCGGCGGCTTCACCAGCCGGGGTCAGCTTGCCGGCCTTTTCAGCAGCCTTGGTTTCGGCTTTGACTTCGGCGCGGGACGCCGGGGCAGAAGCCTGGGCGAAGGTGGCTTGAGCAAACATGGCAGCAGCAACAGCGGCCACGACGGTCAGGGTGTTTTTAATGGTCATATCAATCTCCTGGTTTGAAAGCGGGGGTAAGGGCATTTCACATAAGCACAACGCACTCGGAGCGACATGCCCTCATCAGGTCGACTTGCTGTCGGGCTGCTCGCGCAGACCGGTTGAGCGCGGCACGTATTAGAACGCGGGTTGGAAGGATCGGTTGACGAATGCCGCGGATCGTCGGGTGCGGTCTGGTTCGAGGCCGCGATATGTTGTGTCGATGCAGCATCGCGCCCGGTCGACACTGATAATCGGCCCCGTGAAGCGAGCCAGACCGCCGCTGGTGCATCACTCGAAAGGGCGCACTGGAGGAAGGTCCGGACAGCACAGAGCAACGTAGCAGCTAACGACTGCCCACCGCGAGGTGAGGATCAGAGCAACAGAGACGAGCCGATTCAGTTCGGGTGAAACGGGCAATCTCTACGCGCAGCAACACCGAATAGGCCAGCGTGGGTGCCGACGACTCGTTCGCCGGCGCCAGGAAGTGCGGCTCGCACAAGCTGGCGGGTAGGTGGCACCGAGCCGGGCAGCGATGCCCGGCCCAGAGGAATGGCGGTCACGGTCGGTGTTTCGCAAGAGGCACCGGCTGCACAGAATCCGGCCTATCGGCTCGCTTCACACTTTTGCCGGCATGGCCCTGCCGACTGCCTACTGCCGCGCCGTGCCCCAGACTCCCCGGCTTTCGATGAATCCCGACGCCCACACACTGTGGCGCGCCCCGCGTTGGGGCCTCGCCGTCTTGCTCGCCTGCCTGGGCATGCTCGGGCCGTTCTCGATCGACACCTACCTGCCGGCGTTCACCGGCATTGCCAGCGCGATCGGAGCCACGCCGGTCGAAATGCAGCAGACGCTGTCGGCTTATCTGTTCGGGTTCGCGGTGATGAACCTGTTTCACGGCGCGCTCTCCGACAGCTTCGGCCGCCGCCCGGTGGTGTTGACCGGTCTGGTGGTCTTTACGCTGGCGTCGGTCGGATGCGCAATGTCGCAGCACATCGGCGCGTTGGTGTTTTTTCGTGCGGTGCAGGGCATGTCTGCGGGCGCCGGCATCGTGGTTTCGCGCGCGGTGATTCGCGACATGTTCCCGCCGGCCGACGCGCAGCGCGTGATGTCGCAGGTGACCATCTACTTCGGCGTGGCCCCCGCGGTGGCGCCGATGGTGGGCGGCTTCTTGTTCGTGCATGTCGACTGGCACGCGATCTTCTGGTTCTTGACCGGCGTCGGCGCCGTGTTGTGGGCGGCCAACTACAAGTTGCTGCCAGAGACTTTGCACGCCAGTCAACGCCAGCCGTTCAATGTGCGCAACCTGATGCGCGGCTACTGGCAGATGGGCTCGAGCGGCCGTTTCATGTTGTTGGCGTTCGCCAGCGGCGTGCCCTTCAACGGCATGTTTCTCTACGTGCTTTCGGCGCCGGTCTTTCTAGGCGAGCACCTGCACCTGGCGCCTGGCCAGTTCTTCTGGTTCTTCTTGATCACCATCGGCGGGATCATGGGCGGCGCCTACTTTTCGGGCCGGCTCGCGGGCCGCATCAAACCGCAGCACCAGATTCGCCACGGCTTCCTGATCATGCTGCTGGTGTCGATCGCCAACCTGGTGCTCAACCTCGTCTTCACGCCACAGGTCTGGTGGGCCTTGTTGCCGATCGGCATCTATGCGTTCGGTTGGGCGCTGATGGTGCCGGTGGTGACGCTGATGGTGCTCGACCTGATGCCCGAGCGACGCGGCATGGCGTCGTCGTTCCAGGCTTGCGTGGGCAGCCTCGCCAACGGCTTGGTGGCCGGCGTGATCGCGCCGCTGGTGATGCACTCGACCGTCGCGCTCGCATGGGCGTCGCTGCTGATGATGGGCGTTGGCGTGGTGGCCTGGATCTGGGTCAAGCCTCGGGTCACCTGAGCGCGCGCGCTCAAGCCAGCGCGTCGTTCGCCGATATGCAGGTCAGACCCACGCGCTCTCGCGCCGGAGACCTGAGATGCCTGCCACTCGTTCATCTGTGCCCATGTTTGTGCGACGGCTCGCGCTGTCGGCGCTGGGCGCGTTCGGCGGCTTGCCGGCAGGCGCCTCGGAGCACGCTGAAAAGTCGGCACCATCGCCAATCTCGGCCAGTGCCGCCAGTGCAGCCAGTGCAGCCAGTAGCGAGATGGCTGCCTCGAAGGCGCTGCCTGCTCGCAATAAGACGCACGGCCTGCCCCTCGCTGCGGGCCGCGACCCGCTCGACGTGATCCGCGAGCGCCTTGCGCAAAAGCTCGGCGCGGTCAAGCCCGCCGACGCACCCAGCCCGAACGTGCTTCGCGTGGTGGCCAAGACCCAGATCGCAGATGTGGCGGCACCCGACCCGACGATCGCCGCGCGGCGGCCCACGCTTCGCCGTGCCAAAGCTCCTTCATCCCCCGAACATCCGCACGAGCTCGCCAGCGCGCACCCGGCTTACTGGGACTACAGCGGCAGCAGCGGCCCCGAGGCCTGGGGCCGCATGAAGCCCGAGTTCGCCAAGTGTTCGAGCGGCACGCGGCAAAGCCCGATCGACATTCGCGACGGCCTGAAGCTCGAACTCGATGCGGTGCGTTTCGACTACCAACCCCGCGCGTTTCGGGTCGTCGACAGCGGCCACACGGTCCAGGTCAACCTGGCCGCAGGCAACGCAATCGAGGTGATGGGACGCCGTTACGAGCTGGTGCAGTTTCACTTTCACCGACCCTCCGAAGAACGCATCGACGGGCGCCAGTTCGACATGGTGGCGCACCTGGTTCACAAAGACCTCGAAGGCCGGCTCGCGGTCGTTGCGGTGCTGCTCGAACGCGGACCGGCGCTCGCCGTAGTGCAGAGCGTGTGGAACAACCTGCCACTCGAAAAAGGCGACGAGGTTTCGGCTCGCACCTTGCTCGACCTTAACGAGCTGCTGCCTTCGCAACGCAGCTACTTCACCTACATGGGCTCGCTCACCACGCCGCCTTGCAGCGAGGGCGTGCTCTGGATGGTGATGAAGCAGCCGGTAGGTGTCTCGGCCGAGCAGCTGGCCATCTTTGCGCGGCTCTACCCGATGAACGCACGGCCGGTTCAATCGGCTAGCGGGCGATTGATCAAGGAGTCGAACTGACGCTGGCGAGGCCACCACACGCGGCGAGTGCGGCGGGCTCAAAGCTAGACTGCGGGCCGACCAACGCAAGGGGCGCGCAATGCTTATGTTTCTCGTCGGGCTGGTGCTGTTTCTCGGCGTTCACTCGGTCGCTATCGTCGCGCCGCGCTGGCGTGCTGAACGGGTTGCGCAGAACCCCGGCGCATGGAAGGGCGGTTACGCCATCCTCTCGTTGGTCGGCTTCGTGTTGCTGATCTACGGCTACGGGCTGGCACGCCAAGCGCCGGTGGTGGTCTGGTCTCCACCGACCGCGATGCGCCACGTGTCGCTGCTGTTGATGCTGCCGGTGTTCCCCCTGCTGTTTGCGGCCTACTTGCCGGGGCGGCTCAAGGCGGCCGCAAAGCACCCGATGCTGCTCGCGGTAAAGTTTTGGGCGGCCGCGCACCTGCTCGCCAACGGGACCTTGGTCGACATGGTTCTGTTCGGCGCTTTTCTGGCGTGGGCAGTCGCTGACCGCATCTCGGTCAAGCGCCGTGCGTTGCCCGTGCCTGGCGCGGCGGGCCTCGGCTCAGCGCGCAACGATCTGCTGGCGATCGGTGGCGGGCTGCTGGTCTATGCCGCGTTTCTGCTGTGGGCCCATCGTTGGTTGATCGGCGTGTCGCCGCTCGGGTGACGCCAAGCGTCTTGCGCGCCGTCCTACAGCGCTGAGCTGTCGAGCCCGACAGACCGCAAATTCGGTCGAGCGCACAGTGGACTGCATCGATTCGACGCAGGCCATGAGCGCCGATCGACAGTCCATCTCTCAATGCGCAAAGGAGCCAGCATGAACAAGGATCAAGTGAAAGGTCGTGTCGAGCAAGCCAAGGGCAGCGTCAAAGAGGTTGCGGGCAAGGTTGTCGGCAACAAGAATCTCGAAGCCGAAGGCAAGGTCGATAAAGTCGTCGGCAAGACCCAGGCCGCTTATGGCGACCTGAAGAAAGACGTCAAGGACGCAATCAAGAAGCCGTGAGCTTCACAGCCACCGTGAGCTGAGGCGCGAGACCACGTCGATTCTCAGATCGGGCAAATTGACGAGAAGGCCGGACGAGTGATCGCCCGGCCTTTTCTCATGGTGCGTTTCGAAGCAAGAACCAAGCTCGGTGGGGATGAAGCGAGTGAGCGAGCCGTAGAGGTGGCGGTCGCCGTGCTGGGTCTGTTGCGTCACGTAGAAGCGTTGTGGCACCAACAGGTGCAGGTGGCGCTTGGCACGCGTCATTGCCACGTACAGCAGGCGGCGTTCTTCCTCGATCTCGATGGCGCTGCCGGTGGCCATGTCGGAAGGAATACAACCGTCGACGGCGTTGAGCACGAACACCGCCGACCACTCCTGGCCTTTGGCCGAATGGATGGTCGAGAGAACCACATAGTCTTCATCGCGCAGCGGCGGGCCAGACTCGTCGCTGGTCGCCTCGGGCGGGTCGAGCGTGAGGTCGGTCAAGAAAGATTCGCAGGACGCGTGGTCGCCGGCCAGGCGCAGCAGCTGTGCAAGATCGCCTTCGCGTGTGGCGGCGTCTTCATGCAGGCGATGCAGCTGCGGTCGGTACCAATCGATCGCAACACTCAATGCTTTGGGCCAGGCCTCGGTTGCTCGCAGCTGGTCGAAGGTCGTTTGCCAATGGGCCCAGTCGGCACGCGCCGCCGGCGGCGGCTTGAACGCATGCAGCGCAGCAGTGGGATCCGCTTCGGCGGCCATCGCATCCAGCAATCGCTTCGCACTGCCGGGGCCGATTCCGGCCACGAGTTGCGCCGCGCGCAGCCCGGCCATGCGGTGCCGCGGGTTGTGCACCCAGCGCAGCACCGAGAGCAGGTCTTTGATGTGTGCCGCTTCGAGAAATTTGAGACCGCCGAATTTGACGAACGGAATGTTGCGTCGGCTCAGTTCGAGCTCGAGCGCGGTGCCGTGGTGCGAAGTGCGAAACAGCACCGCCTGCCGCTTCAACGCAATGCCGCTCTCGCGGTGCGCCAGCAAGCGATCGGCGACCCACTCGGCCTGCGCCGACTCGTCGGCCACCGTCACCAAAGAAGGCCGCTCCGACGAGGCCTGGTCGCTCCACAGGGCCTTGGTGAAACGCTGCTCGGCCAGTGCGATGACGCGGTTCGATGCCTCGAGAATCGGCTGCGTCGACCGGTAGTTTCGTGCCAGCGTGATGACTCGTGCCGGTGGCGAAAACTGCGCGGGGAAGTCGAGGATGTTGCGAACCTCGGCGGCACGAAACGAGTAGATCGACTGCGCGTCGTCACCTACCACCGTGAGCCCGCGGCCGTCTGGCTTCAGCGCCTGCAGAATAGCCGCTTGCAGGCGGTTGGTGTCCTGGTATTCGTCGACCAACACGTGGTCGAAGCGTGCCGCCACATGCCTCGCCAACGCGGGCTCGGCAAGCATTTGATGCCAGCACACCAGCAGGTCGTCGTAGTCGAGAACGCACTGGCGCTGCTTTTCTTCGGCATAGGCGCGAAACAGCTGTTTCAGCTCGCCCTCCCAGGCCTGGCACCAGGGGTAGCGGCTCTGCAGCAGCTCGGCCAGGGGCTCGAGGCTGTTGACGGCGCGCGAGTAGATCGCGAGGCAGGTGGCCTTCTGTGGAAAGCGGTTGCGCGTGCTGGCCAGGTCGAGCTCGTGTCGCAGCAGCCCGAGCAGGTCTTCGGAGTCGCCGCGGTCTTGAATCGTGAAGTTCTCGGCCAAGCCGATCTGCGATGCGTACTCGCGCAACAGCCGGGCACCAATGCCGTGGAAGGTGCCGGCCCATCGCAGCTCGGGGGCGCGTCGGGTGGACGCGAAACCGAGCGCCTGATGCAGCGTTCGGCCGACGCGGCGCTGCATCTCTTGCGCGGCGCGGCGCGAGAAGGTCAGCATCAAGATGCGCTGTGGGTCGGCGCCGGCCAGCACCAGCCGCGCGACTCGTGCGGCGAGCGTCATCGTCTTGCCGGAGCCGGCGCCTGCGATGATCAGCAGCGGCCCGGCGATGGCGGTCGGCTGGCCCGCCACCAACCCGTGTTCGACAGCACTGCGCTGTTCGGCGTTGAGTGTGGCGAAGGGGTCGGGGCGGCCAACAGCAGACATGGGCATACTGTAATTGCATCCAGCCCATGACCCGCGTTTCCGAATTCGCACCCAACCCACGATGAACGTCCTCGTCGGCACCGCTTCATGGGCAGCCAAGACACTGATAGCCAGCGCCCGTTTTTATCCAAAAGGCGTGACCAGCGCCGAGGCGCGGCTGCGCTTTTATGCATCGTGCTTCCCGCTGGTCGAGGTCGACTCGAGCTACTACGCGATGCCGGCCCCGGCGACCGTGCAGCACTGGGCCGAGCGCACGCCGAACGACTTCACGATGAACGTCAAATCATTTCGCCTCTTCACCGGCCACGCCACGCCGGTTGTCGTGCTGCCCAAAGACATACGCGCCGCATTGCCGAGTGCAGCAGGGCGCGCCAACGTGTTCGCGCGCGATTTGCCGGTTGAGCTGGTCGACGAACTCTGGCGCCGCTTCATCGAGGCGCTTGCGCCGCTGCGGGCCTCGAACAAGCTCGGCATGGTGCACTTTCAGTTCCCGCCGTGGGTGGTGCGCAATGTCGAGGGCCACGCGCTGGCGCGGCATTGCGTTGCGCGCATGGTCGGCCACACCGTGGGCCTCGAGTTTCGCCACCGCAGCTGGTTTGCCGATGCATCGGCCACCGCGTCGACCTTGGCCTTCGAGCGCGAGCTCGGCGTCGTGCATACCGTGGTCGATGGGCCGCAGGGTTTTTCGAACAGCGTGCCGCCGGTCTGGGAGGCCACCCACCCGACGCTCGCGCTGCTGCGCCTGCACGGCCGCAACACCGACACCTGGAACATCAAAGGCGCGAGCGATGCGTCCGAGCGCTTTAACTACGACTACAGCGATGTCGAACTCGACGCCGTGGCCCAAGACGTTGCCCGACTCGCCGCGCGCACGCCGATGACGCACGTGGTCTTCAACAACAACATGCAAGACCAGGGGCAGCGCAACGCGGCGGCCTTGATGCGTCGGCTGCAGTCCGGCAGCGCGGCGCCGGGCTCTGGCTTCTAGCGTGCGGCTAGCGGCCTTCCAGGCGCCGCGATGCCGCCGGGCAGTGGCCGCAACGTCGCGACAGCCGCTCTGCAGCGGCTTGCGTGCCATCAGCGCCGCCGAAGCATCGTTCCGGCAGGCGCAGTCCACGACCACCATTGCATCGGGCGGATGCGACGGCACTGCGGGCGCGCGCACAGGCCGTAAGCTCAAGGCTTGAAGCGAAGGAGTTCGGCATGAAGATTTTGTTGCCCGTCGATGGATCAGAAGGCTCGCTCGAAGCCGTGCGCCACGCGCTTCGGCTCGTGCGGGGCGGCCTGCGCGCGAGCGTCGTGCTTGCCAACGTGCAAGAACCGGCGTCCCTCTCCGAAGTGGTGGTCGCGCGCGACGCGGCCGTGATCGAGCAAGTGGCCGAAGCCGCCGCAGCGCACGCGCTTGCGCCCGCTCAGGCGCTGCTCGTCGCCGCGGGCGTGGCCTTCGAGA
>JAYUWC010000142.1:0-5836 GCA_043753755.1 Rhizobacter sp.
GACTTCTTTCGCAACCTGCCGGGCGTGTTCACCGGCATCGGGATCATCGGCACCTTCAGCGGCTTGATCACCGGCTTGCGGGCGTTCCAGATTTCGCAGGACCCGGCGGTTGTTCAACGCAGCCTCGAGACCTTGCTCACCGGCGTGTGGGGCGCGTTCCTGATCTCGGCGGTCGCGATCGCCTTGGCGATCGTGGTGACGGTGATCGAAAAGATCGTGTCCAGCGCGCTTTCGCACCACCTCGACACCTTCGCCACCGGCCTCGACGGCTTGTTTCCGCCCCGCCCGCAAACCGAGAGCGAGGCATGGATGCCTCGGCTGGTCGAGGCGCTAAGCACGCTCGCTGCTCGCCCGGTGGCGGCGCAGATGCCGGCGCATATGGCCGCCTCAAAGGCACAGCAGGGGCCGGCGACCGAGGCCGCCGAGCCGCTCGCAGCGCAAGGGTTTCAGCCGATGGTTCCGATGTCGATGAGCCCTGCCGCACCATCGGCTGCCGACAACGCCGGAGCCAACGCTTCGCCCGTGGCGCCCTCGATGGAACTTTCATCCCACATGATCGACATCGCCCAGAGCACCCGGGCCGCAACCTTGGCGCTGAGCGAGATGGCCGGTCGCATGCCCGACCTTCTCACGCAAACCTTGCAGGGCTCGAATCAGAATCACCAGCAAGCGAGCCAGGTCATGAAGACGCTAGCGACGCGTCTCGAAGGCGTTGCCTCGGGGATCGAATTCTCGGCCCGCAAGACGCTGGAGACCGTGGCCTCGCGGTTGATGCAGTCCGAGATGAACATGGTCTCGCGCCACCACGCCGTCGCCGACCACTTGGGCGAACTGGTGCAACGGATCGAAGCGCTGTGCGGCCTGCTTCAACAAGACCGCAGCGACTCGGCTCGTGGCAATGGCCACGGAAACGGGTTCGGCGGCGAGTATGGCGGCGACGACCCGACGGCCTTTGCACCGCCAAGCTACGGCGGCCGAGACGACATGAGCGGCGGCTACCGTGGCGGTCAGCCTTCACGCGGCTTTCCGCCGGCCCACAACGCCTATGCGCCACAACGCGATCGCGGCATGGAGTCGAACGGCTACGGCCAGATGAACGGCGGCGACGACCCGTGGCAGGAACCTGAACCCGACGTTGGCGGGTTCGGGCGATGAGCACCGCCCGGCCAGCCAATGGCGTTCGCTCCCACTCGGCGGGACCGAGCGCAACCCTTAGGGTGCTCCAATGACCACCGTAGTGCGGCGGCGCCGCGCCAATGCCGGCGTGAGCGGGGAAGGCGACGACAAGGCCTTCTGGATCTCGTTCGCCGACCTCATGACGGCCTTGATGGTGCTGTTTCTCGTCGTGATGGCGGTGGCGCTGCTCACCATCACCCGGGCCCAGACCTCACAGACGCCTTCGGCACCGACGACACCGACCCCGCCCGTGGAGCCGACACCACCGGCACCGCCACAGCCGACCACGGCGACCGTCACACCCGAAATCGAAGAGATCGAAAAACTGATCAAGCAGATCGCCAAGATGGTCGACGCCGCGCCCGGCGTGCAGTTCGACGCGCGTCGGCATGTCATCGATTTCGGCGACCGTGCCCGCTTCGAGACCGGCAGCCACCGGCTCGACGCCGCCAGCTCGAAGCTGCTGCGAGATTTTGTGCCGCAGTTGCTTGCGATCACGCAGTCGGAGCTGGGTCAGCGATGGGTGCGCCGGGTCGTTGTCGAGGGGTTCGCCGATCCACGGGGCAACTACCTCTACAACCTGAACCTGAGCCTGCAACGCGCCGAACGGGTGCTTTGCACGCTGCTCGATGCCCCCGCAGACGGGGGAGGCGCATTCGACGACGCGCAGCGGATGCAGGTCAAAAACATCTTCGCCGTCGGCGGCTTCTCGTTCAACGACCAGCGGCCCTCGCTCGATGCCAGCCGGCGCATCGAGATGCGCATCGAGTTCGGGCCGCCGCCCAAGACCGCACCGGCCCGGCCGGCCGACGACACAGGCAGCTGCCGGTTGGCGGGGTAACAGCCTGTGAACGCGCGCGGCAAAGCTCTGCAAAGTGACATCAAAGTCTCGGCTCGCACAGTTGGTATCCATGGGGCAGCGATTCGGATCGCGCTCATTGCCAGGAGAAACGGCTCATGAGAGACGCATCCAGTGTTCAGTTCGACGCCACGCTGTCAGCCAGAGATTCGGCGGCGACCTCCCTTTGGATCGACGTCACCGTTTCGGCGGCCGACGGCGGTGTTCGGGTTGTTCCGCTGAGCTTTGCAACGCCGAGATTCGCCGCGTCGTCGGCCAATCTCGCGAGTGAGGCCGCTGCCACGATCGCTGCGCACGATGCGATCGTGGGAAGCACTGCAAACGGCCTGCCGGCGACGGGGCTCAGCAGCGAAACGCTGCTCGCAGCAGTGGACGGCACTTCAATCGACGCAAGCAAGCCGGTTTCGACGGCCTTCAAGGCTGCGGCGCAAGCCGAATGTGACCGGGTACTGGCAATTGCGATCGCGCTGTCACCACCTCCAGCGGTCGACTTGAGCCAAGCCGAACTCCAGCTCCCCGCAACGTCTTCGTTATCGACCACAAATCTTGCTGCAATACCAGCTTCTGTGTTCTCGGATCGCACAGTAGATATTGATTTGCCACCTTTTGAGATCAGTGGTGAATCATGAAATTTTTGATCCAGTTGTTTTAATTGAAACAGGAGATAGTCATGGCAAACGGTATTTCAGGCGTCGGCGGGCCCTCAAATGTAACAGCCGCGAATAGCAATGCTTCGGGAAACGAAGTATCGCAGGACGACATGCTCCGGTTTGTGATGGGTAAAATTGTCCTCGGGCCGATTTTTTCAAGCTGCATGAAGACGGGCGTTGCAGAGGTGGATGCCCAACTTGGCAACCTGGCCGGGGATTTGATTGCCTTACCGCCGGGAACAATCTCAAAGTAAAGCTCATCGCATCCGCGGGATTTGGAAGATCATGATCTGAACAGCCGCTTGACGTTTGGTAGTCCTTAACCTCTCAGCAAAGTATGCCGGTCAGACCAGATAACCAAGTGAACGCATAAAAATCCCCGGTTACCGCAATCGGTACACGGTAATAGGTCATTACGAAAAGGAAATACCATGCCAGCCCCAGTTAAAAACAGCACTATCGACCCGGCCACCTTCAAAGCAAATTATAAACAAAGGCTCGGACAAGACTACGACACGCGGTGTTTTGATGGGAAGAAAGAGGCTGCAATCGCCGACAAAGACAGCGGGGGCGGCGGTTCAAATCTGCTTGCCTTCCTCAAACCAGCCGTCGGCTTTATGACGGCAGCTGCCAACTTTATGTCGAATCCGGTGGGCACAGTGGCCTCCCTTCTTACTGGAAAAAAAGACATTATGTAAAGCGGTCTGTTCTGAGACAAAGCGGTTAATTCCAATTTGCCTCCGAACAGACGGACTGGCTCAATCACCTGCGTGACAACCAGAAAAATAAGGCCCAGCCATGACCCATCTGCCCAACCGATTTGCCGTGCCGAAACTAGCGCGTGTTTTCGCCTTAATCGCGGTGGTTCTGTGCACGAGCCTGGGCAATTCAGCCAGGGCAGACGAAATCCCCTGGCGGCAACGCGCCTTCGACCTGCAAGCCGCCAACGAGCCGCTCAGCACCTTTCTCCTGCGCATGTTCACGATCGACGGCATCTCGGCGACGATGAGCCCGACGGTCGGCTCGGGGCGGGTCAACGGCCGCTTCAAGGGTCGGGCCGATGCGGTGTTCAAAGAGCTTGCCGAGACCTACGGCCTGACCTGGTACTTCGACGGTGTCACGCTGCATGTTTACAGCATCTCTGAAATCGAGACCCGCCTGGTGCAGGTCGACCCGATCGACATCTCGCGCATCGAGCGCACCCTCAAGCAAATGCGGCTCTTCGATGCTCGCTTCCCGCTGCGCAGCGCCAACGCCGAAGGGCAAGTGCTGGTCTCGGGGCCACCGCGCTACGTCGAGCTGGTCGAGCAGGTCGCGGCCCGGGTTGCCGAAGCGCCGAGCCGCCCCAGGGCGGGCGTGGAACTGCGCGTGTTTCGCCTGAAATATGCGCGCGCGGCCGACACCCTGGTCTCGATCGGTGGCGTCGAGACGCGGGTGCCCGGCATCGCTTCGACCTTGAACGGGTTGTTGAGCGAGAACCAGCGCGAGACCGACAACCTGCCCAAGACCTTGCCGCGTACGATGCGCGGGCTTCGGGGCCAGGGTCTCGCAGCGGTTGGCAATGCAGGCGCACGCGGGCCCGGCCTGCCACCGGCACTGGCTGGCGCCATGGGTGCCGCCACGGCAGCGGCTTCGAACGCCAATTCGGCAGCCTCGACCATGGCAGGCGCGACGTCGGATGCGGGTGGCCCGTTCGGCGTGTCTTCGCCGGCGACCGTTATGTCGGTACCGCCCGGGAGCGACGCGCCCAGTGGCCGAGGCAACAGCCCGATCGCCCGCGCCGACGAGCGGCTCAATGCGGTGATCGTGCGAGATGTGCGCGAGCGGATGGGGATGTACGCGCAGCTCATCAGCTCGCTCGACGTCGAAACCTCCCTGGTCGAGATCGAAGCCACGGTGATCGATGTGTCTGACGACAAGACCGAGCAGCTCGGCATCGACTGGCGGCTCCATTCGAAGCGCATCGACATCGCGTCGTCGCCCAACAACCTGGCCGGCAACGGCACAGGCACGGGCCGCAACCTCGCCAACGACCTGCTGTTTTCGACCAATCCGCTTTCGGCCGGCGGCGGCCTGATCGGCACGCTGCTGTTCGGCAACGAGCGCACTTACTTTTTGAACCGCCTGAACGCGCTGGCCGATCGCGGTGACGCCAACCTGATCTCTCGCCCCCGCATCCTGACCACCGACAACCATGAAGCGGTGTTGCAGAGCACGAAAGAGTTCTACGTGCGCGTGGCCGGCCGCGACCAGGTCGACTTGTTCAACGTTTCGCTCGGCATGGTGATGCGGGTCACGCCGACCTTGGTTGAAGACGAGAACGGGCGGCGCTTCAAGCTGCAGATTCGCATCGAAGACGGCAACACGAATTCGGGCGCCCAGGTCGACTCGATCCCGGTGGTCAACCGTAACGCCATCGCCACCCAGGCGATCGTCGGCGAGGGCCAAAGCCTGCTGATCGGTGGCTACATCACCGAAGAGCGCAGCAACTCTCGCCAGGGCGTGCCTTATCTCTCGGACGTACCGGTGCTTGGCTGGCTTTTTGGTCAGCGCAACAGCGTGGTCCGCCGCAGCGAGCGCATGTTCATGATCACGCCGCGCCTGGTCGACGTGAAGGCGCCTTCCCAGAGGCCGCCACTCGTGTTGCCACCCAAGTCCGACTCGGCCTCTTGAACCGCTCGACCCAAAGGTTGATCCCAACATGAGTGCTGCTGCCTTGCGTGTTGTTCCGGCCGAACCGCTGCGCCAGGTCGCGGTCAAGCCGAAACCCACTGACGTGCCCGCGGCCCCGCCGCCGATCGCTACTCCCCTGAAGCCGTCGACACGGTTGCTGCGCATGTTGACCGGGCCGCACACCGGCGCCGAGTCCGAGTTGCGCAGCGACCGGTTGCTGATCGGCAACCTCGAGTCCGAGTGCGACGTGGTGATCGACGTCAGCCGGCCCGAACGCCACCTGTGTCTCGTGCGGGCCAGCCACGATGGTTGGACGGTGCTATCGATCGCCGGCGATCTTTGGATCGGCGACATCTACCTCGCTCCGCAGCAGACCCACGACATCGCATCGGGCTTGGTGCTTACCCTCGGCCGGGTGGCGTTCTGCATCGCCGACAGCAGCAGCATCGACTGGTCGGTTATCAAGCCGCCGATCGAT
>JAYUWC010000143.1:0-5836 GCA_043753755.1 Rhizobacter sp.
GACAAGACGCAGCTCGACATCAAGCGCGCCGACTTCAAGCTCGAGCAAGTGCCGCCGCACTTGTTGATGAACTTTCGCATCAACGACGAGCATGGCCGCCAACTCGGCACGGGTCGCAATCTGGCGGCCTTGAAGGCCACGCTCGGCGGGCAGGCGCGCTCGGCTTTTCAGGCGCTGGCGGCATTGAAGATCGATACGCCGGCCCCCCTGGCCCTTACCGCGACACCCGCCGTTCGCATTGCCGCGCCGCTTGCCGATTCGGCCCCAGCCTCACGCAGCGCGCCGGCCGCCGAGCACCACACCGCCTGGACCTTCGGTGAACTGCCCGAGCTGCTCGAAATCCGTCAGGCCGGTCATTCATTGATCGGGTTCCCGGCCCTGATCGACAAGGCAACGCACGTCGAGATCGAGGTCTTCGACGAACCGGCGGTGGCGGCTGCCAAACATCGGGCGGGGCTGCGTCGATTGATCGCACTGCAAATTCGAGACGCCTTGAAATACCTCGAAAAGAACATCCCCGACCTGCAAAAAATGAGCGTTGCCTACATGCTTGTCAGCCAAGGCAGTGCAGATGAGTTGCGTGACCAGATCATTGCGGTCGCGCTCGATCGCGCGTTTTTGGCCGAGGCCTTGCCGACCGATGCATCGGCCTTCGCGCGTTGCATCGAGAGTGGGCGAGGGCGCCTGACCTTGATCGCCAGCGAGGTCGCGCGGGCTACCGCTGCGGTGCTGACCGAGCACACCGCAGCGCTGCGCAAACTCAAAGACGCACGCGCGGGCAACGAGGTCAGCGAAGACATCACGACGCAGCTGGCGCGGCTGGTGCCCAAGCGCTTCGTCACCGACACGCCGTGGGCCCAACTCGCCCACTTGCCACGCTACCTGCGCGGCACCCTGATGCGACTCGACAAGCTGCGCGCCGACCCGATCCGTGACGCGCAGCGTCTGGCCGAGCTTCGCCCGCTCGAGCAGCGCTACTGGCGTCATCTGGCCGAGCGAAAAGGTGTGGCCGACACGCGGCTGGTCGAATTCAGGTGGCTGCTCGAAGAGTTGCGCGTGAGCCTCTTTGCACAAGAGCTGCGCACGCCGCAGCCGGTTAGCGTGAAGCGGCTCGAGAAGGCCTGGGCGCAGTTGACGTCTTGAACCTTGCCCACTGGAAAACGCCGGTCGATGAACCAGGGGCTTGCGCTACATTGGCAACCGGTTTTCACAACACGAGAAATTTTCATGCACTACGTCTGGATGGCTGTGATTGGTTTCGTCGTCGGTCTGATCGCCCGGGCTGTCTTGCCGGGTACGCAAACCGTTGGGATCATCCTGACGGCTGTGCTCGGCATCGCCGGCTCGTTTCTCGCCGGCTTTGCGGGCCAGGCGCTCGGTTTGTACAAAGAGGGGCAGCCGGTGGGTTTCATCGCCTCTGTCATCGGGGCGGTCTTGTTACTGTTCATTGTCAGCAAACTAAAAGGCCCGTCGACCTGAGCGCAACTCTGCGAAGTCTTCAATGAAACCGTCGAGCGACTGGGTGTTGGTGCCGGACACGCCGCAGGAGGTCGCGGCGGTAGTGCGTCAGTGCCGGCGCTTGGTCACCCGGCGCGCAATGATCGCTGCGGGCGTCGCGGTGGTTCCCGTACCGGGCCTCGATTGGGTGACCGATGTCGCCGTGCTGATGAAGTTGATTCCTGAAATCAACCGCGCGTTCGGACTCACGCCAGAGCAGGTCGAACGGCTGGCGCCCGATCGCCGGCTGGTTGTCTATAAGACCATTTCGGCCGGCAGCGGAATGTTGGTGGGTCGGCTGGTAACCCGCGAACTCATCATCAAATTACTCAAGCTGGTGGGAATTCGTTTGACGACGCAGCAGGCAGCCAAATTTGTACCGATCGCTGGCCAGGCCATCTCGGCAGCGCTCACTTTCTCGTCGCTCAAGTTTGTTTGCGAGCAGCACATTCAGCAGTGTGTTGCGGTCTCCGAGCAATTGATGGTGCCGGCGCGGCAAATTGCGCCTGTTCACTGAGTACAATCTTTCTCTTCGGGGCGTAGCGCAGCCTGGTAGCGCACCTGGTTTGGGACCAGGTGGTCGTGAGTTCGAATCCCACCGCCCCGACCAATTTTTCAAAGCACGGCCACTTGCCGATGCTCACCCCACCAGCCCGTAGCTCAACTGGATAGAGCACCGACCTTCTAAGTCGGATGTCGGGGGTTCGAGTCCCTCCGGGCTGGCCACTCCGGCGGGCTGGTCGCTGGAGCAAAGGTCTGTTTGACCTTCCCATTGCCGAATGCGCCAAGCACTCTGACTACATCACCTCACCAGCGTTGCCACGTTCGATAACCGGCTTATTGCTTCAGTGCTTCCAGTTTGGCTGCAACGTCTTTTTTGCCCAGCGTGCGCAATGCGGCAAGTGACGCCAAGTGCTGCGCACGCGGCCTGGCCTTACCGGCTTCCCAGTTGTAGACCGATTGCGGCGCGGCACCCACCAGCAATGCGCAATCACCTGCCGACAAGCCGAGCCGCTTGCGCTGCGAGATAAGTCCCTTGGCGCTGAACCGTTTGCCGGTGGAGTCAGCGTCTTCATTGGTGATCGGCTCAGATTTGCGTGTGCCTTTCGACAGCTGACGCGAGTGCTGCTCCAACAATTGAACGCGCCGCTTAAGTGCAGCAATTTCGCTTCGGTAGCCGGAAAGCGCCTTGCGTATGGATGCGATGTCCGCGCGAACCTCCTTGCGGGCAACGCGAGAAATCTCGTCTTTGAGAGCAGATGCAATATTTGTCATCATTGCATTCTGCCCGCTGCAATAACAACTTTGCAACCCAATGCGAATTTGGATCACCTGCGGCTTACCCGCAGCTTGGGCAGAAAGTCAGTACCCAAAAAACGCCAGTGGTGGCGGTTATTACATTCCGAGCGTCGGCCGAAGTGGCTCCGGTTGCGTTTGATGCCCATCCACCACGGGGGTACCCATGAAACAACCCAGTCTTCAATCCTCAACCCAATGCGGCGTGTCCATGACTGTTCCTCGTCACCTACGAACTTTTCGCAAGCTGGCGATCACAGGTTCGGTGGTGGCGCTGCTCAGCCTCGCGGCGTGCGGCGGTGGCGGCAGCGAGTCTGGCTCGTTCCAGATCGGCGTGTTGATCGCAGGTCAACCGGTCGGCGGAACGCAGATCGGCCCGGGCAGCTCGCGGACGATCTCGATCCGCGCCGGCCAGTCGATCGAACTCGATGCGAGCGAGTCGGTCTACTGGACGCTCTACGTCGGCGGCAGTGCCGTTAGCGGCAGCGGCGCTACTGTGTATTACGCCGGGGCTGAGATCACCCAGACTGCCCTGAGCTATTCCAGAATTGCGCTTGACACCTATGCGGCCTACCGGCTTGATGCGCCCGTGCCCATTACGCTGGTTGCCACCTCGACCTACGATTCGGCGCAGGTTGCAGTTGTGAATATTTTGATTACAAATTGAGGCAATGAACCGTCGCCTTTGGCCGCATGGCAATCCTATTTGACCGGGATGGCGGTGGCCCGGTCGACAGGTACCGCGGTAATGCTGTTCTTGGGTGAGCCGTCGATGATGCGGTCCGAGTACGTCAAATAAACCAGCGTATTGCGGGCCTTGTCGACCATGCGCACGACGCGCAGCTTCTTGAACAAGATCGAAAGCCGCTCATTGAAGATTTCTTCTTGCAGGGGCAGCGGCTTGGCGAAGCTGATGGGGCCCACTTGCCGGCAGGCGATCGAGGCTTCGGACTTGTCTTCGGCAAGGCCAACCGCCCCTTTGATGCCGCCCGTCTTGGCGCGTGACACGTAGCAGGTGACACCGCTGACGCGCGGGTCGTCGTAGGCGTCGACCACGATCTTGTGATCGGGGCCGATCAATTTAAAGACCGTGTCGACCTCGCCGATCGGATCGGCACTGGCGGCGAAAGAAGTGACGGCCAGCACGGCCGCACCCACAAATGTTGTGTTCTTCAAGAGGCTTCTCGATTCACCGTTGTTGATATTGCGTCTTGCCGAACAAGATTTCGCGAGCCTTGTCGTCGTGCGAGGGTTTGCGGTTTGAGGCGAGTACCTTTACGCCGCGCATGACGGCCGGCCGGGCGGCAATCTCGTCGAACCAGCCTTTGAGATGCGGGTAGTCGACCCAATCGACGCCCTGATTCTTCCAGAAGCGCAACCACGGAAAGATCGCGATATCGGCGATCGTGTAATCGGCGCCAGCGATGTATTTCGACTTGGCTAATCGCTTGTTCATCACGCCGTAGAGGCGTTTGGCCTCGTTGGTGTAGCGATCGACCGCATAAGCGATCTTCTCGGGTGCGTAGATGCGAAAATGATGCGCCTGACCGAGCATCGGACCCACCCCGCCCACCTGAAACATGAGCCACTCGAGCATTTCGTATCGGCTGCGAACATCCTTCGGCATGAAGCGCCCGGTCTTGCCGGCCAAGTAAATCAGGATCGCGCCGGATTCAAACAACGAAATCGATTGGCCATCGGGGCCGATGGGGTCGACGATGGCCGGGATCTTGTTGTTCGGGCTGATCGCCAGAAACTCCGGAGCAAATTGCTCGCCCGCGCCGATATCGACCGCATGGGCTCGATACGGCAGACCGCACTCCTCGAGCATGATGTGAACCTTGTGCCCATTGGGTGTGGGCCACGAATACACTTCGATCATGTCGATGCTCATGCGGTCCCCGGTGCGTGTGTCGAGCACTTACTCTAATTGATCGAGTCGGCTGATGCTGGGCCCTTTCAAACGCCTCTTCTCGCGCCACGCGGGTGGGCAAGACTTCAGCGAGATCGAGGCGTGGGCACGCCGCCGCGGGCATGGGTTCAGGCGGGTGCGCGCCGATGACGGCTTCGTGGTCGACGGCGTGCTCGAAGGCAGGCCTTGGCGCATCGAATGGGGCCCACCGCACCGCGCCTACATCGAAGGCCACGAACTCCGTCTGCGCATGGAACTTGATCTTCCAGGCGACGCGCAAATGCTCTTGCTCTCGCGCCCGCTGATGGAGTCGCTCGAGCGCAAGACCTTCGAAGAATTTACCGACAACGTGCAGACGCAGATCGGCACCAAAACACCTGAAGAAATGCGCTGGTTGGTGATGTTTCCCCAGGTCAACCTCGGTGCCTGGAAGTTGCTTCGTGCGCGCTTCGGTGCGGTCGCCAGCGTGCCGGTATCGGGCCTGGCCTGGATCGAAGGTCCGTTGGCGCATTTGCTCGAGCAGGCCACCGACGGGTTGCTGCGGAACGACCCGCCGTTCGTGTTGATGACGCTGCGCGGACGCGTCTACCTGCGAATGCAGCTAACGCTTCCGACAGCCGATGCGCTGGCCGCGGCGCTGGCGATCTTCGAGACGGCAGCGACGCAGGCCGCTTGCACGGCAGGCTTCGGGATCGACGCGTCAGGTGATTCGCGGCTCGCCGGCGGCAGCACCGCGTGGCAAAGCTTCCCGCCCACCGACAAGTTGCACTGAGCAGCGGCGATCAAGCGTATTTGCCGAGCTCGAGCTTCGCGATCGCATTGCGGTGCACTTCGTCAGGGCCGTCGGCAAAACGCAGCGTGCGTGCAGCGGCATAGAAGCCAGCCAGCGGGAAGTCTTCGCTGACCCCGCCGCCGCCGTGCGCCTGCATTGCCCAGTCGATCACCTGCAGCGCCATGTTGGGCGCCACCACCTTGATCATCGCAATCTCTGCCTTGGCCGTTTTGTTACCGGCAACGTCCATGATCCATGCGGCCTTGAGCGTCAGCAGTCGCGCCATGTCGATTCGGCAACGCGCCTCGGCGATGCGCTCGCGAGTGACGCCTTGTTCAGCCACGGTGCGTCCGAACGCG
>JAYUWC010000144.1:0-5815 GCA_043753755.1 Rhizobacter sp.
GGCTGGTGCGGTCAAAACCCGCGAGGCGGGCCAGAACCCTGCAACGCGCACATTTCAAGCTCTTCGGATGTTCGTCAACGCCGAGCTTGAGGAGCTCGAACAGGGCCTGAAGGTCTCGCTCGACCTGCTGGCCCCTGGGGGCCGGCTGGTCGTGATCAGTTTTCATTCGCTCGAAGACCGCATCGTCAAGACCTTCATCGCACGCGAGAGCAAGCACGCGTTCGACCGGCGTGCACCGTTCGCCGAACCGAAGGCGATGCGGCTGAACGCGATCGCCCGCATCAAGCCGAGCGACGACGAGGTGCGCGCCAACCCGCGTGCACGTTCGGCGGTGATGCGTGTGGCCGAGCGCACCGGAGTCGCCGCGTGACCCGGCTCAACGTGCTGCTGCTGATCGTGCTGATCGTGAGCGCGATCTATCTCGTGCAGGTTTCGCACGAGTCGCGGCGCCTCTTCACCGAATTCGACAAGAGCCGCAGCGAAGAGCGCCTGCTCGACAACGAGTTCGAGCGGCTCAAGTCCGACAAGCAATCGCAAGCCACACCGCTCCGGGTCGAAAAAACCGCACGCGACAAGCTCGCGATGCGCACCGCGACGCCTGCGGTCACGCAATACGTCGTGCGGGCGGCGCTGCCCAGCGAGGCCGGGAGCGCCACGCCATGAGCCTGCCCGGCCGCCCGAAAGGCGAATTCACCGCAGTGCGAAGCACGGAGGTTGCCTGATGAGCTGGCTCGACAAGATCAAAGGCGGCCGCGCCGGCAATGGCAACGGCAACGGCAATGGCAAGGGCGCGAAGCGCGGCCAGGCCGTGTTGCGCGCGCCTCGCAGCGGCGCGACCAGCGTGCGCAGCGTCACCTATTCGACCAGCCCCTTGCTGGCCTCGAAGACGCCGCCGTGGCGCTCGAAGTTTCTGGTCGCAGTGGTCGGCGCGGGCTTCGTCGGCTTGCTCGGCAGAGCGCTCTACGTGCAGGTGATCGGCACCGAGTTCTTTCAGCGGCAGGGCGAGATTCGGTACGCGCGAACGCTCGAGCTGCCTGCCAGCCGTGGCCGCATCCTCGACCGCAACGGGTTGATCCTCGCTTCGAGCGTGCCGGCGGCCTCGCTCTGGGCGATCCCGAAAGACTTCGACGCCGACGTGGCGCAGCGCAAGCACCTTGCCAAGCTGCTGGGCATGACACCGGCGCAACTCGCCGACCGGCTCGACGACAACCCCAACTTCGTCTGGCTGCGTCGCCAGGCTGACGACCCGGTCGCGAAAGAGGTGCTGGCCCTCAACCTTAAGGGCGTGCATCAGGTCCGCGAATACAAGCGCAAGTACCCCGAAGGCGAGGCTGCGACCCATGTGGTCGGCTTCACCAATGTCGAAGACCACGGCCAGGAGGGGATCGAACTCGCGCACGAGAAAGACTTGTTCGGCCGCAACGGCACGCGCCGCGTCATCAAGGACCGGCTCGGCCGTGTGGTCGAAGACATCGGCGACAGCGTGGCGCCGGTCGACGGCCGCGACATCGACCTCAGCATCGACTCGAAGGTGCAGTTCTTCGCCTACCAGCGCATCCGCGATGCCGTGGCCGAGAACAAGGCCAAGGCCGGCAGCGTGGTCGTGCTCGATGCGCGCAGCGGCGAGGTGCTCGCGCTCGCCAACTACCCGAGCTACCTGCCGGCAGACCGCAAAAATCTTACCGGCGCACAACTGCGCAACCGGGCGCTGACCGACACCTTCGAGCCCGGCTCGACCGTCAAGCCGTTCATCGCCGCCTGGGCGCTCGAGAGCGGGCGCGTCAAGCCCGACACCGTCATCCACACTGCCCCGGGCAAGGTTTCGATGGGCGGCTTCGTCATCAGTGACTCGCACCCCCACGGCGACCTCACGGTGGCGCAGGTGATCCAGAAGTCGAGCAACATCGGCGCGATGCGGATGGGCTTGATGTTCCAGCCACGCGAGATGTGGGAGCTCTACACCGAGGCCGGCTTCGGTCAGAAGCCGCAACTCGCGTTTCCCGGTGCCGTGAGCGGGCGGCTGCGCCCCTACAAGACCTGGCGGCCGATCGAGCAGGCGACGATGAGTTACGGCTACGGCCTTTCGGCCTCGTTGTTCCAGATCGCCCACGCCTACACCGTGTTCGCGCACGACGGCGAGATGATCCCGGTCACGCTGACCAAGAGCACGCTCACCGGCGACGACGCCAAGGTCTCGGGCCTGCGCGTGATCTCGCCGCAAACCGCCAAGACCATCCGCCAAATGCTGTCGCTCGTTACCGGCCCGGGTGGCACGGCGCCCAAGGCGCAGACGATGGGCTACTCGGTCGGCGGCAAGTCGGGCACCGCGTACAAGCAAGAAGGCAAGGGCTACGCGGTCAAGAAGTACCGCTCGTGGTTCGTCGGCATCGCGCCGATCGTGAACCCCCGCATCATCGTCGCGGTGATGGTCGACGAGCCCAGCGCCGGCAAGTGGTACGGCGGCGACGTGGCTGCGCCGGTGTTCAGCGATCTGGTGCAACAGACCCTGCGAACGCTGAGCGTGCAACCCGACCTCGACGTCAAGACGCAGATCGTCGCCAAAGACGTGCCGGCCGAGGCGGAGAGTTTCTGATGGTCGATGCATCGTTGCGTCTTCTCGATTCGGTCGATGCTGCGCTCGCGTGGTTGGCCGAGCGGGGCGTGCGCGCGCTCGAGGTCGACAGCCGCCGTGTGAAACCCGGCGATGCATTCATCGCGTGGCCGGGGCAGGCCGTCGACGGACGGCAGTTCGTCGCGCAGGCGCTGGCGGCGGGCGCCACGGCGTGCCTCGTCGAGGCCGAAGGCGCGGCGGCGTTCGAAGGCTTTGCGCGGGGCGAGGTTGCCGCAGTGCCTCACCTCAAGGCCCATGCCGGGCTGATCGCGAGCGCCTTCATGAACGCGCCGAGTGCGCAGCTCGACGTGATCGCCGTGACCGGCACCAACGGCAAGACCTCGACCACGTGGTGGGTGGCTCAGGCATTGAGCTCGCTGGGCCGCCGCTGCGGCGTGATCGGTACGCTCGGGGTCGGTGAGCCGCCGTCGCCGTTGCAAGCCTCGGCGCTCACCTTCACCGGCATGACCACGCCCGACCCGGTCACGGTGCAGGCCGGCTTCAAACGATTCGTCGACGCCGGCTTCGACGCCTGCGCGATCGAGGCCACGTCGATCGGGCTGAAAGAACACCGCCTTGCCGGCACGCAGATCGCAACCGCGCTGTTCACCAACTTCACCCAGGACCACCTCGACTACCACGGCTCGATGCAAGCCTATTGGCAGGCCAAGGCCGACTTGTTTTCGTGGCCTGGCCTGCGCGCGGCGGTGGTCAACGTCGACGACACGCACGGCGCTACGCTGGCTCGCGCGCTGCAAGAAACGGCGCTCGACCTCTGGACTTATTCGACCACCGGCGATGCGCGCCTGCGCGCCTCGAACATCGGCTACGGCAGCACCGGCGGCGGCCTCGGCTTCGACCTGCGCGAAGGCAACACGACCGCCCCCGTCAAGACCCAGATGATCGGCGACTACAACGTTCACAACCTGCTCGCCACGATCGGTGGCTTGCGCGCGTCCGGCGTCGCGCTCGCCGATGCCGCTGCTGCCTGCGCGCTGCTGACACCGGTGCCCGGTCGCATGCAGCGTGTCGCCTCGGAGGCCGCCGGCCCGCAGGTCGTGATCGACTACGCGCACACCCCCGATGCGCTCGAGAAGGCGCTGCTCGCGCTGCGGCCGTTCGCGACCGAGCGCGGCGGCGCGCTCTGGTGCGTATTCGGTTGCGGCGGCAACCGCGATGCCGGCAAGCGCCCGCTGATGGGCGCGCTCGCACAGCGGCTCGCCGATCAGGTAGTCGTCACCAACGACAACCCGCGCTTCGAGCCGCCGGCTTTCATCACGCTGCAGATCGTGGCCGGTCTCGCCGGCAGCCAGGAGCGGGTCAAGGTGATCGAAGACCGCCGCAAGGCCATCGCTCACGCAGTGCGCAACGCCGGCCCGCGCGACGTGATCCTGGTCGCCGGCAAGGGCCATGAGACGTACCAGGAAATCGCCGGCGTGAAGCAGCCGTTCTCCGATGTCGACGAAGCGGGCGCTGCGCTCGCTGCGCGCCCGGGAGTTGCTGCATGACCATGACCCTGGCGCAAGCCCACGCCATGCTGCCGGGCTCGCGCCTCGTCGGTGACGGCAGCGTCGTGTCGAGCCGGGTGCACAGCGACACCCGCAGCCTGCAGGCCGGAGACCTCTTCATCGCGCTGCGCGGCGAGAACTTCGATGCGCGCGATTTTTTGGCGCAAGCGAAAGCCTCCGGCGCGGTGGCCGCGATTGCCGAACACGGCCTCGAAGAAGTCGGCTTCGATGGCCTGCAAGTCGCCGATTCACAGCAGGCCCTGACCGACCTTGCGAGCGCTTGGCGGCGCCAGTTCCATCTGCCCTTGATCGCTGTCACCGGCAGCAACGGCAAGACCACCGTCACGCAGATGATTGCGTCGGTCTTGCGTGCCTGGCTGGGCGACGCAGCCTTCGCGACCGCCGGCAACTTCAACAACCACATCGGCGTGCCGCTGACCCTGCTGCGTCTGCGCCAGGACGCGCAACTGCACCACCGCGCCGGCGTCGTCGAGCTCGGCATGAACCACCCGGGCGAGATTGCCGCGCTTGCAGCCCTCGCCGCACCCACGGTCGCGCTCGTCAACAACGCGCAGCGTGAGCACCAGGAATTCATGGCCAGCGTCGAAGCCGTTGCGATCGAGAACGGCACGGTGTTCGCAGCGCTCGGCGCCAGCGGCACGGCAGTGTTTCCGGCCGACGACGAACACGCGCCGCTCTGGCACCGGCTTGCCGACAACCGGCCGACGCTGACCTTCGCATTGAGCGGCGCGGCCGACGTGACCTGCCATGCGGAATGGACGGATGGCCATTGGGCCGTGATGTTGCAGACACCGGCGGGCGCGACCACGTTCGAGCTTCGGGTGCCGGGGTGGCACAACGTCAAAAACGCACTGGCCGCCACCGCCTGCGCGCTAGCCGCAGGTTGCCCGCTCGACGCGATCGCGCGTGGGCTCGAGGCATTCGAGCCGGTCAAAGGCCGATCGCAGGTCAAATCGTTTCAGCGCGACGGCCAATCGGTCACGCTGATCGACGACACCTACAACGCCAACCCCGACAGCGTGCGCGCTGCGATCGAGGTGCTGGCCTCGGTGCCCGGCCCACGTTGGCTGGTGCTCGGCGACATGGGCGAGGTCGGTGAGCACGGTGTTGCGTTTCACCGAGAGGTCGGCGCGTTCGCCAAAGCGCGCGGCATCGACGCGCTCTGGACGGTCGGCAGCGCCGCCACCCACGCGGCTGCTGCCTTTCACGGCGCACGCCATTTCGACGACATGGCCAGCCTGCTCGCCGCGCTGCCGCAGGCGCCGGTGTGCGCTGCGGTGCTGGTCAAGGGTTCGCGTTTTATGAAGACCGAGCAGGTCGCGGCGGCGCTGCTCGCCGGCTCGTTCAACCCAGGAGGCGGGCATGCTGCTTAGCCTCGCCGACTGGTTGCAGCAGCAGTCGCCGCAGTTCGGCTTCTTCCGCGTGTTTCAGTATTTGACGTTTCGTGCGGTGATGGCCGCGCTCACGTCGCTGTTGATCGGCCTGGCGTTCGGGCCGTGGGTGATCGCGCGGCTGACCGCGCTGAAAATCGGCCAGCCGGTGCGCGCCTATGGTGTCGAGTCGCACCTCGCGAAGAGCGGCACGCCGACGATGGGCGGCGTGCTGATCCTGATCGGCATCGGCGTCTCGACGCTGCTCTGGTTCGACTGGAGCAACCGCTTCGTCTGGATCGTGA